>DATAVO010000162.1:0-17476 GCA_036267695.1 Frankiaceae bacterium
CACGTGAACCAGAACATCAAGCCCGCCAACGACTAGCGCTACTAGACCTTCCAGCGCTCGCGCAAAACCCAGTAATCGACCGGAAGACCCACTAGTAGCGTCGATTACTGGGTTTTGCGCACCCTCGATGAGGCGGTGCGCGGGGCGGGTCGGCTATTTCGCGCTGGGTACCACCCCGGGCAGGCGTACGTTAAACGTACTGAGGGTCTCCCCGTGCCGCCTCCGGTGGCGCCGCCTTTGGCGAACACGGCGGAAGCCCGTACGGGCCTTCAGTTTGGACCGGTCTTTCATGACCGCCAGCTCTCTGTCTTCCCCTGCAATTCGTCCGCAGCTGCCTGACCTGGCAGTCGCCTACCGCGAACTCCAGGACCTGCTGATCAGCACGTCCGAGCTCGACGCCTTCCTGGCCGACCTGGCCGCGATGGCGGTCGCAGTCATTCCGCCTATTTCATCGTGCGGAATCACGCTTCGCCGCGGCGCCGAGCCGCTGACGGTGGGCTCCAGCGATCCCTTGGCTGACCGCGTCGATGAACTGCAGTACGGCCGCGGCGTCGGCCCATGTTTGGAGGCGCTGCACACCGGTGAAACGGTGACGGTCACGAATCTCGCTACCGATCGTCGCTGGGGTGACTACCCGGCACATGCGATGCGTTGCGGGGTCGCCGCTTCACTGTCATTGCCGCTCACGGCGGGCGCTCAGACGGTCGGGGCGATGAACCTGTACGCGGCCAGTCCTCACGAATTCACCGCTGCCGAGTGTGCGCAAGGCATGGCCTTTGCCGCGCAGGCGTGCGGTGCCTTGGCACTGGTTCAGCGACACGAGATGCAGCTGCGCGTGAATTCGCAACTGGTGGATGCGCTTGCCAGCCGTACCGTCATCGATCAGGCGATGGGCGTGCTGATGGGCACGCGCCGGATCTCGGCAAAGCAGGCGTTCGACTTGCTACGCGGCCAATCACAACGCCGCAACGTCAAGCTCCACGCCATCGCCGCAGAGGTTGTCCAGACCATGACGAGCCATCCGGTGCAGCCCCCGCCCCCGTTCGTCGAGCGCGAGTAGCTGCACCTCCTCAAACGACCGACAGCGCCACGTCGATGTTGCCGTGAGGCGCGTTCGAGTACGGGCACACCTGGTGGGCCTGCTCCACGAGCTTCAGCGCGGTGTCCTTGTCGAGCGCGGGAAGAGCTGCTCCGGGTTGCTCAGCTCACCCCCGGGGCCGCCCATGGACTTCGGGAGGGCCAGATCGACGTCCAGGACATCATCGTCGCTGGTGACGTGGCCATTGCGGCCCGTCACCGTAGGCCGTTGCGTGGGCGGTGTAGAGCGCCTAGCCAATGAGCACGCCGCAAGGCAGATGCATACCAACTGTGTCGAACATGTAAAAGATCTGAGAGCAAACGCCGCCATCTTGCCGTGATCAAGGCCACTACCTGCGGCTAGTCAAGGTTGACGCGCTGTAAACCGTCTGTGGTCTTTTTCACCCTTGCTACCGCTGGGTAGTCGGGTGCCGATGGGCGCCTAGGCTTAGGGCCGCTCCACCGAACGTGTGGAGACCATGACTCGTTCGCCGAATCCCGTCCCGGGTCATGGAGCCACGTATCTGCGTGGACGGGAGCGGGGGACCCAATCTCCCGGGCGCGATGTCGCCGGCCCTGCCAGATCCTGCGCAAAGCCCAGCGAATTCGCGTCCTTGGGGTGAAGCCGGGTCGCCAGTATGTGATGGTGACCGGCCGGGCCGCTCTTGCCCGAACCCGACAGCTCACCTCGTAGGCGCGAGAGAGGCCCTGTCGTGTCGTTCCTGTCCGCCGTCTCCGCGCGCCCTAAAGCCCGCCGCGCCGTCCTCGCTTCCGCCGCAGTAGTAGCCGCGGTCGCGACGGCGACCTCCTGCTCTCCCCCCAGCAACCCCCGCACTATCGCGCGCAACATCATGTTTTCCTACGGGTGGGGCAATGACACACAGTTCAACTGCTTGAACAACCTCTGGATGCGCGAGTCCGGCTGGAACCAGTTCGCGACGAACCCCTACAGCGGCGCGTACGGCATCCCGCAGGCGCTGCCCGCGTCGAAGATGGCCGCCTCCGGCCCGAACTGGCGCACTGACGCCGCCACGCAGATCCGCTGGGGACTGAGCTACATCCGTGCCGACTACGGCAGCCCGTGCGGCGCCTGGTCGCACTCGCTCGCCACCGGTTGGTACTAAACCGCATGAGCCGAACCGCACGAAGTTAGACATAGCCCCTGCTACGGTCAGGTGCCCAAGTCACTCATCGGGCACCTGACTGGGGGACGTCTTGAGGCGCTGGCTACCGCTCGTCGGTGCACCTTCACTGCTTCTGCTGCTGGCCGGTTGCCTGGCAGTCGGGCCCGCCGGGCCGTATCAGAACGGCCAGGTGGTCGACGTCTCGATCACGCAGTTCGCACCCAATGCCACCGTGTGGCTGTCGGAGTGCGGTCCCGGCCAGGTGCCGTCACCCTCCCACGGATGCACGGCGAGCGTCGCGCAGCAGCAGGCCGTCCGCCTCGGTAGTGGTGGGAGCGGCTCGGCGAAGTTCCGCGTCACCAGCACCGTCGGCGGTCTCCATTGCGCGGGCTATTGCACGGTGAACGCGACGGACGGCCGTCGTGTCCAGCAGACGCCGATCAGCTTCCTGGGCAAGGGCAGCCTCAACATCGCGGCCGGCTTCGACACCAAGAAATTCGACCTCTACATCGGGCGTTTCCTGGCCCAGATCAACAACGCTCAGAAGATCCCCGATCTCGACATCAACCCGGGCGGCTACAAGGTCGACTTCTACGACGACGCCGCCGGGAGCCTGCCGGGCAGCACGCCGCTGGCGACCATCAACGCCATCGTCGCAGCGGGCAAGGGCACCGCGGTGACGCTCTTCCCTGTCACGGCAACAAGAGTCGGGCTGGTGCAAACCACGGTGCCGGCGCCGCCGGCGGCCAACAGGGTGCGCGTCACGTTCGTCAACGAAACTCCGGTGACGGTGACGCCGAAGCTGGGGACGGTGACCGGGACACCTGTCGGCACCGGCCGCAGCGTCACCCTGACCCTCACCGGGCCGGCCAATGTCCCTGATGGGGACGACAGCTGGGCCCTGTCCTACGCGCAGCGTTCGGGTCCTACCGCCTGCGGCACGGGTGATGCGGGCGGCTTCTTCCACCGTGGCCACGGCTATGTCTTCACGATCGTGGCCCCGCAGCCGGCAAATGGCACACCTGCCTGCCCCTACACGCTCGAACCCGTCGTTCAGGGCGGCATCGCCTGAGCCTGGATCAGTTCTCGGAGACCTGACCCGCGCGCACCGCGAGGCGCCGGTTCACGTGCACGGCCTCGAGCATGCGACGGTCGTGGGTGACCAGTAGCAGCGTCCCCTCGTAGCCGTCGAGCGCCGACTCCAGCTGCTCGATGGCCGGCAGATCAAGATGATTGGTGGGCTCGTCGAGCACGAGCAGATTGACGCCCTTCGCTTGAAGCAGCGCCAGGGCGGCACGCGTGCGCTCCCCCGGCGAGAGTGCGTCAGCGGGTAGCTCGACTGCCTGAGCACCCAAGCCGAATTTCGCCAGCAGTGTGCGGATTTCGGCAGGTTCGAGGTCGGGTAGCGACTGCCGGAAAACATCGAGGAACGCACCGGTTCGCTCGAACATCCGCCGTGTCTGGTCGACCTCGCCCACCACCACGCCCGGACCGAGACTCGCGGAACCGGCATCGAGCGGAAGCCGGCCGAGCAACGCGGCGAGCAGGGTCGATTTGCCGCTTCCGTTAGCTCCGGTGATGGCCACCCGATCAGCCCAGTCGATCTGCAGCGTCACCGGCCCGAGTGTGAAAGTTCCCCGGCGCACCAGGGCATTTCGCAGGTTCGCCACGACCGCTCCGGCCCGCGGCGCCTGCGCGATCGACATCCGTAGCTGCCATTCCTTGCGTGGCTCCTCGACCTCGTCCAGGCGCTCGATCATGCGGTCCGTCTGGCGCGCCTTCGCCGCTTGCTTCTCGCTGGTCTCGGCGCGGAACTTGCGGACGAACTTGTCGTTGTCCGTGGCCTTGCGGCGGGCGTTGCGCACGCCCTTCTCCATCCACGCCCGTTGCGTGCGAGCCCTGGCCTGCAACGACGAACGGGTACCCGCGTAGTCCTCGTAAGTCTCGCGCGCGTGCTGGCGCGCCACCTCGCGCTCCTGCAGGTACGCGTCGTAGCCACCGCCGAAGACGTTCACCTGGTGCTGCGCCCGATCGATCTCCACAACGCGCGTCACCACCTGGGAGAGGAAGACGCGGTCATGGCTGACGACGACCAGCGGGGAGCCCTGCCGGTGCACGTCGGCCACGAAATGCTCCAGCCGATCGAGACCGTCGAGATCGAGGTCGTTGGTGGGCTCGTCGAGCAGGAAGATGTCGTAGCGCGAAAGCAGGAGCGAGGCGAGTCCGGCTCGCGCGGCTTGCCCTCCAGAGAGCGCCGTCATGGGCGCCTCCAGATCGACCCCGAGCCCGACCTCCTCGGCGATCCCAGCGGCCCGGTCCTCCAGGTCCGCTCCCCCGAGGGCCAGCCAGCGCTCCAGCGCCGCCGAGTAGATGTCCCCTGCCGCGGGATCGTCGTCCGCGTCAGCAAGGATCTGAGCAGCCCGGTCCATGGCCTCCTGGGCAGGGGCGACCCCCGTACGACGCGCCAGGAACGCCTGCACCGTCTCACCCTCGCGGCGCTCGGTTTCCTGCGGCAGATAGCCGACGGTTGCCGTCGATGGCCGCAAGCTCAGCGAGCCACTCTCGGGCGCGTCAACACCGGCCAGGATGCGCAGCAGGGTGGACTTTCCGGCCCCATTGGCGCCGACGAGACCCGTCACGTCCTGCGGCCCGACGACGAGGTCGAGGCCCGTGAACAGGGCACGATCGCCGTGCCCGGCGCCGAGATCCTTCGCAACGAGTGTGGCGGTCACGTTTGATCAGGCTAGCCGCACGGCATGATCGCCGGGTGACTCATGAATTCAGCCGCCGAAATGTGCTGTTGGCAAGCGTCGCCGGGGCCGCCGGAGCGGCGACGGCGAGCCTCACCGGCTGCAGCGCCTCCACGACCGGTCCCGCCGCCGACGCCAGTTCCGGACCCTCCACCCGCACGGCGGATTTCGTGATCGTCGGGGCCGGTCTGGCGGGCCTCACGGCCGCCCGCGAATTGGTGAGCCGCGGCCGCTCGGTCATCGTGCTGGAGGCGCGGGATCGGGTGGGTGGCCGGGTGCTGAACCATGCGATCGGCGGCGGGGACATCACCGAGGTCGGCGGCGAGTACATCGGGCCGACCCAGGACCGGATCGCGGCACTCGCGAAAGCTGTCGGGGTCGACACGTTCGACACCTACAACGACGGCAGCAACCTGCTTCTGCTCAACGGAAAGGTCAGCCGCTACCCCGCTACAGGCCTGCCGACTGACCCGGCCGTCGCCGCCGACATCATCCGCTTCATCGGCATCATCGACGGGCTAGCTAAAACGGTCCCCGTCGATGCCCCCTGGACCGCCCCGCGTGCGGATGAGTTCGACAGCCAGACCTTGTCCACTTTTCTGGATGCGCAGGTGCGCAATCCCGGCACTCGAGTGCTCACCGGCACCGCCACGAAATCGCTGTGGGGCGCCGAACCTCGTGACATCTCGCTTCTCTACGCGCTCTGGTACGTCGCGTGTGCCGGAAATGCCAGCACGCCGGGATCGTTCGCGCGCCTCATCACGACGCAGGGCGGCGCCCAGGAAAGCCGCTTCGTCGGAGGATCGCAACGCGTGGCCACCGAGGCCGCCAAGGCGCTGGGCGACCGGGTCATCCTCTCCACTCCCGTGCGCCGCATTGCCCAGACCGATCGCGGCGTCACCGTCATCAGTGACAAAGTCACCGTCACGGCAAGCCGCGCCATCGTGGCGATTCCCCCTGCAGTGTCAGCCTTTATCGAGTGGTCGCCGCTGCTGCCGAGCCGGCGCGCGCAGCTGCTGCAGCGCGCTCCGCAGGGCTCGCTGGTGAAGGCCGAAGCCGTCTACGACCGACCGTTCTGGCGCGATGCGAAGCTTTCCGGGCAGGTCATCGGTGACACGGGACTCGCCCGCAGCACGTTCGACAACTCACCTCCCAGCGGAACGCCGGGAGTTCTGTTCGGTTTCGTCGGCGGGACCGAAGCCCGCGACTGGAACGACATGACGGCCTCAGCCCGGCGTGACACGTTCCTAAAGCAGACGGCACAGTACTTCGGGCCGCAAACCCGCAAGCCCAAGGACTACGTCGAGAAGAACTGGTCGGACGAGGAGTGGACGCGCGGCTGCCCCGTCGCCTACATGCCCCCAGGCGTGCTCAGTGATTTCGGCACAGCCATGCGCCAACCCGTCGGTCGGATCCACTGGGCCGGCACGGAGACGGCGACTTACTGGAACGGCTACATGGACGGCGCCGTCAGCTCCGGCGAGCGGGTGGCAGCCGAGGTGATCAGCGCCTGACACGGGTTTGCCAGTCACTTACTGACAGGCGGTCAGATTCCGCTAGCATCCGCGCATGGCCCAACGAACGATTGTTTTTCTCGAGGACGACCTCGCCGGCGGCGACGCCGAAGAGACACTCAGTTTTGGCCTCGACGGTCGTGCGTACGAGATTGATCTGAATACGAAGAATGCCGCCGCCCTGCGTAAGGCTCTTGCTCCGTATGTCGCGGGCGCCCGAAAGGTCAGCATCCGTAACGGTTCGGCCGGCCGGACCGCGCGGGCATCGGCTGATTCCGGACCTGACGCGGCGACCCTGCGGGCGTGGGCCCTCGAAAACGGCTACGAGGTCAACTCGCGGGGCCGGGTCTCCGCCGCGATCCGCGAGGCCTACGAGAGCAGCTGACGCCGGGCTCACAAGTCGGCCTGGCACCATGGGCGGGGATGAAACTTTCCCGCGGATGGTCCTGGTTCCTGGTCGCTTTCGGCGTGTGGTCGTGGATCATCTGGCCGACCTTCATCAAGAACATCGCGGGCGACAAGCGCTCCTTCACGGGTAACACGCCTCACGCGTTCTTCATCGTGCATCTGGTGCTGACGGTCGTCTCCCTCGCCCTGGGCACGGTGATCGGCGTGCTAGGTATCAAAGGCCTGCGCGGGAGGAGGGTGACGCGTGAGTCCCAGCCGGATCCGCAGCCGGATCAGTCCACAGCCGGCTCCCTTCGCTGAGCCGAGCGGCCCGCTGCTCTCGCCGGCGCCCGGCTATGACCCGCGGCCGCACCCGTGGGGGGCCGTCGTCGCTTCCGCCGATGGCCTGACCCTGGAGCTCGCGGCCGTCCACGGCAGCGGCGATCACCTGCACGCCGTCGAGTCCGACGAGTCCGATCCCGACAACGTCGTGGTAACGCTCTGGCTCGCTTTCGCCGAGCCACCGTCAGGCGCTTCCCGCAACCTCGTCGGCTATCCGTTCCGGGCCCGGGTGCAGCTCGCCCGCCCGCTCGGGGCGCGCACCGTGACCGACGGTGCACTCCCCACCGAAGAGCAGGTACGCGAGCAGGAGATCGACGCCGCCACCGAGTGGCGCCGCGAACTCGGCCTGCCCCTCGATCGGGGCCTCGTCGCCGAACTCGTCGAGGAAGCCCGGATGCCGGATGGCCGCCTGTACGGCCAGCAGGTGCTGAGCGACACCGAAGAGCTCTGGTACCGGCAGGTCCTCGAAGACAAGGAAGCTGCCGCGAATTTCGCCAAGGCCTGGCTGTCGGAGCAGCCTGCCGATCTCGACGGCCACGCGTGGATCACCTGGCTGGACGGCGGCGAGTTCCTCCAGTACGTCACCGGCGGCGCCGACGAACTCGCTGCAGCGGCCGACGAAGCGGGGATCCGGCGCCTGCGCGTCGAGACCGTGCGCTACGCCTACCGCGAGCTCGACGCCTTTCACACTCGCGTCCGAGAACACCTCGCCGCCAACGGGATCGACATCTGGCGCAGTGGCCCGGACGAGCGCAGCAACACCGTGAAGCTCAATGTGAACGGCGATCCAGGCACCTTGGAGCAGGCCCGCCGCTGGGCACGATCTGTCGCACCGGAGGACGCTGTGACGATCCTTCCCGTCAGCTGACTGCGCGCTGTCCTTTGCGGTGACGCGACCGCAATGGCATCAGCCGCGCCACCCGCTTCTGGTAGTCCGCGTACTCCGGACGCCTTTCCAGCGAGCGGGTTTCCATCATCGGGATGCTGGCAGCTTCGAAGAGCAGGACGATGGCGACCGGCCCCGCGACCGTCCACCACCACGACGGAGCCGCTGCCAGCCCGAAGAGCCACAGCCCCCACCAGAAGGTGATCTCGCCCAGATAGTTGGGATGTCGCGAGACTGCCCACCATCCCTGGTCCATCGGCTTGCCGCGATTGGCCGGATCGCGCGCGAAGGCGTGCATCTGCAAGTCGGCCTTGGTCTCCAGCGCGATCGCCGCCAAGGTGACGATCGTCGCGACGATGTCGAGAAAACCCAACCCGTGACGCGGTGCCGCAAGCGCCGGCCAGAGCGACAGCAGGCCGGCGAAGACCACCAGCGTCGGCATCAGCTGGATCGCCAGGAAGCTCACCAAGGGCCACAGAAACCGCCGCGGTAGGCCCTCGCGCAGGTTCACGTAGCGCCAGTCTTCGTGGTCGAAGCCGGTCCAGCCGAACGCCCAGTTGAGCGTGAGGCGGACGGCCCAGACGGTCACGAGGACGATGACCAATACCTGGCGGACGTGCTGCCCGCTGGACAGCCCCGAAGGTGCGACGAGTGCCCAGGCAATGGCGACGACCGGTGGGATGACGCTCCAATACGCGTCGTACACGCTCGAGTTGGCAACGCCCATGGACAAGGCGAAGATGACGACCGTCGCGATCACATCTGCGAGCAGTGCCACCGCGATCGGATGGTGCCCGCGCCAGACTGCGACCGTGATCGCCGCGGCGATGGCCGCCACCCCGTAGCAGGTGGCGACCACCCCGAGAGCGGCCGGCTTGGACAGCCGGGTCAGCGACCGACCGGTGGGGTATGCGCTGCCAGAACTCACGGGCACTCAGGCCGGCTCGGCGGCCAGCGCCTTCTCGATGCGCTCGAGCGTGTCGGCCATCGCCTTGATCGTTTTGCCGCGCGCGGGTTTGACGAGGATCTTGACGACCTCCTGGGAGATGTCCCAGCTCTCGCGCACCCGCGTGCCGCCCTCGACCGGCTCGAGCTCGTAGCGCCAGATGCGACCGCCGGCGAGCTTGCCGGGAATGCGCCCCGGCGGCCGCGTCTGCCACGCGATGCGACGGTTCGGCTCGAACTCGATGACCGTGCTGACCATGGAGTACGGGATGCCGAGCTTCATCGCCATTCCGAACTTCGACCCGAGAGCCAGCGTCTGCGGCGGGGTCTTGACGCCGCGAACGGTGCCCGAGCCGTCGATCTCGGGGTGCCGCGAAGGATCAGCAATGATCGCAAAGATCAGCTCGGGCGCGGCCGGAATCACCCGCTCGACCGTCTCCACATCGCCGCAACCGGCCGCCGAGCCTGTCGCAACCCCTTGATCACTCATGGGTCGGCACGCTACCGGGAGCCGGGACCTAGTGCCCTCGTAAGAAGTCGATTGCTCACTGCAGTCGGGATATCACACTCAGCGACGCTCAATACCGCTCGAACCGGACCGAAAAACTATCTGTGGACCGCAATCGTGCGCGCAGACTCCGGATCTTGGCCATCCCGTCAGCCCTGGCATTTGCGCTGGTCACGGCCGCCATCCAGAGCCCAGCGGTAGCTGCACGGCCTCCGGCCACAGCGACAACCGTGGCCCTTACTGACGCGCCAACGGTCGCGACTGGAGCCACACCGGCCCGCGTTGCCGGCGGGACGGTGCGTCCCGTCGTCCTGGTCGTCGGTGACAGCCTGGTCGAACAGGCCGCAGACCAGTTACGTGCCGACTCCAACTCCGGGGTCGAGGTCCGCGTCACCGACCGGCTCGGCACGGCCCCCTGCGACTGGACAGGCGGCGACTTCGACGCTGCCCTGGCCGCCGCTCACCCGACCGTCGTGGTGCTGGCCTTCAGCGGCAACGGCGGCGCCGCTTCGGGCTGCGTGAACCCGCAGACCGCGTACCCGCTCGCGGATCTGCTGAGCAATTACCGCGCGCATCTGACCGACCTCGCCAACCGCGCGACTGCTGCCGGGGCGACGGTCGTCATCGCTACTCCGCCGGCGCGCAACCCCGCGGTGCCGGCGCCGCCCGCGGTCCCCACCGCTGCCGAGCTCGCCAAGCCCATCCCGTTCTACGGCTTCCAGGGTGTGCCGGCGATCCGTGACCTGTACGTCGACATGGTCAACGCCTCCGGTGGCCGCTGGCACCTCAGCGATGCCTCCGCGCTCGCCGTCTCCCCCGACTTCGTCTTCTCACAAACGCTCGCCTGCCAGCCGGAGGACGGGGCGTGCCCGAACGGCTTCGTCGACGTCCGCAGGGGCGGCACCGACGCCATCCACCTTGACCGCGCCGGCCACGGCGCCATCCGCTTCGCCCGCGGTCTGGTGACCGCCGCACTGCTCGCCATCAACGCCCCCGCTGGCGTCTGAGCTCAGGCTTCTTCCGCCCTCAGACAACCCGTCCGGGTTCGCCTGAATCCGTGACGACCGCCAGTCCGGCGCGCGCCCACGCGTCCATGCCGCCGGCGACATTCACGGCCTCCACCCCTGCACGGATCAGGGCATCCGTCGCGACGGCCGAGCGTCCGCCGACGTGGCAGATCACCAGCAATGGCCGGCCTTCCGGGAGCCGGTCGAGGGCCAGCTCTCCCATCGGAAGGTGCTCGGCCGGCGCGGCATGACCGGCGTCCCACTCATAGCCCTCGCGGACGTCGAGCAGGCTCGCCCCCTCGGCGAGCAACGCCCCGACCTCGGTGACCCGAACCTCGGCCATGCTCATGGCAGGTTCCGTCTCATGGCAGGTGCAGCGACGCGTTCTGCCAGTACTTCAGCAGATCCGCGTACGGGGACGAACTGGAAATCCGGACGTAGAACAGCGCGCTGTTGTAAGACCACAGCAGGTAGGACTTCCCGACGGAGACGTAGCAGACGATCTGCCCGTTCAGCACCTTCGGCGTCTCGGTGAAGTTCCAGGTCCCCTGCTGCGGCGCGGTGGAGCAGGCGCCGGGCAAGGCTTTGAACATGGCGATCTGATCAGCCAAGGCCGACTTCATCGATGCCAGGTTGGCCGCCCCGTAGACCTCGACCTTGCTGGGGACGACCGCCGGCGGGCTCGGAGACTGCCCGGCACCCGGGCCGCAGGTGATCGCCATGCTCAGGTGCGTATCGATGCCGGTCAGGATGGGCTCGCAGCTATCGCCGCTGACCAGCCCGCTCGGGAGCTTGGCCAGCAACGCCTTCTCCGGCGCGGTCAGCGGCCGGACCAGTGCCTGGATCCTCACGGGCGGCGAGATGGCAGATGTACGCCCGGCGTGGTTGACCGCCTGGACCGCGTAGTTGTGGGACGCCGTGTCGCCCGCCTTGACCGTGAAGGTCGTCGCGCCGGGCGACTGGGTGCCGATCTGCCGGCCGTCCTCGTAGACGACATAGTGATCGGTGGTGCCGCTGCTGGGCGTCCAGTGGATGGTCACCTCACCACGTCCGGCGGTGACGGTCACCCCGCCCGGTACGCCTGGCACCGGCTTCTTGGAGCTCAGCAGCAGAACTGTGACGACGGCGGCAGCAATCAGCACCACGACACCACCGAGCACCGCGAGCAGCTTGCCCCTGCCCCGCCGCTTGGGACCGTGCCCCGAAGGTTGGGACCGTGCCCCGCCCGATGGCTGGAACGGCGGCGGAGTTCCCCGATAGCCCCCCAGTCGCTCGACCTCGGACGCCAGTTCAGCCAAGGTCGGCGGCGGCGCACCGTTCCACGCGACCGTGTGGAACTGACCGGGCGCCTCGACCGTCAGCGCCGTGCTCGGGCCCCAGCCGCCCAGGGCGCTAGGCATCGTCAGCACCCGGGAGCTGGAGATCAGCCAGATGAGCCGCTGCGCTTGGTCCGGCGGCAATTCCTCCGTGGCGATGGGCCCGAACTGGCGAAACCCCCCTGGGGCCGCAGCATCGTCACGGCGCAGGCCGATGCGATGCGGGTCGCTAGACACAGCCGTGGGCGGCGCCTGAACCGGAGGAGTCGGCAGGATCGGCGGTCCGGTGACGAGAGTGCGGGACACGCTGATGGCATCGCGCGCGGCGCGGGCGAGTTCGCCGGCGGTGGAGTATCGATCGTCGCGCCGCTTGCTGAGCGCCTTCGCCACGACGGCATCGAGCGGTGTGGGGATACCGGCGACCTCACGGCTCGGCGGCGAGGGGACTTCGGTCTGCATCGTGTGCCAGAACGACGCGACCGAATCGCCTTGCAGCGGAACGCGGCCGGTGATCATCTCGTAGAGGACGCAGCCCAAGGCGTAGACATCGACCCTTCGATCGAGCTCCCCCGAGCGCATCTCGAACTGCTCGGGGGCGGCGTAATGCAGGGTCGCCACGATGTCACCGACCCCCGTGAGCCCGAGCGAGTCGGCGGCGGAGCGGGCGATTCCGAAGTCGGTCAGCAGCGCGCGCTCACTGCCCGACGCACTGCTGGCCACCAGGATGTTGGCCGGTTTCACGTCGCGGTGCAGCAATCCGCGGGCGTGGATGGCGTCGAGTGCTGAGGCGATGCGCTCGACCAATCCCACCGCCCGGTCGAATGGCAGCCTGCCTTCCGCGGCCAGCACCTCGGCCAGGTCGCGGCCTTCGACGTATTCCATCGCCAGCCAGAGCCGGCCGTCGTCCTCGCCGCGGTCATAGACCCGCACGACCGACTCGTGCTGCACCTGGCAGGCGAGGTCGGCCTCGGCGCTGAAACGCTGCCGGTAGATCTCGTTGCGGGAGAGCTCCTCGGACATCAGCTTGAGCGCGTCGGAGCGCGGCAGCCTCGGATGGCGGGCGAGGTAGACCTCTCCCATGCCGCCCCGGCCGATGCGCCGCTCGACCCGGTAGCCCGCGAAAGTAGACCCTGGCGTCAGCATGGAGGGGTGCTCACCGGACGTCCCCCGCGCGCCTGCATTCGCCGATTATGTACGGCCGCAGCGCGGCCAACGGTTGATTCGGCCACCCGTGGGGCGTGAGTTGGGCGCACCGGTGATGATCGGCATCGACCTGGCCTGGGGCACCCGCGCACCTACCGGGATCGCCGTGCTCGACCCGCAAGGGCGACTGGTGGAGCTGGTGAGCGTCCGCAGCGACGAGGAGATAGACGCGGTGCTCGAGCCCTGGATCGGCGGACCCTGCATCGTCGGGCTCGACGCCCCCTTGCACGTCGTCAATCCATCCGGCCGCCGGCCCTGCGAGGCCGATCTGACGCGCGCCTTTGCCGGCCAACACGCGGGCGCCTACCCGTCCAACACCGGGCTCCCGCACTTTTCTGACGGCGGCCGGGCCGCGCACTTCGCCCGCCGTCACGATCTCGCCATCGACGCCGCGCTCCCGCCCGCGGCCGGCCAGCGGAGGGCACTCGAGGTCTACCCGCACAGCGCCACGGTCGCGCTCTTCGACCTATCGCAGGTGCTGAAGTACAAGGCGCGCAAGGATCGCAGCCTGGCGATGAGGCAGGCGGCGCTCGTCAAGCTCGTCGATTTACTGGCGGGGCTCGCGGCGCCCTCCGGCCTCCCCGCCCTTTCCAGCCCGGACGGTTTCGCCGCGCTGCGCCGCGATACCGCGCAAGCACCGACGGCCGCCGCGCTGCGCCGCCTCGAGGACCCGGTCGACGCAATCGTGTGCGCCTACGTGGCCGCGCTCTTTCTCGCCGGCCGCACCTGCGTGATCGGCGACAATGTAACCGGCGCCATCGTCACCCCGGTCCGCGAGCGCCATCGCCGCCTGCTCGGCCTCCCGCCGTGCGCCGAGCACGCCGGCAGCTCAGCAAGCAGCGCCACGATCTGCTCGTCCGCGACAGGTTCGCCTTGACGCGGAATGGGGACGAGGATCAAAGAACCAGCAACCCACGGAGGTTTCATGTCGCTCACCGACGAAGACATCATCACCACGCGCACCGCGGCTTCCTACCCGGTCAGCCAGGCTGACGCGGACCAGACGGATGCCGACGCCGACCAGACGGATGCCGACGCCGACCAGACCGACGCTGACGCGGACCAGACCGACGCTGACGCGGACCAGACGGATTCGGACGCCGACCAGACGGACAGTTGAGCACGTCCCACCCCGACGGGTCCGGTGCGGCGCTTCGGCGCTGCACCGGACTCGGTCGCGCCGCTTTCGGCGCGGATTACTGGTCGCGCGAGCCGCTGCTTTCCCGCCATCCGGGCGGCTTCGCCGACCTGCTCTGCGCAGCAGACGTCGACGAACTGCTCACCGAACGTGGCCTGCGCACCCCGTTCTTCCGGGTGGTCCAGGCTGGCCAGACGGTCGCCGGAACGACCCGCTCGGCCGCGGCCGGAAACCGGCGCATCACCGATCTCGTCGAGCCTGAGGCGGTACGCGAGTCCTACGCCTCCGGCGCGACGCTCATCCTGAATTCGCTGCACCGCATTCACCCGCCGCTGGTGCGTTTCTGCCGCACGCTGGCCAGCGAGCTCGGACACCCGACGCAGTGCAACGCTTACGTCACCCCACCCGGCTCGCGCGGCTTCGCCCCGCACCACGACACCCATGACGTCTTCGTGCTGCAGGTGGACGGCGCCAAGAAATGGAACGTCTACTCCCCCGCGCTCACGCTGCCGCTCACATCGCAGCCGTCGAAGTCACTGAGCGACGCACCGCTGGTCGCTGACGGCGCGGCCCCGCTGCTGTCGGTCATGCTCGAGCCGGGCGACGCGCTCTACCTCCCGCGCGGCTACATCCACGCCGCCGAGACCAACGAGCAGCGCTCGATTCACCTCACCGTGGGGGTCACTGCCAGCACAGCCTACGACGTCCTGCGTGACGTCCTCGAGCTCGCGGCCGACGAGGAGTCGTTCCGCCGCTCGCTGCCACTCGGTGGGCCCGAGGAACAGCTCGCTGACGTCGCCAGGATCGTCGCCCAGGCAGCGGCCTGGCTGAACGCGCTGCCCGGCGAGCGAGCGCGGGACGCGGCCCGCAAAAGGGTCAGCCGGCACGGCGGGGTCGAACCGCTCGGCATGCTGGCAAGCGAGGACGCCCTCCTCGCGTTCGACAAGTCCGCGCTCGTGCGTCCGAGAGAAGGTCTCGTGGTGACCTTCGCGGCTGACGCTCCGCCGGATCGCGTTGTCCTGCAGCTGCCTGATCGCAGCCTCTCGCTTCCGGCGTACGTCGAGCCCGCCGTGAACGCGCTGCTCGAAAAGCCTTGCCAGGTAAGCGATCTGGGGCTCCCGGTCGATGACGCGCTCGTCCTCGTCCGGCGGCTTCTGATCGAAGGAATGGTGACGGTCGCCTCCGGAAAGCCATGACCCAGCCGCCCGTACCCGCTCCGCTCACCGCCGCCGATTTCCGTTGCGCTGACGACTCTTTCGAGCGGGACGAGCCCATGTTCGGCACCGCCAGCCATGTCGAGCGATGGTTGCTCGTCGAGCAATCCGGCCCCTTCTCGGGCGAGTCCGTTCCGCTCGGGCGGGTCGGTCGCGCTGCGCTCGGCCACCTCTCCCGCGTCGCCCGTAACGTCCGTGCCCGCCTGGTCCTGATCCGCCGGCCGCCTGGGCTCGCTGCCGAAGACGGCATACGGGTGTACTACGCGGATGTGCGTCCCGGCTGGGAAGGCCTGGCGACCCTGCTGCTCCCCGACGAGTCAGCGCTGGAAGAGCTGGCGCTGGAAGACCCCGGCTGGACACCGGTGAGTGAATCGATCTATCTCGTCTGCACTCACGGCAAGCACGATCCGTGCTGCGCGATCCGCGGCCGGCCCGTCGTCGCCGCGCTTTCCAGCGAGCTCGCGCCCGGCCGGGTCTGGGAGTCCAGCCACGTCGGCGGCGACCGGTTCGCCGGCAACGTCGTCGCGCTGCCGTCGGGGTTGTATCTCGGCAGGGTGGAGCCGGACGAGGCGTCAGGCGTCGCGGAGCTCATTGATTCCGGACGCGTGCCCGTCCACTACCTGCGCGGCCGCAGCTGCTTCAGCCCACCCGTGCAAGCGGCGCAGCATTTCGCCCGCACCACAGGCGGTTTGGCCGATCTC
This sequence comes from Frankiaceae bacterium, assembly GCA_036267695.1. Taxonomy (GTDB): domain Bacteria; phylum Actinomycetota; class Actinomycetes; order Frankiales; family Frankiaceae; genus DATAZK01. Next base: position 16,113 of record DATAVO010000162.1, read on the forward strand.
GACGCGATCGGCGACCTGCTCCCGCTGCTCACCGAGGAGGCGCCGGCGGCGGGTCCCAACGCCTGGCACGTCAGCCTTTCGACCCGAAAGGCGCCGGTCGACGTGACAGTCCGACGTGCCACCTCCGAGCAGCCCGCCCAACTCACGTGCCATTCGGCGGGCGAGAAGTTCTACCCCGCCTTCGAACTGGTGGAGATCAAAGGCTGAGCGTCAGGCTCCCGGCTCGACACTGACGACGACGCCTTCGCCGGCGAACGAGAGCAGCCCCGCGATCGCACTGACGTCAGCAAAGGGCTCTTCGTAGACCCACGCAGCGTCCTCGATGCCCGCGACGCTGTAGTACGACGCGACGCCCTTGTACGCGCAGACGGTGGTGGTGTCGCTGCGCTCGAGTACCTCGGGACGTACCGCGTGCAGCGGGACGTACCAGCGCGGCGGAAGGCTGGTCTCGAAGACCTTCACCGGCTTGTCCGTCTCGGCGACGACCTCACCGCCGACGGTGACGGTCACCCGGTCCGAGGAGCGGCGCGCATCGGCGCGGTGATAAGGGTCGCGCGGGTGGCCGAAGACCTGCTCGTCCTCCTCATACCAGGCGTCCATCCGATCGAAGTAGACCGCGCGCATGCCCTCGATCGCGGCCACGCCCTCGAGGGGCGCCGGGTAGCCCCAGCAGACATCGGGCTCGGTGCGATCGCCGACCGTCAGCGTCCAGTAGGACGCGTCGCCCTTGAAGGGGCAGTGCGTGCTGGTCTGCGTCGGGGTGAGCAGATCGTCGCGTACGTCAGCAGCAGGGACGTACCACTGGCCGGGGATGTTGCTCTCGTAGAGCACCTTGGCGCCGCGGGTGTCGATGACCGTCTCGCCGTTGAAGACCGCCCGCACGCGCTGCGGAACGGCTTCGATGTAGATGACGTGCTGCGGCGAGTTCCCGTCGATGTCGAAGTTGAACGTGCCGCGACGCCGCCGGTTCAGCGGACCACTGCCAAGTGTCAGGCTCATACCGACTCCAACGCCTGCGGTGCCCTGCTATTTCAGGCTACTGCTGGCAATACGGGCACCAGTAGAGATTTCTGGCGGCCATCAGCTCGGTGCGGATGGGCGTCCCGCAGACCCGGCAGGGCTCGCCGGTGCGGCGGTAGACGTAGTGCGAATCCTCCCGCAGCGGGCGCCGCCGCCGGCCCGCCGGACGGTCCTCGGGGAGCGTCGTCACGATCCGACCGTCCCGCACCCCGAGCCGCATCAGGTGCACCAGATCCGTCCACAAGCCGGTGAACTCCGCGGAGCTCACGTCGCGTCCCATCCGGAACGGGGAGAGCCGGGCGCGGTAGAGCACCTCGGCGCGGTAGACGTTGCCGACCCCCGCG
>DATAVO010000163.1:0-24347 GCA_036267695.1 Frankiaceae bacterium
CAGCTGCGCGAGCAGGCGCCCGTACATCCCGGCACGGTGCACGAACTCAGCGGGATCAGCGAGCCGTACATGTTCCACGGCCTGCCCTACCCCGACCGGCCGCACTTCTCCGCCTTCACCTACGAAGCGTGCGACGCGGCCTATCGCAACCCCGCGCTCTTTGCCTCATCTGAAGACGCGGTGGGCGCCGACTTCGACGCCGCTCCGAACGTGCAGAACAGCATGCTGTCGATGGGCGGCACACGTCATCGGCGCTACCGGGCACTGGTGCAGCCCTCGTTCGTACCGGCAAAAGCCCAGTGGTGGATGCGCAATTGGATCGAGGAGACGGTCCACGCGCTCATCGATGAGTTCTCCGGCGCCGGGCGCGCTGAGCTGAACGTCGACTTCTGCGCGGCGATCCCGGTGCTCACGATCACCGGCAGTTTCGGTATTCCGGTGGAGCAGGCGCTCGACGTGCGCGCCGCGACCGGCAACCCGCAGGCCGTACTCGAGATCATCGCGCCGATCGTCGCGGCGCGCCGCGAGGTACCGCGGGACGATCTCATCAGCGTGCTGGTACAGGCTGAGCTGACCGACGAGGACGGGTCGAAGCACGTCCTGTCCGACGCGGAGATCTACTCGTTCGCTCTGCTGCTGCTCGCCGCCGGCTCGGGCACCACGTGGAAGCAGATGGGTATCACGCTGACGATGCTGCTCCAGCATCCCGAGGTGCTGGCGCGTGTGAAGGCCGATCGTTCGCTGCTGCGGCCCGCGATCGAGGAGTCGCTTCGGCTCAATCCGACGGACCCGATGTTCTCCCGATGGGTCACCGACGACGTTGATTTCTTCGGCGTACACGTGCCGAAGGGCTCGGTCATGCACTTGTGCATCGGTGCGGCCAGCCGCGACCCGAAGCGTTGGGACAGACCCGACGAGTGGGACGTGGACCGCCCTCCCAAGGCATCGCTGGCCTTCGGCGGCGGGGCCCACATCTGTCTCGGTATGCACGTGGCCCGGGCCGAAATGCTCACCGGGATCAATGCGTTGCTGGATCGCCTGCCGGATCTGCAACTCGATCCCGACGCCGAAGCGCCGCGGCTGGTGGGCTTCTACGAGCGCGGGGCGACGGCGATCCCGGTGGCGTTCCAGGCGGGCGGGGGAGCCCGCGCGTGACGGTGCAGGATATGACCGTGAGTCAGAGCCAGCGGCTTGCCGAGCTCGCGAAGGAGCGTCCGGACGAGCCGGCGTACACCCATGTGCGTATCGACGGCAGCGAAACGGTCGTCACCTACAGCTGGCTCGACCGGCGATCGCGCGAGCTCGCCGCCGCGCTTGCCGAAGGCGGAGTGGGCTACGGCGACCGGGTTGGCCTGGGCCTGCGCAACTCACCGCAGTTCGCGATCGCGGCATTCGCCAGCTGGCGGCTCGGCGCGGTACCGGTTCCGGTGCGCTGGGACGTCCCCGACTGGGAGTTGGCACGCCTTCGCGAGGTGATCGATCCGCAGGTATACCTCAGTCCCGAGGATCTGCCGTGGATCGATGCGACCGATGGCCGTGAGATCCCGGGGGACTTGCCCGACCTGATTGCCCCGCATTTGCAGGGCATCTGCAGCAGTGGCTCCACCGGCACGCCGAAGATCATCCTCAGCGCGGTGCCTGCCGTCTTCGATCCGGTGTTCAGCACGCCGATGGCCGAATTCTGGATGCCGATCCCGCGGCCGCAAACCATTCTCGTGCTCGCGCCGATGTATCACGTCAACGCCTTCACGACGCTGCACAACCTGCTAGCCGGTGACCGCCTGGTGGTGATGGAGAAGTTCGATGCCGCGCGGGCCCTGGAGCTCACCGAACGCCATGGTGTCACCAACTTCACGGCGACCCCGACCATGCTGCAACGCATGGCCGACGCGCCGGGCGTGGATGACCGCGACCTCTCCAGCCTGGTCTGGATCATCCAAGGCGCGGCTCCGATGCCGACTTCGCTCGTGCATCGCTGGGCCGGCCTCATCGGCGCCGAGCGGATCATCATGGCGTACGGCATGACCGAAGCCATCGGCATCACCGCCCTGCGGGGCGATGAGTGGATGGACCATCAGGGCAGCGTCGGGCGGGGCATGCGCGGCACGGAAGTGCGCATCCTCGGCCCCGATGGTGACGATGTGCCCACCGGAGAAGTCGGCGAGATCTTCCTGCGCGCACCGTCCTACGGCGGCTCCAACTATCTCGGTGAGGCCCCCCAATTGCGTGAGACACCTGACGGCTTTCGCACCGTCGGTGATCTGGGCAGCGTCGATGAAGACGGCTTCCTCTTCGTCGCCGACCGCCGCGTCGACATGATCATCACCGGCGGCGCGAACGTCTTCCCTGCCGAGGTGGAGAAGGCGCTCATCGACCACCCGAAGATTGCGGACATCGTCGTCGTCGGGCTCCGCGACGAGCAGTGGGGCCGGCGGGTACACGCCATCATCGAGCCTTCCGATCCGCAGGCACCGCCGGCATTCGAGGAGATCGTCGCCTACGCGAAGAGCCGATTGGCGCCGTACAAGGTGCCGAAAACCATCGAGCTCGTCGAGGTGATCCCGCGCAGCGAGGCGACCAAGGTCAATCGTGGACGCCTCGTCGAGGCAAGGGGCGGCTGAGGTTTCATGGAACAGAACGCTTTTGACGGTGTCCGGGTCGTGGAGCTGGCGCAGTGGGTCTTCGTCCCGGTAGCTGGGGCCCTGCTGGCCGACTGGGGCGCCGACGTCATTCACATCGAGCCGCTGGAGGGCGATCCGTATCGCGGCCTGATGACGCAGGGCATCGGCGCCGGCAAGGGCGGGGTCAACCTGTCGATGGCACTGGCCAACCGCGGCAAACGTTCGCTGGCGCTGGATGTTCGACATGAGCAAGGCCGGATTGCGCTGCACCGCCTGCTGGAATCGGCGGATGTTTTCCTGACGAATCTGCGGCCTAAAGCGTTGGAGCGGCTCGGCCTGGATGCCGAGACCGTGCGGGAGCGTTTCCCGCGGCTGATCTTCGCGCGCGGGCATGGCTATGGCGTACGCGGTCCGGACGCCGACCAGGCGGGCTATGACGCATCGGCGTTCTTCGCCCGCGGGGGGTTGGCCCACATCCTCACGCCTCCCGAGCTCGACTATCCGATCGGTCAGCGCGGCGCGATGGGCGATCGCAACGGCGCGATGGCTTTGGCGTTCGGGATCGCCGCCGCGTTGCTCAAGCGGGAGCGCGCCGGGGTCGGTGGAGTGGTCGACGTTTCGCTGCTGGCGACGGCGATGTGGACGCTGTCGTCCGATGTGCTCGCCACGCTCGGCGGTACGCCCCCGAAGCCGTCACCGGGACGGTCGGCGATGCCCAACCCGTTGGTGAGCGCCTACCGCACCAAGGACGGCCGGCACATCCAGTTGGTGTTCCTGGAAGCCGACCGCTACTGGTCGGATTTCTGCACGGTCGTCGGGCGCGCGGATCTGCTGGCCGATCCTCGCTTCACCGATATCCGCACCAGGGCGGACAACAGCGCCGCCTGCATGGCCGAACTCGATGCCCTCTTCGCGGAGCGCACGTTCCAAGAGTGGAAGCGCGTGCTCGCCGGGCTCGATGCGCCGTGGGCGCCGGTGCAGTCGGTTCCCGAACTGATCGACGACCCGCAGGTCGCAGCCAACGGGTACGTCGCTGACGTCGAAGCTGACGGCGTCTCCTACCAGCTGCCCAACGTCCCGGTGCAGTTCGACGGCCGACCGGCGGACCTGCTGCGCGCTCCCGAGCACGGAGAGCACACCGAGACGATCCTTGTCGACCTCGGCTACGACTGGGATGAGATCGGCGCGCTGCGCGACGCCGGAGCGATCCCGTGACGGATGCTGCGAAGGTGTCCTCTCGTCCGGTCCCCGTGCCCGATGAGCAATCCGCGCCCTACTGGAACGCTGCTGCCGAACATGTCCTGACGGCGGCGCGCTGCGCGAACTGCCGCCAGCTCTCGCTGCCGCCCGACGTCGTGTGCCTGCATTGCGGGACCACCTCGCCGGACTTCGCCTTCGAACCGGTGAGCGGGCGCGGCAGTGTGCGGGCGTGGACGGTGGTGCGCCAGTCGTTCCTGCCCGGCTTCGAGGCCGACGTGCCGTTCGTGCTCGTCGACGTCGAACTCGACGAGCAGCGCGAGCTGCGCCTGATCGGCCGGCTGATGGACGGCATCGACGCGCCGCTGTCGTTGGGTGCCCGCGTGGTGACGGCCTTTGAAGACGTCGCGCCGGGTGTGGCCATTCCCGCTTTCGCGCTTGAGGAATCCGCGTGACCGCCCGGTTCTCGGCAGGCAACCAGGTAGCCATCGTTGGCTATGCGCAGAGTCCGGTGGAACGCCGCGCCACCCAGACGCTCGGTGCCCTGGCCGTGGACACGGCTCGGCGCGCCATCGCCGATGCCGGGCTGGAGGTGGAGCAGATCGATGGATTCGTCACCGGCAGCCTCTTTCCGACCTCCGGTGCGCACACCATCCAGGACGGCGTCAGCATCGTCTCCGCGAACTGGCTCGCCGAGCACTTGGGCACGCAGCCTCGTTTCGCTGCGGGCTTTCAGGGTTTCGGGCAGATCCCGGGATCGGTGGCCATGGCGGTCAACGCGGTCGCGAGCGGTGCCGCGGACTACGTGCTCGTGCACCGGGCGCTGCACAACCCGCGCGGCAAGTACCACGGCAATCCGATGACGCATGCGAGCGGCTCGGCGCAATGGACTGCACCACAAGGGTTTTTCGGTCCCCTGGCGATGATCGCGCTTCCGTACAACGAGTACCTGCAGCGTTACGGAGCCTCCCGGGACGCGATGGCGTCGGTCGTGGTGGAAGCGCGCAAGAACGGCGCCCGCCTCCCGTGGTCCTACTGGCACGACAAACCGCTGACGGAGCAGGAGTATCTCGATGCCCCGCAGCTCTTCGACCCCATCTGCCGCTACGACTGTGACATCCCGGTCGATGGCGTTGCGACGTTCGTCTTCACCTCTGCAGAGCGGGCGCGACGCGGACCGCACCCGCCGGTCTACGTCTCGGGCTACGCGCTCGGGCAGCCCTCCACGCCGCGGCTGCCGCTGCACTGGCCGCTGGATGACATCATGGGCGTGGGCGCGGAAACCACCCGCCGGCTATGGGAAAGTGCCGGAATCGGGCCCTCTGACGTCGACCTGCCGCAGGTGTATGACGGCTTCTCACCGTTCGTCTACTTCTGGCTCGAACTGCTCGGCCTGTGTCCGGTGGGGGAGGCCCACCGGTTCGTGCAGGACGGCGGCATCGACAGCGACCGGCCTGGGGCCGTGCCTGCGCTCTCCGGAGGTGGGGCACTGGGTAACGGCCGGATGCACGGCGTCCCGCAGATGCTCGAGTGCTATCTGCAGCTTTCCCGGCGCGCCGGTGAGCGTCAGCGCGAAGGCATGAACATCGGCGTGGCGTGCCACTCCTCACCCCATTTCGGTGGGGCCGTGGTCTACAGCGCGGAGGCGTTCTGATGACCGAGAGCACGGAGAATGCCGAGCTGCCCACCCCTTCCTGGGCGCTGCGGGCGGTCGAACAATCGCCGAGCGTCCAGCGCTCACGCGTCCGCAGCGTGCAGCGGGCGCACCAGATCGTCCAGGCCGCTCGCCGCCTCGTCGCGACCAAGGGATCGAGCTTCACCACCCAGGATCTGGTGAAGGAAGCCGGGATCGCCGTCCAGACCTTCTACAAGCATTTCAGCGGCAAGGACCAGGTGATCCTCGCGGTCATCGAGGACCTCGTCCTCGACACCTGCACCGACCTGAAGCAGCGCGCTCGCGAGCTCCCCGATCCCGTGGCGCGGCTGAGGTTCTACATCACGTCTGTCGTCCGGAGCGTCGGTGCGCAGACTCCCGGCGACCCGGGGCCGCGGTTCATCACCACCGAGCACTGGCGGCTGCACCGGCTGCATCCGGAAGAGCTTGCCCAGGCGACCCGGCCGTTCACCGACCTCTTGCTGCCGGAGATCCAGGCGGCGATGCGCGAGGGCCTGCTCGACCCGCCGGATCCGGAGTACGACGCATGGCTGGTGAACCAGCTCGTCATCGCTGTCTTTCATCACTACGAATACGCCGCCGCCGATGAACCGCCGGAGCAAATAGCCGACAGGCTATGGAAATTCTGCTTCACCGCGCTTGGAGGCTCGACGGCCCAGGCAGCAGGCACGGCCGAGAAAGCGGCGAAGAAGCCGCGTGCCGTGAGGGCAGCGAAATGACGCCGGCGGCGCCGGAAACCCTCGAAGAGGGCCTGTCCCCGCAGTGGCTCACAGCTGCACTTATGACGCGGTATCCGGGCGTAAGGGTGGTGGACGTCGCACCCGGGCCGGTCGTCAGCCGGGTATCCACCAACGCGCGTTTCGTCATCACGACCGAGGATTCGCTGCCGGACGGCCTCACGCCGAACCTGTGCCTCAAGGGCTACTTCGGTTCGTTCGGCTCCCTCGCCCGCTCCGCCGGCATCCCCGAGGCTCACTTCTATCGCGACCTCGAGCCCTCACTCGGCCTGCGGACGCTGCGATCGCACTACGCCGACGTGGATCTCGCGGCGGGGCACGGCGTCATCATCACCGAAGACGTCGAGGCCCGCGGCGGCGTCTTTCTGACCAGCGGTACCGAGTACACCGCCGACCAGGTTGCCGAAAGCCTTGCACAGCTTGCGGTTCTGCACGGCGCGACCTGGGAGGCGGAGCGGTGGGCGAGCGCGCCGTGGCTTGCGACGCGGCTGGCGCGAACGCTCGAGAGGCGCGGGCTGCCGGAGATCCTGCGCAATTTCGAGGGACCCAACGGGGAAGGGGTGCCGGTCGAGGTTCGCGATGCGCAGCGCCTCGTCGACGCCTATCGCGCCCTGGCGGTCAACACCGAGACCGAGCGACCGTGGTGCGTGATCCACGGCGACGCCCACGTCGGCAATCTCTTCCTCGATGCGGCCGGCCGGCCGTCATTCCTGGACTGGCAGCTCGTGCAGCGCGGCGGCTGGCACATCGATGTCGGCTACCACATCGCCTCGACCCTCACGCCCGATGACCGTCGCAAGCACGAGCGTGAGCTGCTCACGCATTACCTGGAATGCCTTGCAGCGACGGGGGTTTCAGCCCCGACGTTCGAAGAGGGTTGGCAGGCTATCCCGCGCGGCATGCTCCACGGCTTCTTCCTGTGGTCGATCACGTTCAAGGTGGAGGCATCCGTGATCGCGGTGCTGCTGCACCGGCTGGGAAACGCCGTCGCCGATCACGAGGCGCTCGGCTGAGCGTCAGGAAGCCGTGTCGCGCTGCTGCTTCGCCTCGGCTTCGGCAGCTTCGGCCAGCCGTTTGATGGCAGCGAGCCGCAGCATTGCCAGCGCACCAGCTTGTCCGGGACGAGTTCGAGGACCTTCATCACGGCCGACGGCTCGGGACGGCCGAAGTGAAACGTCAGGTCCTCGTTCGGCTCCGACGCTCCGGTGATGATGTGCGACCTCGGGTTGCGAATAGGCCCCCGCCATTGCGAAACCCGGGGAGCTGCTGTTAACGTCGGATTTATAAAGTTAGGTTGGCTTTACTGAGGACGGGCGGTGTCTGTTGCTCGCGACCTTCGTGATCGGGCTACGCGAAGGCCTCGAGGCCGCGTTGATCGTGGGGATCGTCGCGGCATTCCTCAAGCAACAGGGCGGCCCCAACGCCGGTGCGGCGCTCCGGTGGGTCTGGATCGGCGTGATTTCGGCCGTGCTGATCTGCCTGGCCGTCGGCATCACTCTGCAGATCGTTTCCGCCGACCTTCCGCAGCGCCAGCAGGAGGGTCTGGAGACGGTCATCGGCGCGGTCGCCGTCGCGATGGTCACGTACATGGTCGTCTGGATGCGTCGCCACTCGCGCGACCTGAAGGGCCAACTCGAGGGGGCCGCCGGCTCGGCCCTGGCGCAGGGATCGGCAAAAGCGCTGGTGGCCATGGCTTTTCTGGCCGTGCTGCGCGAGGGCTTGGAGACGGCCGTCTTCCTGCTCGCCGCTTTCAACGCCAGCGGCAACGGGCTGACCGCCGGACTCGGTGCATTGCTGGGCGTCCTCGTGGCCGCAGTCCTGGGCTACGGCATCTACCGCGGCGGGGTGCGGATCAACCTCTCGCGGTTCTTCCGCGTCACCGGTCTGGTGCTCGTCGTCGTGGCCGCCGGCCTGGTGATGACCGCCCTGCACACCGCCCACGAAGCCGGCTGGCTCAACGCCGGCCAGGACCGGCTCTTCGACATCTCCTGGCTCGTGCGCAACGGCTCGGTGCAGGCGTCGCTCATCACCGGCGTGCTCGGCATCCAGCCGATGCCGACGGTCGTCGAGGTCATCGGCTGGCTCGTCTATCTGGTGCCTGTCGGTCTGTACGTCGGCTGGCCTCCCGGGCGCCGGGTGCCGTGGCGCGCCGTCGCCTGGGCGTCGCTGGTAGCCGCAGCCGGGTGCGCCGCTGCTGCCATTGCTTTCGCCGTAGCCGCTCCTTCGGCACCGGGTGCAGCACCGCAGTCGTGGACGACTCCTGTGGCCGGGTCGAGCGTGCCTGTGGTGTGGTCCACTGCCGGCGCCAAGGCGAGCGGTCACCAGATCCGCGGCGGCGTGCAGGTCGACGTTCTCTCCCGCCGGCAATCCGAGACCGTCACCGGCGCCGGGCTGCCCACATCTGTCACCGCCGATCAGCTTCGCCGGCTCAACGGAGGGCGGCTGCCGATCGGGGTGACGGCGGCCGACGTCAAGGGATCCATCACGCTGACCTACCAGGAGACGAACACCGACACGTTGTACGTCGATGCCGGGACCGCCCGCCTGCTCGACGCCAGCCGCCGCAGCACGGTGACCGCGACCGCCAAGCTGAGCTCCGGTCCGTTGGTGCTCGAGAACGTGCGTGACACCACCCAGCAGCCGACGGCCGCCGCGCGGACCGAGCTCGCCGCCGTCAACCAGCACGTGCTCAGCACCCGCTCCCGGTCCACCTCGTGGGGATCGGACTACCCGACGCTCTTCGGGGTCGCCGCGGCCGCGCTTGCCGCGCTGAGCGCCGGCGCCTTGTTCGCCGCGCGGCGCGGGCGCAGCGCGGTGGCCAATGCGGCTACCGGGGCGCGCTCGACCGTCACGCTTGCCGATTCCGGGGCCGGCGCTTCGGCGGCTCCGAAGCACGCCCGTACCCGTCTTCCAACCGGCTAGATTCTTGGGCAGATTCTTAGGGTAGGTTTCCCTAAGTTCCCAACAAGCCATGGAGGTCCAATGCCCGCACGTCCCCGGCGCACCCGAGGTTGGGTGGGACTGTCCCGCACCCGCGCAGCAGCCGCCACGTCCGTCACCGGAGCGCTGACGCTCGTGGCCGTGGCCGGGTGTGGGAGCAGCTCCAGCGGGACGACGCCTGCGGCCAGCACGGGCGCGTCGGCCTCCAGTGACAGCCGCACGGTCGACGTGGTGATCACCAGCGACGGCTGTGCACCGGCCCAGACCTCGTACACCTCGGGACCGCTGACGTTCAAGGTGTCGAACAAGGATGCGACCGGCGTGAGCGAGATCGAACTGCTCTCGGGGGAGCGCATCCTCGGGGAGAAGGAGAACCTGGCGCCGGGCTTCTCCGGGAGCTTCGCGCTCGCCCTGAGCGCCGGCGACTACACGCTCTACTGCCCTGGTGCATCGACGGAGAAGACGGGCCTGAAGGTCACCGGCGGGACGGTGACGAAGGCCCCGACGACCACGAGCGCGTTGCTCGCGCAGGGCACCAAGGACTACGCCCAATACGTCAACACTCAAGTGGCGCTGATGATCGAGAACACCCAGCCGCTCGTCGACGCCATCCAGAAAAATGACCTCACCGCAGCCCAGGCGGCCTACGGCAAGGCCCGGCCGTACTACGAGCGGATCGAGCCCGTCGCCGAGTCCTTCACCAGCGGCAAGGACAACCTCGACAGCGACATCGATGCCCGGGCGGATGACGTCCCGGCCGCCGAGTGGACCGGCTACCACCGCATCGAGAAGGGCTTGTTCCAGGACAAGTCCACGGCGGGGCTGCAGGCGTACGCGACCGGCCTGCTGGCCAACCTCAAGAAGCTGCAATCGCTGACGAAGGACCTGACCTACCAGCCGGCCGAGCTGGCGAACGGTGCTGTGGGCCTGCTCGACGAGGCGTCCAAGACCAAGATCACCGGTGAGGAGGAGCGCTACTCTCACATCGACGTCCTGGATCTGCAAGCCAACGTGGAGGGGTCGGAGCAGGCGTTCGCCGCCCTCAAGCCGGGCCTCACCAATATCGACCCGACGCTCACCGATACGATCGCCACCCGCTTCGCCGCGGTCGACACGTTGCTCGACAAGTACCGCAGCGCCGCGGCGATCGGCGGCTTCGAGCTGTTCACCTCGCTGTCGAAGGCGGACACCACGGCCATCGCCCAGGCGATCCAGGCCGTGAGCGAGCCGCTCTCGCAGGTGGCCGGGAAGGTCGTGAACTCCTGAGCACGCAGCCGGAAAGCCGGCGGCGGCTGCGTCCCACCCGGCGCGGCCTGCTCGGGGCTGCGCTGGGGGGAGTGGGGGCCGTGGTTGCCGGCGGCGCCGGCTACGGCATCGCGGCCGCCACGGAGGACGACCACAGCGGAAGTGCCGCCGCCGAGCAGTGGGCGTTCTACGGATCGCATCAGGCCGGCATCGCCACGCCAGCCCAGGACAAGTTGGCGTTTGCCGCCTTCGACGTCACGAGCAGTGCTGTCGACGATCTGCAGGCCATGCTCGGCGCGTGGGCGGCGGCCGCCAGCCGGATGACCGCCGGGCTGCCCGTCGGATCGGTGGAAACCCTTCCGCAGTCGCCGCCCGTCGACACCGGTGAGGCACTCGGCTTGCCGCCGGCGTCGCTCACGATCACGGTCGGTTTCGGGCCGACGCTCTTTGACGATCGCTTCGGCCTCGAAAGTCGCCGGCCCGCCGCGCTGGCCGACCTGCCCGCGCTGCCCGGTGACGCGCTCGACCCGACCCGCAGCGGCGGAGACCTTTGCGTGCAGGCGTGCTCCAACGACCCTCAGGTCGCCTTTCACGTGATCCGCAACTTCGCCCGGATCGGACGCGGCACCGCCGTCATGCGGTGGTCGCAGCTCGGTTTCGGCCGTACCTCGACCACGAGCACGACCCAGGCAACGCCGCGCAACCTGATGGGGTTCAAGGACGGCACCAACAACATCAAGTCCGAGGACAGCGCGGCGATGGACCGCTTCGTCTGGGTCGGCGACGAGACCGACCAGCCCTGGATGCGCGGCGGGAGCTACCTCGTTTCACGGCGGATCCGCATGCTGATCGAGAGCTGGGACGCGGACTATCTGGCGGATCAGCAGAACGTCTTCGGCCGCGCCAAGGACACCGGAGCCCCGCTGAACGGCACCCAGGAATTCGACAAGGTCAATCTCACAGCAAAGACGGCGTCGGGGGAGCTCGTCATCCCGGCGGAGGCTCACATCCGGCTGGCCAGTCCAGACAGCCATGGCGGCCAGAAGATCCTGCGTCGCGGCTACTCCTACACCGACGGCAACGACCCGACGACCGGGCAGCTTGACGCGGGCCTGTTCTTCATCGCGTTCCAGAAGGATCCGCGCAAGCAGTTCGTCCCGATCCAGCAGCTGCTCGGCCGCCGCGACGCGCTCAACGAGTACATCAAGCACGTCGGCAGCGGCGTTTTCGCAGTGCCGCCAGGGGTTTCGGCCGTCGGCGACTGGTTCGGCAAGAGCCTTTTCCGCTAGCTGCCCGCCGGCTCGCTGCTCACCGTGACGGGCGTGCGATGTGGGAAGCGACGAGCAGCCGGCCCAGGGCCGCCGAAAGCTGCGCCGGCGTCGCGGCAGGGGCCGGGAACGGCAGGGTCAGGTAGCGCGCCCCGTTGTCGTCGATGCAGCACAGCCGCGCCGCCTCCGCCGTCAGCCCGGTAAGACAGGCCGCCGCGACGCGCTCGGCCGGCACGCCTGAGACGGCGACGGCGAGCCGGCGCAACTGCTCGTGGTGGCGCTCGTTGAGGTGACGTGCCAAGCGAGGCGCGTGGGCGGCGAGCAGGTCGGGCCGGGCCAGAGCGTATTTCTCCAACGCCAGCAGCTGAAATGGACGCTGCTGCGCCTCTGGTTGCTCGTCCCGATGCGGGCAGCCGACGCCGACCCGGGTGACGCTCAGACGCGCGAGGAACCGCTGACGTTCGGTGCGAACGGGATGCAGGCGTCCGTGCAGGGCCAGCCACACCCCGAAAGTGGGATTGGGCGCCAGCCGCAGCGTCGCCAGCTGACGTCGGGCGGCCGCCTGAGAGATCGGATCAGCCGTATCGCAGCGCAAGACCGGCTCGCCGTCGTCGTCATGGACGCCGACCAAGCGCGCCGAGGTGCCTCGCGCTCCTGGTACGCCGGTCGCGAGCAATCCAGCGTCCGCACCCGCAAGGGTGGTGCGAGCGCGCCTGGCCAGTACCGCGTCATCGAAGACGAGTTCGGAGCCCTTCATGGGTACCTGGCTGAAGCTCGTCATGACGCGACCTCCTGTGTGACTGGTTCGGCGACGGCGGACCACCTGAACTTAAGGCAACCTAACTTAAGAAACAAGGGCAGGCAGTCCTCACCTCGAGCGCCATGAGTGCCGGCCGATACGTTCCGGTCGTGGGACCGGCGACTTACGCGCAGCTGAAGGTGCCCACCTGGCTGCGCCAGAGCATCGCGCTATCGAGCGCTCCGTGGGCGGCGTGGCCCGCCGGGCGGGCGATGGCGGCGGCCGGGACGATCGCGATCGTGGGTGTCGCTGCCCACCGGCTCACGGCCGTGGCCCTGATGTTCTTCGGGGCGGCCTGCGCCGTCGCCTTCGTCGGCACCGGGAGCCACCGCACGCGGTTGCTCGCGCTCATCGCGCAGGGGTCGGGCGCCGTCGCCGGGCTGGCGGTCGGCGCGATCGGGACGTCCAGTGACGCGGGCAAGGTGATAGTCGCCGCCGCCGTAGGACTGCTGAGCGGGATGCTCGGCGCGATCGGGCGGTTGGTGACGGCGTTCGCGCTGATGGCCGTCATCGGCACCTCCTACGAGCAGTTCGGCGGGCTGCCCCTGCCGTGGTATGAGCAGGCCGGGTGGTACGTCATCGGCACGACTTTCGTGTCGGCAGCGGCGATCCTCCCGCTGCGCAGCCGGCGTCAGGCGTACGAAAGAGCAGCGGTAGCAGCGGTTTTCGACGCCTCTGCTGAGCTGCTCGACGCCGTCGGCACACCGGCGGCCGGCAACCGCCGGGGGGATCTGGCAGCCGCGTCATCCGTCAGCCGCGATGCACTGCAGGACCATCGGATCCTGGCAACCCGTCGAAGCACGGCTTCGCCCATGCGGGCTCAGCTGCTCGGTTCACAGCGGGTGGCGTTCGTCGCGGCCGCGCTGTACGCGCGCGGTTTGGCGGCGCCGCGCGACGTGATCGATGCCATCACCGAGGCGGGGAGCGCGGTCCGGCGCGGGGACGTGCTGCCGCCGGTGCGGTTCGCCGCCGGTTCCCTTCTTTTGCAGTCACTTTCGGCCGGGCTCGACGGGACGCTCGCACAGCAGCCCGGTGTCGAGGCGCGGCCGCCGGGGCTGGTCCGCCGGCTCCGCTCGGCGACGCGCACGGCCACCGAGGGTGCGGCACTACTGGCCGGGATCCGGCTCGCGTGGTGCATGGCACTGGCCACCACCCTGACTCTGGTGCTGCATCAGAAGAGCCATTCATACTGGCTGCCGCTGACGGTCGCGGTGGTCGTGCGTCCCGAGTATGCCTCGGTATTCGTGCGCACCGTCAATCGGGTGATCGGCTCCATCGGCGGCGCCGTCGTCGCGGCCATCGCCCTGCTCGTGCTGCCTTCCGGCGGGGTGGTCGCGCTCGCTGCGACGCTGTCGATCGGCTGGGCCGTCGCGTCCGCCCCCAAGCTCTACGCGTTGAGCGTCATCGGTATCACCGGCTCCGCTCTGCTGAGTGCCAGCATCGGCGTGGAAGACCCGGTGTATCCGGCGCTTCGGCTGCTCGACACCCTGCTGGGCTGCGCGGTCGCCGTCGTCTTCGGCTACCTGCTGTGGCCTGGCCGTCATACGCATCCGTTCGCGGCACGTCCGGGCCGCGCCACCGACGACGCGGTGGCGTACCTACGCCAGGCCGCACGCGCTCCAAGCGAGCGATCCGGTTGGCCGTCCGTGCGCGATCGGGCATATGCGTCAGCGCATCTGTACCGCGCTTCGGTGCAGGCTGCCCTCGCCGATCCGCCGCCCGTCTCGACCGCAGCAGGCGCCGCCTTGGCGGATGCTGTCGCCCTCGAAGACGTCGTCGACGCCGTCAACGCGCTCGACGTCAGCATCCGGAGCGGCGGGTCGGCGCCGGCCGAAGCCGAGGTCCAGGACCTTGCCAACCAGATCTTCGCGCTTGCGACGGGAGATGGCGCCGGCCGTCCGGATCTGCTGATCGCCCGGCTAGCGCAGGCGGCGTCCGGCCCACCGATCCTGCCTTTCCAGGCCGTACGCCATCATCAGGCCTGACATCCCTGAGGCAAGGAGCCCGCATGCCCGACGAAGCGCCGAGCCTGATCTACGACAGGCAGGGCCCGACGGTCGTCCTGACGATGAACCGGCCCGCGCGGCGTAACGCGCTTTCCCTCGACATGCTGGTGCGTTTCGCCGACGCCTGGGAGGCGGTCGATGGCGATGACAGCATCCGGTCGGTCATCCTCACCGGTGCCGAAGGGGCGTACTGCGTCGGCGGTGACCTCGACGCCGGCTGGATGGCGGGAAACAGGTCGGCCGATCCGACGGAGAACGAGAAGCGCGCCATGGACGACATGTCCATCATCGGCCGCGGGCTGCTGCTCTCGACGTGGCTCCGCACGCCCATCGTCGCGGTCGTCAACGGCGACTGCATGGGCGGCGGCTGCGAGATGCTGCAGCAGACCGACATCCGTATCGCCGAGGAGCAGGCGCGTTTCGCCGTGCCGGAAGCACGGCGCGGCCTCATCGCCGGTGCCGGCTCCACGATGCGGTTGAAGCGGCAGATCCCTTACGCCGTCGCGCTGGAGATGCTCCTGACCGGCAGGATCCTCGACGCTGAAGAGGCGCTGCGGTGGGGGCTCGTCACCCACGTCGTGCCGAAGGGTGAAGGGCTCGCCAAGGGTCACGAGATCGCCGGGATCCTGGCGGCGAACGGCCCGCTTTCGGTCGCGGCTTCCAAGGCGTCAGCGATAGAGACGGGGTGGCTGCCCGAGGACGAGGCCCGGCCGATCGAGGGCCGGTATGCGGCGAAGGTGACCCGTAGCAACGACGCCAAGGAAGGCATGAAGGCCTTCATCGAAAAGCGCACACCGAACTTCAACGGCAACTGAGGCGGTCATGAACCTTCAGCAATTGCAGGACAAGATCGAGATCCAGGAGTTGCTCGCCCGCTACGCCCGCGGCCTGGACACGAAGGACTGGGAGGTGTGGAGAGCGGTCTTCACGGCCGATGCCGTTCTCGATTACAGCTCGGCCGGCATCCCGGTCGGCACGCGTGACGAGGTCGGCGCGATCTTCGAGCAGGCGTTCGTGGCGATCCCGTGGGCGCAGCACTTCATCACCAATATCGAGATCGATCTCGACGGTGACCAGGCGAAGGTGCGCGCCATGTTCTACAACCCGATGCAACTTCCCGGGGCCGACGAGCAGAGCGCGTGTGGCGGCACCTACCACCACGACATGGTCCGTACCGCCGACGGCTGGAAGAGCGAAAAGGTCGTCGAGTCGAACATGTGGTTCGTCAACCCTCCGGGGGCAGGCGCTGCCGGGTAAGCGTTTCTCGTCCCGCGCAACCCTTGGCTGGCGTTGCGCGTCCGACTGGTATGAGCCCGCACGCTGTCCGCCCGCGCACACCGGTGACGCGACGTCGCCTGGCCGGATTGGCGCTGGCGGGCGTCACGGCTCTGACGGCACTGTCTGGGTGCGCGAGCAGCACCGGCGCCGCGGCACCGGTGCGCTCGCCCGACCCCGACCGGGGCGCCCAACTCGTCGGCACGGTGCAGCCGGTGAAACTCGGCTCGATTTCCGCCGCTGACATTGGTAGCGCGCAAACCGCGTTCGGTCTCGATCTGCTTGCCCGGCGCTGCACCGCAGCACCCACCGCCAACGATGTGCTCTCACCGGCGAGCGCGTCCCTGGCGCTGTCGATGCTCGACACGGGGGCGGTCGGGAGTACTCGGGCAGCGGTGAACAAGCTGCTGCACCTGCCGTCGTGGAGCCCGCAACTGATCGCCGCCCTACACGACGAGCATCAGGCGCTGACCACCCTGAAGCAGCTGAAGGTCAGCAACCGGCTCTACTCCCAGCTCGGCATCACTCCGAAGCAGCAGGTGCTCGACGACCTCGCCACGGCCGAGGGTGCCGGACTGCAATTACTGAACTTTGCGCGCGAACCGGGCCAGGCCACCGATGCGATCAACCAGCACGTGGACGCTGACACCAAAGCTCTCATCAAGAAGCTGTTCGACACACCGCTGCCGTCGAACACCACCACCGTGCTGACCAACGCGATCTACCTCGACGCGGCCTGGGCGGCACCGTTCAACCCGGCGTCTGACGCGACCTTCCGCACTGCCTCCGGGAGCAACGTCAGCGTGCCCCTGATGTCGAGTCAGGAGGACTTCGGCCAGTACCGCACGAGCGGTGGCTGGAGCTCCGTGACCCTGCCCTACACCGGCGGCAAGCTCGAAGCCGTGGTGCTCATGCCGAGCGGCCCGACTGCCGCCCCCTGTGCTGCCGTGACCCCGCAGCAACTGACCGCGTTGACGACCGGAACCTCAAGCCAGATCACCGTGCAGATGCCCAAGCTGGACCTCTCGCAGACCAGCCATCTCACCGACGAGCTCGCCGCGCTAGGTCTGCCATTGTCCGGCGACTACAGCGGTTTCGGGTCCAGTGGGGTCGTCTCCGACGTCGTGCAGAAGACGGTCCTGCAGGTCGACGAGCGTGGCACCAAAGCGGCCGCTGCCACCGGGATCGCCATGGCGGCGTCGGCGCATTCCCCCTTCACAGTGGACCGGCCCTATCTGCTGCTCATACGTGATACCGCCACCGGCACGCCGCTCTTCCTGGCGCGGATCAGTGATCCCACTGCCGTGAGTTGAACGGGCCGGGTGACTGCAAGCGATCGTCAGTGATTCAGGGTGTCGCGCAGCGCCTCGATGCTGGTGAATCGGGGTGTCCAGCCGAGCTTGGTCTTCGCGCGGGTGATGTCCATGATGGCCGGATGGCTGAAGGCCTCGACCCATTCGGCGGCCGAGGGCAGATACGGCAGGCGTGACAGTGCGCGTGCTGCCGCGTAGGCGGGCTTGGCCGGGAGCGTGATCGGGATGAAGCCGAACTCGCGGGCCACCTCCACGAGGCTCGGGGTGCCGTCGCCGGCGATGTTGTAGGCGCCAGGCGGGCCGGCTGCCAGCACGCATTGCCGGATGGCTGTGCCGACGTCGTCCTCGTGCACGAACTGCGTGGGGATATCGGGGACGAGAGCCGGCAGCGGCACCGGCAGCTTGCGGATCTGTGAGGGCAGGTAGCGCGCCAGCGGTGCCAGCGGACCGGGAAGGCTGAGCTTGCCGCCGATCGCGTGTGGGCCCAGGACGATCGGCGGTCGCAGCAGGTAGAGCGCGAGCTCGGGATGCGCGGCTGCCTCGTCCTGCAGCAGGCCCTCAAGTTCGGCCTTCTCCTGCGCGTAGAAGAGCCGGTCGGCGGGGCGAACCGGCCATTCCTCGGTCATCGCCATCGGGTTGTCGCGGTGGAAGCCGTAGGCCGCGATCGACGACGCGTAGACGAAGCGCCGGGCACCCGCAGCCGCGGCCGCGCGGAAGGCGTTCAGCGTTCCTTCGACGTTGATGGCCTGCGTCGTCTCGCGCTTGCCACCGACAATCAGAAAAGCGAGATGCACGACGACATCGGCACCGGCGAACGCCTCTCGCAAGGCGTCCTCGTCCTGCACATCGCCGCGCCGGTACTCCATCTTGTCCCAGCCGTGTTCGAGGGGGTCGAACGGCCGGCGGGCAATGCCCACGATCCGCGTGACCCGGTCCTCTGCCTGCAGCAGCGGCATGAGCCCGAAGCCGAAGGTGCCCGTCGGCCCGGTCACCGCGACTGTGAGCCCAGCTTCCTTCACCGCCATGGGGGTGACCGTACGCGCGGGCGCCGAACCCCGGCGATGTCCTGCTACACATCGCGGCACGGCTGTTGCGGCATCATCGGCTAGCTGGGGTTCGGCTGACCGGGGGAGATGCTCATGTGGCTGCGCCGAATGAGCGTTGCGGTGCTTGTACTCGTCGCAGGCTGCAGCGCCAGTACGACCGGGCCGGGTGGGTCGTCCGGCCCGTCGAGCGCGAACTCCTCCACCGTGTGGAATGGCACCGATCTGCTGTGGGACGCGATCGGCGAGGGCGCGGGCTTCACTGCTGTCGGTAACAGCGGTGTCGTTGTCACGTCCGGCGACGGCGGGCTCTGGCAGCAGCAGAAGACGGTGACCCCGCAGACGCTGCGGGGCATTGCGTCCGACGGGAAGAGCACGGTCGCCGTCGGCACCGGAGGCACCGTGGTGTCGTGGCCGGCCGGCGAGCCTGGGGCGGCGCAGGTGAGTTACTCAGGCGTCCCGATCACGTTGCTCGGCATCGCCGACGGGGGTGGCACATGGGTCACTGGCGGCAGTGGCGGCACCGTCCTCACCTCCACCGACCTCCATTCCTGGGACGAGCACTCGACCGGCACTGACGGAGACATCTTCGCGATCGCTTACGGCGCAGGGCATTTCGTGGCCGTCACCGACATCGGCAGCATCATCACCTCGACCAACGGCATCAGCTGGACGTCGACCCGTGCTGCCGACGGCCTGTGGCTCTGGGGCGCGACCTACGGCGTCGATGGCTTCATCGCCGTCGGGGCCAACGGGACGGTGCTGCAGTCGCCGGATGGGCTGACGTGGAGCCCGCGCACATCAGGCACGACGCAGGTGCTGCGCGGCGTTACCTACGGCCACGGCCAGTACTTCGCGGTGGGCTCTGACTCCGTGGCGGTCGTCTCGCCCGACGGTGTGACGTGGACCGCCGTCAACGTCGGGGATGAAGGCGTCGAGCTCTGGCGCCCCGCGTCCGATCCGGCCGGATGGCTTGCGGTCGGCGCCGGCGGCACCCGACTTGTCTCGGCAGATCTGCACGCGTGGTCCGGCGGTAAGAGCACGCGCACCGCGTTCTATGGCGTGGGCTCGGACGGTACGACCGTGCTCGCGTCAGGGGTGAACGGCACGGTGGCCAGGCGTGGTTCATCGGGCGTATGGGAGACCGTCGCGACCGCGCCTGGGCGGCGGGAGTTGCGCAGCGTCACCCATCTCGATTCGACGTGGGTCGTCACCGGCGGGGGCGGCACGATCATGACGTCGCCGGACGGGACCTCGTTCACTGCGCGCAGCAGCGGATCCAAAGCCGAATTGTGGAGTTCCGCGCTGAGCAACACGGGGACATCCCGCATCGTCGTGGTCGGCGCCGGCGGCGCGATCCTCGTCTCCGACGACCGGGGCCAGACCTGGCGGGCAGCCACCGATCCGCAGAAGAACACGCTCTTTTCGGTGACCTATGGGCCCGCGGGCTTCGTCGCCGTCGGGGTCGACGGGGCGATCGTCCGCTCGCCGGATGGGCTCGCCTGGACGACGGTCGTCGCCGGCGGTGGGCAGACCTTGCGGGCCGTGTCGAGCGGCTCCGTCGCGCCTGCCGATGCGCTTGGGGCGCCGACCTATGTCACGGTGGGCGCCTCCGGAACGATGCTGACGTCCGGGGACGGCGAGCACTGGCAACACCTCCCTGCGGTCACCCGACTGACGCTTCGCGGCATCGTCGACATCGATTACAACTGGATAGCCGTGGGCGGCGGCGGGATCGTCCTGCAATCGACTGACGAGCATTCTTGGAAGGTCGTGAGGTCCGGCACTGTCAGCGAGCTGTTTGCCGTGACCGAGCAGGGCACCAACGGATGCGGGGCGATCGCGGTCGCCGGGGTCGATGCGAGCATCACCTCGAGCACGTGCGGAGCCACCTGGACGCTTGCCCCCTAGGCTGACGCGGCTACCGTCTGCGTGGACGAGATGGCCGTGAAGGAGCGATGACGTGGCGGAGAGCCTGTTTGCGGCGTACGCACGAACCCGTGAACGGGTTGTCGCCCTGATTGCGGCGACGCCTGAGGATGAGCTCAATCGCGTCGTCCCGGCTTGCCCGGCATGGACGGTGCACGACTTGCTGGCTCACGTCGTCAGCATTCCGGCCGCGCTGTCGACCGGGCGCCGGCCCACCGGCGACATCGGCGAGTGGCTCCTGGAACTCGTCGACGAGCGATCCACGCAGCCGGCCAAGGAGCTGTCGCAGGAATGGCAGGGACTCGACAAGGAGCTGGACGCGATGCTCTCCGGCCCGTCGGCTCTGCTGTTCGGCGACCTTGCCGTGCACGAGCATGACTTCCGGGGCGCCCTCGGCCGGCCCGACCATGCAGCGCTCGAGATCGAGGCGATGCTTCCCCGCACGATCGCCGCGTTCAGCACGCCGCTGCGGGAAGCCGGCCTGGCACCGATCGAGGTGCGCGCGGGGGATCAGGTCTGGCGATCGCATGACGGCGAGCCGGGCTGGACACTCATCGTCGATCCCTGGACGGCCGTGCGCGCGCTCAACAGCCGCCGTACCGCCGGCGAGCTGTACGCGCTGGCGTCGGAGGGCGACGCGAGCGACTACCTGCCCATACTCGACGCTCACCTGCCCCTGCCGGCCGAGTCCTTGGGTGAAGTCTGATCGGAGGCGACATGCCTAGGACCGGCTGTCTGCTGATGCGAGGCACGTCCGGTCGACCGTCGCGCGGCGGTCACGACATATCTCGTCCCGAACGAGCAACGTCCACAGGGACCAAGGGCCTGAACCGCGCGATTGTTCTCGCCGGTTCGGGCCCTTGCTGGTGCGACGTGTCCTGCGGGCTACCGGGCGCGCGCCGGGAACGTCGGCAGCAATGTGCGCTTCCACGTCTCGTTGGTGACGACGGCAAAGGACGCGTACCAGGCACAGGCGGCGGTCACGAGTCCGACGATTCCGCCGGCGTGAGTGACTGTGCTGTTCTGCGCCAGCGCCCCGACGCACAGCAGCACGAACGTTGCCGTCAACGTCAGGAAGACGGCCGCGACCGCGCCGGTCACCCGTAGCGAAGCCAGGAACATGTAGGCCGTGAAGATGGCCCACGCCAGCAGGAAGACACCGGTCGCCTTGTGCTCGGTGGTGGTGGGCAGGCCGGGTACCACGAACTTCACGTAGGCGGCGTACGCCATCCAAAAGGCACCGAACGAGGAGAAGGCGGTCGCCCCGAACGTGTTGCCCTTGCGGAACTCCCACATGCCGGCGGCGAACTGGGCGATCCCGCCGTAGAAGAGAGCGAGCGGCAGCACGACGGCCTGAAGCTTGACATCTGAGATGATGTTGGAGTTGAAGACGCTGAGGACGAACGTCGTCATGGCGAAACCCGCGAGTCCGAGCGGGCCGGGGTCGGCGATCACGGGCGATGACGTGGTCTCGCCGGAGCGAGCGGGCATGGCTTCGACGCGCGGCGCGACTCGGGGGTCATACGTCCCGGTGACGATCGTGTCGCCGCCGGCCGGCGTATCAGGCATGCGAATCTCGGACGGGCGGCCGGCGCCGGATGCAGATTGATCAGGCATGGGGTACTCCCTGCAGGGCCCACACCTCCCTGCCGGAGGCGCGTCGTCGAACCCCGCTGACTATCCATTACCCCATTCTCGGAAATCGTCACATTTAGGACATCACTTCGACCGCCGCGGCTGAGCCGGGCGCGGTCTGCTTTGGTGGAACGACTGCACATTCGATGAGCGGAGGATCAGCAATGGCCCTAGCGGATGTGGTGGCGCTGGAGAAGTTGAGCAGCTCGATCAGCACCATCACGCTGAACCGGCCCGAGAAGCTGAATGCGATGACCTTCGAATTGGTCGGACAGCTTCATGATGCGCTCGATGAGGTCGCCGCCGACAGCGACTGCAAGGTGGTGGTCCTGACCGGTGCCGGACGCGGGTTCTGCGCCGGCCTGGATCTGCGTGATTTCGGGCGCCCGCCGGCCCCCGGCGAGCACCCGCGCATCAACAAGGCGATCGACGGTCAGGCGTTCATGTCCAACCTCACCGTGCACCTGCGCCAGACGCCGCAGATCGTGATCGCCGCGGTGAACGGGGTGGCGTTCGGCGGCGGCTTGGCGATTGCCTGCGGCTGCGATGTCCGCATCGCTGCGGATTCGGCCCGGTTCTGCTCCGCCTTCATCCGCACCGGTCTCACCGGCACCGACATCGGGATCAGTTACCTGCTGCCACAGCTGATCGGTGCCTCGCGCGCCGCCGATCTGATCTTCTCCGGCCGTGAGGTCAACGCCATCGCGGCCGAACGCATGGGCCTGGTGTCAGAGGTCGTCCCCAGCGACGAGCTGATGCCCGCCGCTCTGGCGTACGCCGACATGGTCGCCGCGCACACCCACACCGGCCTCGTGCTCACGAAGGAGGTGCTGTGGCACAACGTCGACAGCACCTCCATGCCGGCCGCCATCGCGATCGAGAACCGCAACCAGTCGCTGGCGATGCAGTCGCCTGACGTGAAGGCCCATATGCAGGCCTACACGCAGCGGGTCGCCAAGTAGGCGTTAGACGACAGCCGTGACCGGAAGGACCGTCGGCCACTCGATGTCCGGCAGCGGCTCGGAGAACTTGCCGTACTTCGGGACAGCGGTCTGGCGGTACTTGTCGGTCGAGTGGACCGGGTCGGGGTCGTGCTCGCGGATGACCTGGTCGCCGAAAGTCTCGAGGAGCTCGAGGATCTCGTCCTTGTGCAGGTCCTGCGGCATGCCGAAGACCAGCTGGTCACAACCCACCGAGCTGTACGCGTTGAGCTGCTCGGAGACCTCTTCCGGGTTACCGACCAGCATGTAGCCGCCGGCGATCAGCTCGTCGAGGAACGCGTCAGGGTCGCCGCCGGCGATGTCGCGCAGCACGATCGGCGACTCGGGCCAGGTGATCGCGTCGGTCGATTTCGGCATCGTGTCGTGGTAGAGGTTCACCATCGTGACGAGGTAGCCGGACACCCGCTCGAGCGCGATCTGGCGGGCCTTCTTGCGGTCCTCGAAGCAGATGACGGCGTTGGTCATCATCACGTTGTCATTCTTGAACTGGCCGAGCGGCTCCTTGCAGTCGGCAATGGCGTTCTTGTACGCCTCGATGCGGCCGCGCAGGTTGTAGATCGGCTCGAAGTTGAACGCGATGGCGCCGATGCCGAGCTCGCCGGCGCGGGCGAAGGTCGGCGGGTTTCCGCAGGCGACCCAGATCGGCGGGTGGCCCTGGCCGTAGGGCTTGGGCAGCACGTTGTGTGGGGTCGGCACGGTGAAGTGCTCGCCCTGGTAGGAGTAGTCGACCTGCTCCCACATACGCGGGATCTCCTTGACGACCTCTTCCCACTCCGCCTTGGTCGAGTTCTTGTCCAGAATGTTGAACGTCGCCATCTCGTGGCTGCCGGCGCCGCGGCCGGTGCCCCACTCGAACCGCCGGTTGGTGACGTGGTCGAGCATGGCCGCCCGCTCCGCATAGCGCACCGGGTGTTCCTTGCGCGGGGAGAGGCTGTTGATGCCGGTGGAGAGGTGGATGTAATCGGTGTGGCCGGCGACGTAACCCATGATGACCTCGGGCGCCGACATGTGGCTGTACTCGGTCAGCGCGTGGTGCTCGCCGAACCAGGCGTACTTCCAGTTGTGCTTGTCAGCGAAGATCGTGTACTCGGCCTCCCGCATCAAACGGGTGTGCTCCGACTCGGTGTCGTGAGCCAACGGGCCCGGCATATAGCCGTTGAGAAAGATGCCGAACTCCATGAAGCCTCCGTAGGACGTGCCAGACGCCTGACGCTACTTCAGGCGGATGGGGTCGCGCGACCTGAACGGCCGATTATCTGACGACTCGTCAGATGAGCATATCGGCCCCTCCCGCAGGCCGCCGGTGGTGGCTGCGCAAGGATCCACGGCATGTCAGCTTCCAGAGCCGCGCCGAAGGCGCCCTATCGCGTCGTTCAGTGGACCACCGGCAATGTCGGTCAGCGTTCGGTGCTCGCCGTCATCGCCAACCCGGCACTGGAGCTCGTCGGGTGCTACGCGTGGGGCCCGGAGAAGGTGGGCCGCGACGCCGGTGAGCTGGCGGGCGCCGATCCGATTGGCGTCACGGCGACGAACGACAAGGTCGCGCTCCTGGCGCTGAAGCCCGATTGCGTCATCTACAACCCGAAGTGGCCGGACGTCGATGAGCTGGTGCAGATCCTCGAGTCAGGGGCCAACATCGTCGCGACGGCGGGCTTCATCACCG
>DATAVO010000164.1:0-11965 GCA_036267695.1 Frankiaceae bacterium
GTCATAACCCCTCGATCTCAGTTCCGCGCGGGGTGGGCTGGGTCTCGCGGGGTGGGCTCAGTTCCGCGCGGGGTGGGCTGGGTTTCGCGGGGGTGGGCTGGGTGGCGCGGGGCGAGTCCTGTGAGGGTCAGCGGGTGTTGACCGACACCGTGTCGCGACCGGCGCGCATCAGCGTGCCGGGCAGCGCGCCCGACGCTTTGCCGTCGCGGACGATCTCGGTGCCGTTCACCAGCACGCGCACTACGCCCTGCGAGCCGCCGGTGAGCCGGGCAGAGCCGCCCGGAAGATCGTGCACGAGGGTCACGTCATCGGAGGTGACGGTCTCGGGGTCGAAGACGGTGATGTCGGCCCAGTAGCCCTCCGCCAACCGTCCACGCTCGCGCAGCCCGAAGAGCTGAGCCGGCTCGTCGGTCATCATCTGGATCGCGCGCTCGAGCGGGAGCAGCTTGCGCCCGCGCAGGCAGTCGCCGAGGAAGCGGGTGGGGTACGGGGCGCCGGCCATCCGGTCGAGGTGAGCACCCGCATCGGAGCCGCCGAGCACGACGTCGGGGTTCTCCCACGTGTCGGCGCGCAGGCCCCATGAACTCGGGTCGTTGTCGGTCGGCATCGGCCAGAGCACCGTCTTCAGCTCGTCGGCCGCGGCGATGTTGACCAGCGTCTCGAACGGGTCCGCATCGCCGCGCTCTTCAGCGATGTCGGCGACCTTGCGGCCCTTGAGACCCTCGTTCTCGGCGGAGAACGTGTCACCGATGACGTAGCGGCCGAAGTCGGCGAGCCGGCGGAAGACACCGGCTTCGGGGCTGTTCGCCCGGGCCAGCATCTCGTCGCGGGTCGCCTTGTCCGAAAGGGCCGTGATGCGCTCGGGGACCGGCAGGCCGAGGACGTCGCCCCAGCCAGGGATCAGGTTCAGCGCGCAGAAGGTGCGCAGGCTCATGTTCATCGGGACGAGGGTCGGCATCGTCAGCGCGACGACCCGCCCGCCCTTCTCCCGCGCCCGTGCCGACGCCTTCAGCTGGTGCTCGACCTTCTCCGGGGTGCGCCCGTCGATGGTGAGCACGTTCCAGTTCAGCGGCCGACCGGCCGCCGCGGACATGTCGGCCAGCAGCTCGATCTCGTCGCCCGAGAACTTGTCGAGGCAGCCCTGCACTATGCCTTCGAGCAGTGTTCCCTCGTGCTCGCCGGTCGCCTTGCACAGCGCGATCAGCTCGTCCTTGCTCGCCCAGCGCGACGCGACCGGCTTGCCGTCACCATCGGAGTGCGTGGAGGACAGCGTGGTCGAAAACCCAATGGCACCAGCCTCTATCGAGGAGTGCAGCACGCGCACCATCTCTTCGATCTGCTCCGGGGTCGCCTCGTTGCCGATGGCGTCCTCACCCATCACGTAGCGACGCAGCGCGCAATGCCCGACGAGGAACGCGGCATTCAGCCCGATCTTGCCGTCGAGCATGCCGAGGTAATCGCCGAAGGTCTCCCACTTCCAGTCGACGCCCGTCTCGAGCGCGACCAGCGGCATGCCTTCGACTTTGGCCATCATCCGGCGCAGGTAGTCGGCGTCCTCGGCGTGCAGCGGTGCGAGCGTGAAACCGCAATTGCCGCCGAGCACCGTGGTGACGCCGTGCACGTTCGACGGGGTCGCGTACGGGTCCCAGAACAGCTGCGCGTCGTAGTGGGTATGGACGTCGACGAAACCGGGGGAGACGACCAGGCCCTCGGCATCCAACGTCTCAGCTGCGTCCTCGGAGATGGCGCCGCCGACGGCAACGATCCGGCCATTGCGGACTCCGAGGTCGCCCTTGACCCCCGGGCTGCCGGTGCCGTCGACGAGCGTGCCACCACGAATCAGGTAGTCGAGCATGCGGGGCGTGCCTTTCGTGTGTGAGCGAGCGGGTCAGCTTCCGGTGCCGGCCCAGCGGCCTTCCGGGGTCAGCCCGAGCATCGTGATCGCGTTGCCGCGGACAATCATTTCGACCGTCGCGCGGTCGAGGTCCTTCATCTGCTCCTCGGCGATGTGGCGGGTCTTGGGCCACGTGCTGTCGGAGTGCGGGTAGTCGCTTTCGTACGTGACCCGGTCGGCGCCGATCTCGTCGAGCGCCTTCAGGCCGTGGGGGTCGTCGAAGAAGCAGCCGTAGACGTGGCGGCGGAAGATGTCGCTCGGCGGCTCCTTGACCTTGTCGGCCACGCCGCCCCAGCCGCGGTTCTCCTCCCAGACCGTGTCGGCGCGCGAGAGGACGTAAGGAATCCAGCCGATCTGGCCCTCGGAGTAGGCGATCTGCAGCTTGGGGTGGCGGGTGAAGGTGCCGCTCATCAGCCAGTCGACAAGGGAGTACGCCGAGTTGGCGAACGTCAGCGTCGACCCGACAGCCGCAGGCGCGTCCGCCGAGGTCGACGGCATCTTCGACGACGAGCCGATGTGCATGTTGATGACCGTGCCGGTCTCCGCGCACGCCCCGAAGAACGGATCCCAGTAGTTGTCAGGGTCGTGGATCGAGGGCAGGCCGAGGTAGGGCGGGATCTCCGAGAAGCAGACGGCGCGCACCCCACGGGCGGCGTTACGCCGGACCTCTTCGCCGGCGAGCGTCGCGTCCCAGAGCGGGACGATGATCAGCGGGATGAGCCGGCCCGACGGGTCGGCGCACCATTCTTCGACCATCCAGTCGTTGTAGGCCTTCACGCACGCCAGCGCGACGTCCTTGTCCGGCGCCTCGAGGAACGTCTGGCCGCAGAAGCGCGGGAACGTCGGGAAGCACAGCGAGGACTCGATCCAGTTGGCATCCATGTCTTCGAGGCGCTCTTTGACGCTGAACGCACCCGGACGCATCTCGTCGTAGCTCACGAGCCGCAGATCGACGTCGTCACGGTCGTAACCCACCGCGGCATCCAGGCGCATCAGCGGACGCTGGAGGTCCCCGTACATCCACCAGGCGACGTCTTTGCCGCTGCCCGGCTTTCCCATCCCGACGGTGAGCTTGCCGCCGATGAACTCGACATCTCCCGGCGGCGCCATAACGATCTTGGGGCCGGCGTCGCGATACTTCGCCGGCAAGCGATCCTGCCAGAGATTGGCGGGCTCGACCACATGGTCATCCACCGAGATGATCTTCGGGAACTCATCCATCGTCGCAGCCTAGCCCGCATCTGACGGCAAGTCAGGTCCGGGTGCCGGGCCAGGACCTGGCTAGGAGGCGGCGGGACCCTGGGCGCGCAGGTCACCCTTGCGCACCTTGCCGGACGCGTTTCGGGGCAGCGCGCTGACGATCTCGACGAATCGGGGCACCTTGTAATTGGCAAGCCGCTCGCGCGCCCAACCGATGAGCTCTTCGGGCTCGAGTGACGCGCCGGGCCGGGCCACCACGTACGCCTTGCCGACCTCGCCCATGCGCTCGTCCGGCACCCCGATGACGGCGACCTCGCTGACCGCGTCGTGCCCGGAGAGGGTCTGCTCGATCTCGGCCGGATAGGCGTTGAAGCCGCCGACGACGTACCTGTCCTTGAGGCGATCGGTGATCTGCAAGTAGCCGCGCTCGTCGAGCACGCCGATGTCGCCGGTGTGCAGCCATCCGTCCGAGTCGATGGTCTCGGCGGTCGCCGCGGGATCGTCGAAGTACTCGCGCATCACGTTGTAGCCGCGTACCAGGACCTCGCCCGCCTCACCGGGGCCGAGCGTCTTGCCGTCACCGTCGACCACGATCACTTCGGTGTCGGGGATGGCGCGTCCGGACGTGGTCGCGACCGTCACGTCGTCGTCGTCGCGCAGGCACATCGTGACGGTGCCGGTCGCCTCGGTGAGCCCGTACGCCGTCAGCACCGTCCGAAACGTGAGCTCTGCACGCATTCTCTCCACCAGAGTCACGGGCACGTTGGCGGCGCCCGTCACCGCCAGCCGCAGCGAGCTGAGGTCGAGGCCGCTGCGGTCAGGACCGTCGAGGATCGACGCGTACAGCGTGGGCGGCCCGGGGAGCACCGTCACCCGCTCCTCGGCGATCCGGGCAAGCACCGCCGGGACGTCGAACACCGGCTCGGGCAGGATCGTCGCCCCGCGCAGCAGGCAGGCGATGATGCCGGCCTTGTAGCCGAACGTGTGGAAGAACGGGTTCACCACGAGATAGCGGTCGCCCTCGGTGACGCCCACGATCTCGCTCCAGGTCTGGAAGACCCGCATCGTCTGCTCGTGCGTGACGACGACACCCTTGGGCTTGCCGGTGGTGCCCGACGTGAAGAAGACGTCGCTGACGTCATCAGGGCCGACGCTCGCGACGCGCGCTTCGACCTCCGCCGCGGGGACCGACGTGCCCGACGCGATCCAGTCGGAGAAGCCGAGCGTTCCGGGAGCGGGGGAGCCGGCGAGCGAGACGATCGTCTTCAGGTCAGGCGTCTGCGAGGTGGCCGCGGCGAGCATCCCGGAGTAGTCGGCGCCGAGGAAACCGTCGGCGACCACGAGGAGTTTCGCGGAGCTGCGGGCGAGTACGTAGCCTGCCTCCTCGCCCTTGAAGCGCGTGTTCAGCGGCACGAGCGCGGCACCCGCTGACACCAGACCGAGGGCAGCGATCACCCACTCCACGCGGTTGGGCGCCCAGATCGCTGCGCGGTCACCCGGCTCGATGCCCGACGCGATGGCGGCGGCGGCGGCCTCGCGCACCCGGTCACCGAGCTCGGCGAAGGTGTAGCGCTTTTCGCCGAACGCGAGCGCCTCGACGGAGGCAAACCGGACGGCGCTGTCCTGCACGAGGGCGCCAATGCTGGGTGGAGTGGGCAGCTGAGTGGGCACCGGCCGAATCTAGCGGGGATATAAACGACGTCTGCGTCCGGCAGCGCTGCCCGGAAGCGATCTAGAGAGCTGAGGTCCCCTGTGCGCACTCCCATCTGCGACCGGCTCGGTATCGAGTTCCCGCTCTTCGCCTTCTCACACTGCCGCGATGTGGTGGTGGAGGTCAGCAAGGCCGGCGGGTTCGGTGTGCTCGGAGCACTCGCGTTCGACGCCGAGCAGCTCGAGGTCGAGCTGTCCTGGATCGACGAGCACATCGGCGGCAAGCCCTACGGTGTCGACTTCGCCATGCCCGCCAAATACGTCGGTCAGGGCGGCGGTGAGGCGGCGAGTTTGGCCAGCCTGTCGGAGATGATTCCCGCCGAGCACCGTGCGTTCGTCGCGAGGCTGCTCGACGAGCACGGCATCCCGCCGCTGGCGACTGAGGCCGCGCCGATGCGGATGAAGGCCGCCGGACTCAACGTCGACGCGGAGGGTCCCGGTCAGGTCGAGGTGACCCTGAAGCATCCGGCGAGCATGATCGTGAACGCGCTGGGCCCGCCTCCGGAGTATGTGATCGAGCAGGCGCACGCGCACGGCATCCTCGTGGGCGCACTGTCGGGCAGCCCGCGGCACGCGCAGAAGAACATCGACATCGGGGTCGACGTGATCGTCGCCCAGGGCACCGAGGCCGGCGGCCACACCGGCGAGATCTCGACCATGGTGCTGGTCCCCGACGTCGTCGACGCGGTCGGCCCCGACGTGCCGGTGCTGGCCGCGGGCGGTATCGGGACGGGACGGCAGATGGCCGCGGCGCTCGCCCTGGGAGCGCAGGGAGCCTGGACCGGCTCGATCTGGCTCACCGTTGCGGAGGCGAACACCTCGCCGGAGTCGGTGGACAACCTGCTCGCCGCCGGCTCGCGGGACGCCATCCGCTCGCGTTCGATGACCGGCAAGCCGGCCCGCCAGATCCGCACGACGTGGGTCGACGCCTGGGAGCGGGCCGATACTCCCGATCCGCTTCCGATGCCGCTGCAGGGAATCCTGTTCGGCGAGGGGGCGCGGCGCTGGACCCGGGCGCACAGCCGGGAGTTCGCCGGATCGCCGGCCGGCCAGATCATCGGGCGGGTCGATCGGGTGCGCCCGTCGCGTGAGGTGGTCGGCGACATCGTCGAGGAATGGATCGCGACAACAGAGCGGATGGCAGCCCTGCTGGCAGACGACTGACCCCACACTTCCCACTACCCCCGCAGCTGACCCGGACGGATGCCCGCTCGCCGGACGGGTCACAATGCAAGCGAACGAGACACCGAACTCGTAGCAGACGAGAGGACGACACATGCGCGTTGAGGTCTATCCGGACGAGTGCGAGGCCAACGCCATCTGTTGCGGCATCGCGCCGGACGTTTTCGAACTGGATGACGATGACGACCTGCACATCCTGAAGGCCGAGGTGCCTGCTGGAGAGGAGGAGAAGGTGCGCCGCGCCATCAACTCCTGCCCCAAGCGCGCGCTGTACGAGCGCTGACTTCCAAGGGGCTTGAACATATGAGCCAAGGGGCTTTGAACATATGAGCATGGACGCTCTACTCGAGGCGGCCCACGAGCCGGTTTTCGTTCCTCATCTGTTGCTCGCCGGACTCGAGCGGAGCAAGGATTCGGCCTGCGTCTACCTCGGCGAGCGGGTGCTCACCGGCCGCGAGGTGTACGAGCAGATCAGCTGCTACAGCCAGGCGTTCGCCAAGGTCGGGTTGACGCAGGGGAGCCGGATTGCGGTGCTTTCCCCGAACCGGCCCGAGGTGCTCTTCGCGATGGGCGCCAACCAGGTGACGGGGTGCCGCACGTCGGCGCTGCATCCGTTGGGTTCGCTGGACGACCACGCGTATGTCATCGAAGACGCCGAGGTCGAGACCCTGCTCATCGACCCGAGCTTCGCCGAGCGGGCCACAGCACTGCGCGAG
Organism: Frankiaceae bacterium; assembly: GCA_036267695.1. Taxonomy (GTDB): domain Bacteria; phylum Actinomycetota; class Actinomycetes; order Frankiales; family Frankiaceae; genus DATAZK01. Next base: position 6,703 of record DATAVO010000164.1, read on the forward strand.
CGCGTACCGACCCTGCGCACGATCCTCGCGTTCGGTGAGGTCGAGGGCGGCACTGACGTCACCGCGCTCGCCGCCGGGTTCACTCCCGGCAAGCTCTCCGTCCCGACGCTTGATCCGGATGACGTGACCGGCCTGTCCTACACCGGCGGGACGACCGGCAAGCCCAAGGGCGTGATGGGCACTCACCGCGCCGGCATCACGATGACCCAGATCCAGATGTCGGAGTGGCAGTGGCCGTCCGAGGTGCGTCATCTCATCTGCACCCCGCTGTCGCACGCCGGAGCCGCGTTCTTCGTGCCGGTGCTGCTGAAGGGCGGCGCGATGGTGGTGCTGCCCGGGTTCGAGCCCGGCAAGGTGCTCGCCGCCATCGAGAAGTACAAGATCACGTCGATCATGCTCGTGCCGACAATGCTCTACGTGCTGATGGATCATCCGGACTTCGAGAAGACCGATCTCTCGAGTTTGCAGACGGTCTTCTACGGCGCCGCCGCCATGTCGCCTACGCGCCTGTCCGAGGCGATCAAGAAGCTCGGGCCGATCTTCTTCCAGTTCTACGGGCAGGCCGAGTGCCCGATGACGATCACGGTTCTGCGCAAGGAGGACCACGACCCCGCGAATCTTGAGCGGCTCGCGTCCTGCGGGCGCCCGGTCCCCTGGGTACGCGTCGCGCTCCTCGATGAGGACGGCAACGAGGTTCCCGATGGTGAGCCCGGCGAGATCTGCGTACGCGGGACGCTGTCCTCCGCCGGCTACTGGAAGAAGCCGGAGCAAACGGCGGAGCTCTTCGCCCACGGTTGGCTGCACACCGGCGACATCGCCCGCCGCGACGACGAAGGCTTCCTCTACATCGTCGACCGCAAGAAGGACATGATCATCTCGGGCGGCTTCAACATCTTCCCGCGCGAGGTCGAAGACGTGCTCTCCTCGCATCCCGGCGTCGCAGCCGCTGCGGTGATCGGCGTTCCGGATGAGAAGTGGGGCGAGGCGGTCAAGGCCGTCATCGTGCGCCGGCCAGGTTCCGACGTCACCGAAGCCGAGCTCGCGGCACTCGTGAAAGAACGCAAGGGCGCCCACCACAGCCCCAAGAGCATCGACTTCGCCGACTCGATCCCGGTCTCAGCCCTCGGCAAGCCCGACAAAAAGGCGCTGCGAGCCACCTACTGGGCGCAGACGGGCCGTCAGGTCAACTGATCGGTCCGCTCTGCCGCACGCAAACGATCCGGTGCCCCGTCCGGGCCGCGCGACAAGTCGCTAGGCAAACGATCCGATTCGCCGGGGTCCAAAAGGCGGAAGGAACCGCCTTGTTTGCCTAGCTTTGTTTGCCTAACCGGAAAGTGCCTCAAGGGTCCGGGGCATCGGTTTGTGTGCGCCCTTGCCCGCCGTGCCTGGTCGCCGCAAACGATCCGATGCAAGGCCGGCGCCGCATGCAGGTCGGCGTTGCAAACGATCCGGTGCGCTGACGGCGGGGTGGGCGCACCGCTTTGTTTGCCTTGGCGAAAAGTGTCTGGGCACCTAGGGGCATCACTTTGTGTGCGCCGCGAGGCGGATCGCGCGTTGCAGGGCGAGGTGGTCCCGGTCGCGGGGGTGCCATCCGTAGGTGCAGTCGCCGGCTTCGACTAGGGATACGTCGAGCGGGTCGGCGCGTTCCAGGTCGAGGGGGCTCGAGCGGTGCAGGAATCCGTCGAAGTGGGGCTCCGCGCGGAGGACGACGTCGGTGACGCCCGCATGCTCGAGCGTGATCCCGTCGGACAAGGCGGCGGTATCGAGCGGAAAGGTCTCTGCGATCCCGGCGTCGGCGAGCCAGGCGCGGATATCGGCGACGGGTTGCTTGGTACTGAACCAGATCTCGAGCTCCTCGACTCGGACGCAGGCTCCGTGCAGGCGAGCCGCCGCCTTGCCGCTCACCAGGAACAGCCGGTGATCCCCGACCGCGTCAGCGAGGTCCACCAGCGCGTCGACCAGCGGAAGCTCGATGCGTTCCAAGACGGGCGTGGCGAGCAACTTGCGGGTGGGGACATCCTCCAGCCCCGGCTCCGGAACCATCGACAGCCGCAGCCGGACACCGCACCCGGCCAGAAGCCGGTCGAGCGTGCCGACGCTCGGCGAGCGCGCTCCGCTCTCGTACGCGCTGATCATCTGCCGGGTGACGCCGGCGCGCTGCGCCATCTCGGCCTGCGTCAGGCAGCTCAGCCAGCGGGCGTCGCGAATGAGCTGTGCGGAAACGGCGTCCTCGTCCATGTCTGGATTGTCGGGGGCAGAACGGCTCAGGAACGGTTGTCCACAGCTCGGGCCGTGAGCACCGCGTCGTAGACGTCGCGCCGCGGAACACCGGTCGCCCGCGCGACCTCCGTCATCGCCGCCTTGCGATCGAGACCGGCGGCTTCGCGGGCGGAAACCATCGCGGCGAGGTCCGACGCCTGGGGCGGTGCAGGCTCGGGCGCCCCGCCGACGACGAGCGTGATCTCCCCGCGCACCTCACGTTCGGCAGCCCACGCCGCAAGCCCGGCGAGCGGGAGACGGACCACCTCTTCGTACGTCTTCGTCAGCTCGCGGCACACCACGGCGGGGCGGTCGGCGCCGAAGGCCTCGGCGAGCTCGGCGAGCGTGCGACCGAGCCGGCGCGGTGATTCCAGCAGCACGAGAGTGCGCCGCTCAGAGGCGAGCGAAGCAAGCCGCGACCGCCGCTCGCCGGCGCCCCGGGGCAGGAACCCCTCGAACACCCAGCGATCGGACGCCAGTCCTGACACCGCAAGCGCCGTCGTCACCGCCGACGGTCCCGGAACGGCCCGGACCGGCACACCGGCTTCGGCTGCCGCGCGCACGAGCCGGTATCCCGGATCGGAAATGGCCGGCATGCCCGCGTCGGTGATCAGCGCGACGGTGCGCCCGGCGCGCATGCGCTCCAGCAGCTGCGGCACCCGTCCGCGCTCGTTGGCCTCGTAGTACGACATCACCTCACCGGAGACATGGATGCCCAGGTCAGACGCGAGACGACGGAACCGGCGGGTGTCCTCGGCGGCGATCAGGTCGGCGGACTCGAGCGCCTCGCGCAGCCGCGGCGAGGCATCCGAGGAATTTCCGATCGGCGACCCGCACAACACCAAAGCGCCTATGGTCACGTCCGCCACGCCTCGCAGTCTTACGCTGTCACGCAATGACCGCGACGCTCGCCCCGCCGCCGGCACCTGCGATATCAGGCCGTTCCAGCGAAGCTCTCCGCCCGCCGCCGCTCCAGGACCGCCTGGCCGGTTGGCTGTGGCCGCTCGCCATCACCGTTCTCGCCAGCTTCCTGCGCTTCTACCGGATCTCGCTCCCACCGGCCATCGTCAACGGCAAGCCCAGCTACACGTTCGACGAGGTCTACTACACGGTCGACGCACACTCGCTGCTGCAGTTCGGCGTCGAGCGCGGCGATCACTGCGTCGGTCCTGGCCTTGCGGTCCACCCGCCGCTCGGCAAGTGGCTGATGGCCATCGGGGAGTGGATGTTCGGCTACATCGACTGCGCCGGGCATCCGCACGGCAACCCGGCGCTCGGCTGGCGCTTCTCCGCCGCGCTGTTCGGCACGCTCGCGGTGCTGATCATCGCCCGTACCGCGCGCCGGATGTTCCGCAGCACGCTCATCGGCTGCCTCGCCGGCCTCCTGATGGCCCTCGACGGCCTCGAGCTCGTCCAATCGCGCACGGGCCTGCTCGACATCTTCCTGATGTTCTGGATCGTCGCCGGGCTCGGCGCCATTGTCCGCGATCGCGATTGGGGACGAGATCGGCTGGCCGACCACCTGAAGGTCGGCTTCTGGCGACCGTGGCGACTGATCGCCGGCATCTGCTTCGGCGGCGCCATCGCGACCAAATGGACCGGCTTCTATGTGCTGATCCCGCTCAGCGCGGTCGTGCTCGCCTGGGACATGGGCGCCCGCCGCAGCTCCGGAGCCGCCCGCCCGGTCCGCAACGCATTGCGCCGCGACGGGGTCGGCTGGGCCACCAACTTCATCGTCGTCCCGATCGTCGTCTACACCGCGTCCTTCACTGGCTGGTTCGTCACGCACTACGGCTACATGCGCAACGACTACGGCAAGGGCATCTACAACACCTGGCGCGCCTGGTGGCACTGGCACAAGTGGGCGCTGAACTTTCACGAGCACCTCGACACCCGACATCCGTACCAGTCCGACAGCCCCTTTCAGTGGCTGGTGCAGGGCCGGCCGACGCTGTTCGCCTACACCTCGACCCCGCACGGCGCGCACTGCTCGGCGCTCAACGGCTGCTCCCAGACCGTGCTGGATCTGGGCAGTCCTGCGGTCTGGTGGCCGGCGATCCTGGGCATCTTCGTGTGCCTCTGGCTCTGGATCGGCCGCCGCGATTGGCGGGCCGCCCTGGTGCTGGTCGGCGTCGTCGCCGACATCGTGCCGTGGCTGCCGTATCCGAGCCGTACCAAGTTCGACTTCTACGCGCTGCCGATGCTGCCGTTCCTGATCCTCGGCCTCTGCGCGATGGCCGGGCTGGCGCTCGGACAACGCACCGACACCGAGACCAGACGATTGTGGGGGGCGCTCTCGGTCGGCGCCTACGCGATGATCGTGGTCCTCTGCTTCTGGTACTTCTATCCGGTCTGGACCTACGTCCGCATCCCATACAACGCATGGCAGAACCGGATCTGGTTCCCCAGCTGGTTCTGACCAGCCGGCACGCTCATGTCATTTGCCTGGCTCACTACCCTCACGGGTATGACTAAGGCGTTCTTCGTATCGACGCCGATCTACTACGTGAACGATGCGCCCCATATCGGGCACGCTTACACGACGGTGGCCGGTGACGTACTGACCAGGTGGCACCGTCAGCGCGGCGAGCGCGTGCACTTCTTGACCGGCACCGACGAGCACGGCGAGAAGATCCTGCGCGCGGCGGCCGAGCATGACATGACCCCCCAGCAGTGGTGTGACTTCATGGTCGAGACGGCCTGGCTGCCGATGCTCGGTGCGATCGGCGCGGCCAACGACGACTTCATCCGCACCACGCAGCCGCGGCACACGGCGCGGGTGCAGGAATTCGTCCAGCGGCTGTACGACAACGACCAAATCTATAAGGGCACCTACACGGGTCCGTACTGCGTGCACTGCGAGGAGTTCAAGGTCCCCGGCGAGCTGATCCAGCCGGGCAACCTGTGCCCGATCCACCACCGGCCGGTCGAGATGCTCTCGGAGGACAACTACTTCTTCCGGCTCTCGGCGTATCAGGATCAGCTGCTCGCGGCATACCGCGAC
>DATAVO010000165.1:0-28812 GCA_036267695.1 Frankiaceae bacterium
TACAACATCGTCTTCCGCGCCCAGGGCGGGACTTCCATGTGCGACTGGTCGAATGTCAGCGCTCACGACCGGCGTGCCTTCAAGCCGACACGCGTCGTACTTGCCTTCACTGGCAACGTGGACGGCTGCGACAGAACCGACTACAACGCCAGCGGCATCACCGGGGTGGTGGCCAACTACGACCGCAGCCTTCGTGAAATCGCCCGCAGCTATAAAGGCATTCCCGTCACCGTCATCGCCTCTCCCGCGATGGACAACAGCATCGTCCCGAGCTGGTATCCCGAAAATGGCAACCCCGCCCTCAACGCCATGTACAAGACCGACAGCGCCGAATTGGGACTCAGATATTCGACCGTCGCCGACGACACGCTCACTCCCGGACACGTCTACATCGCCGACCGCCCGGCGTATGGCACCAAAGCGCCGCTAATACCCGTCCGGGCCCCGGACGGTGTTCACCTGCTTTCAGAGGGCACCATCTATTACGCCGAGGCGCTGGTGAGCTGACCCGGCACTCGGGCAGCAGACTGACCACAAGGTGGAGGCCGGCGACTTGGCGTCGACCTCTGGCCGCGCGCGGACCGTGCGACGGCGACTTTCACGGTCTGCTCAAGTACTACATCTCGGTCGACGACATCGAGCCCGCGATGAGGATCGACCAGCAGCCAGTGCCTGGCGTCGTGACCGCTCGCCCTCCGCAAGGCAGCGCCGCGCAGGTTTGAATAACACCACTTCGGTGCCCCCGGCAGGAATCGAACCTGCGGCCTTCCACTTAGGAGGCGGACGCTCTATCCGACTGAGCTACGAGGGCGGGTCGTTCGAGGGGTGAGCCTACCGTCCGGCGCGCTGCCTGCGATCCCGTGCGGGCACACTGGGCTCATGAGCGTGGTGCGCATCAACGTGTTGACGGTTCCGGAATCGGCCCGCGAGTCCCTCGAGCAGCGGTTCGCCGGACGAGCCGGAATGGTCGAGAACGCCGAGGGTTTCGAGCATTTCGAGCTGCTGCGCCCGACCGAGGGCAGCGACTCGTACCTGGTCTACACGCGCTGGCGCAGCGAGGAAGACTTCGTGCGCTGGACGGAATCGCAGGCCTTCGGCGCGGGTCACCGTCAGGCGGAGGCACAGCGGCAGTCCGGCGGTCCGGCTGCGATGGGCAGCGAGATCTGGGGCTTCGAGGTCATCCAGAGCGCCGACAAGTCCTAGCCGCCGGCCTTTCCCGAGCCGCTAGTTCCCGCCCGCTGCCAGGGCGGTCAGGAAGCGAGCGGCGATCGGGGCGGCCGTGTCGCCGCCGAACTCCCCGCCCTGCACGAAGACCCCGAAGGCGATGTCGCCCTGCCAGCCGGTGAACCACGCGTGACTCGGTGGGTTGGGCCCACTCCCGTATTCAGCGGTGCCGGTCTTGCCGTACACGGGTGCACCGGGCACCCCCGCGAGCGCGGTGCCGGTTCCTGAAGTCACGACCTCCCGCATCAGCTGGCGCAGGGTGTCGATCGGGCCGGCGGGAAGCGCGGTCGCCGCGCCGCCGGTAGCAGCCGTCGTGCCGCCCACGACGAGCCGCGGGGCCACCCGGACACCGCGGGCAACCGACGCCGTCGCCGTGGTGATCGCGAGCGGGCTGGTCAGCACCTGCCCCTGCCCGAAGGCGCTGGCGGCGCGGTCGACGGGGTCGGTGGTGACCGGCACACTGCCGGCGTACGCGGAGATCCCGAGGTTGAACGGGACGCCGATGCCCAGGCTGCTCGCAGCGTTATGCAAGCTGTCCGGCGCCAGCCGGGGGGCCAGCGAGACGAACGCGGTGTTGCACGACTGGGCGAAGTCGGTGTGGAACGGGATGAGCCCGAACGACTCGTGTTCCGCGTTGTGGAAGGTGCGGCCGTTGACGGTGATGGTCGGGGCACATTCCACCGGCGTATCCGGTGTCAGGCCACCCTCGAGCAGGGCCAGCGTCGTGACGATTTTGAAGGTGCTGCCGGGCGGGGCCTGACCGGTCAGCGCGAGATCGTAGGCGCCGCCATCGGGTCCGTTGGAGACCGCGAGGACCTCGCCGGTGCTGACCCGGATGGCGACCAGTGCGCTCGGTTTCGCCTGCCCGGCCAAGGCGTTGTCAGCAGCCGTCTGTATCGCCGGATCGATCGTCGTGCGCAACGGCTGACCGGGATGCGCCGCCGAGCTCAGCAGCGTCACATCGGACGCTGTGCTGCCCGGGGCGCGATGAATGACGACCTTCTTGCCTTCGGTGCCGGCGAGCTGCCGGTCGTACTGCGCCTGCAGGCCGGTCAGCCCCACCTGCTGGCCGACGTGATAGCGGCCGGGGTTCTTCTTGATCAGGTCGGCGGTGACGGGTCCCACGGTGCCGAGCAGCGCGCGGGCGAAGTCATGCGTCGGCGCGAGCGGGAGCTGACCGGTCTGGAACACCGTGCCCGGCAGCGGCTGCAGCTGCGCCTTGAGCCGGTCGTAGTCGGCCTGCCGGAGCGTGATGACATCGACAAAAGCGTTGGGGCTGCTGGCTTTTACCCGGGTGGTCAAACTAGCGGGGTCGATCTGCAGGAGCATCGCGAGCTGGCCGACGAGCTGCGGCAGGTTCTGCACCCGCGACGGCTCGACGCCCACGTGCACCACCGGTTGCTCGGTGACGAGGGCACTGCCTCCGGCACCGAGAATGTCGGCGCGGTCAGGGGTGACGGTCTCGTCGACCAGCGTGTCGCCGGCTTGCATCCCGGGGTGGATGACCGCCGGGCTCCACTGCACCTGCCGGCCACGGCCATCGGAAGCAGGGACGACTTTGGCCGTGGTGTCGTACGCCAGCACCGAGCCACCAGGCAAGGCCCAGCGGACATGCAACCGGCCGACGCGTGCCGGCGACTTCCCCGCGCCTGAGGACGTCGCAGCAACAAACGCGGGCGTCAGCACCGTCACGGTCGGATGCCCGGCGCCGAGCCCCTTCACCGCAGCCGCATAAGACGCTGCCACGCCGCGGGAATCGACCAATGGACCGTCCTGCGGCTGCCCGGCAGACCAGCTGCGCGCGAAGTCCTGCAGCGCGACAAGGGACGCGTCGGGCTTCGACTTCGACGCGATGACGATCAGCGCCGCCGCGCCGCCCCCGACGACCAGCACGACGGCGACCGCTAGCGCGATCCACCGGTTCCGGTGGTTGCTTCGGCCGGGCGGGGTGGGGCTAAGACTCATATTGGTCCTCACGCGGCGCTCCGCCTGTCGGTTCACCAACCGAGCTGATCCGTTGGGCATGAACCTACCGAATCACCACATAGTCCATCAGTCCAAAACCAGATGGGGATCTGCACGGTATCTTTTGCGTATGACGGGGCGGCCGAGGCTGGATCTGGTCCGCCAGATCGAGTACTTCCTCGCCGTCGTCGACGAAGGCCATTTCGGTCGCGCCGCGCAGCGCCTTTCCATGTCGCAGCCGCCGCTCTCGCAGGGGATCCAGCGACTCGAACGGCTGCTGGGCGGGGTGCTCTTCGTGCGCGGTCCGCGGGGCGCCGAGCTCACGTCATTCGGCGCCGGGCTGGTGCCGCGAGCCCGCCAACTCCTCGCTGCTGCCAAGGCCGTGCTGCAGCCAGAGCCCCGCAACCGGCAGCCCGTCTTCCGGCTCGCAGTGGTGCCTCAGCTGCCCCGCTCGACAGCCGCTGCCCTCGTGGAAGCGGTCCGGTCGCAGCATCAGCATGTCGCCGTGAAGGTGCTACCCACCTCGGATTCCACTGCCAGTCTCGGCGATGGCGAGCTCGACGCGGCCGTCGTCATCCATCCCGCGCTGCTGCCCCAGCTCGACGCCGGGCCCGTCATCCGCCTTCCCCGCGACATGCTGGTGCCCGGCGGACATCCGCTGGCCGGCGTCCCTTCGCTACCGCTGCGCAGCCTTGCCGGGACACCGCTGGCCTTGGAACCTCGCCGGCACGGGCCGGCCGCCTTCGACCTCGTCGCCGATCTGGTCGGGATCGAAGGGGTGCGCCTGGCACCGGCGGCTGTCACGGGCGATCAGGAGGCGCTTCTCGCAGTCGCCGGCGGTGACGTCATGGCGCTCACCGCTGATCCCTCGCTGCACGGCCGCGGGGTCGCCCGGGTAGCGCTCGAGGGCGATCCACTGCCCTTGCGGCTGCGCGTCGCCTGGCCGGCTAACCGCCCACCAGGAGCACTCGCCGACGCGATGACCGCGGCAATGGAGCGCCCGTGACCACCGATCGGGTATCTCGCCGGCTGCGCGCCGCCTTCGATGACGCGGGAGCCCAAGGCTGGCTACACGTCCGGGAGTTGTCACCTTCGGGAGCCGAGGTGGCGCTCGACGCGGATACACCCGTCGCGCTGAGCTCGGTGTACAAACTGCCGCTGCTGGTGGCTTTTCTGCGCATGGTCGACGCGGGCGAGATCGATCCGACGAGGCGCGTGACCGTGCCGCCCGCGCCGCGCACGGCAGGCAGCACCGGGCTGTCGATCATGCGCGACCCGGTGACGATGTCCTGGCGGGATCTCGCCGTTCAAATGATCACCGTCTCGGACAACGCTGCGGCAGATGTCCTCCTGCACAAGGTCGGCCTGGAGCGCGTGACGACGACCCTGCGCACCCTCGGTCTGGACGCCACCACCGTCACCCGCGGAAGTGCCGAGGAGATCGCCGGCCTGATGACAGAAACCGGCGCGCACTCCGTCGCCGATGCGTTTGAGGCATTGACCGATCTCGACCATGTGGCGTTGCCCTCGGGCTACGACCCGCTGCGGGCAAGCGCCTCGACGGCGCGCGACATGACGACACTGCTCGCCGCGCTCTGGACCGGGCAGGCCGCCTCTGCGGAGCAGACCGCGTTTGCCAAAGTCCTGCTCTCACAACGCAACGGCCCGTACCGGCTGCGCGCCGGCTTCCCGCACGATGCCATCCAGCTGGCGGACAAGACCGGCACCCTCGGCTCGTTGCGTCACGACGTCGGCGTGGTCGAGTTTCCAGACAGAACCGCTTATGCCATGGCGGTTTTCACCCGTTCAGCCCGTCCCGATCGGCTGCTGCCGGGAGTCGATGCCGTCATCGGGCAGGCAGCGCGGCTCGCCGTCGACGCCCTGCGCGCCAACGGCTGAGCCAACGACTGATCGGACCCGCGCCTAGGAACGGCGCGGGACCCAGCGGAACGTGCGGACCGCGACGAACGTCGCCACGATTCCCCAGATCGCCAGGCTTTCGAGCTGATGCGGTGCCCAGCCGCTGCCGTGCGCCGTCAGCGGATTGAAGCCGTGGTAGTACAGCGCGACGATGAACGGCCGCAGGGGGAGCCACGCCGCGACCGTAGCCAGCCCGCCGCTGATCGGGAAGTAGGTGCCCGAGATGAACACCATGATGAAGAACGGCAGGTTGATGATGGCCGGGCCGGAGTCGACGTTGGGGATGAGCGAGGAGACCGCGACCCCCAGCGCGCAGAACACGAAGGCGGCCAGCGCGATGGTCACGATGACCGGCAGCACGTGTGACGCGGGCAGCGAAACCCCATACACGGTAACGGCAAACACGATGGTGACCAGTGACAGCAGGGCTGCGATGACGACCGCGCTGCCGATGATCCCGCCGATGAGTGCCCAGGCCGGCAAGGGCGTTCCGCGCATCCGCTTCAGCACACCGTCCTCACGCTGGCGAACCAGGTTCATCGCGATGTTCAGGAAGCAGGCGCTCATCACGGCGAAGGACAGGATGCTCGGCGTGTAGTACTGCGCGAGCTTGACCCCGCCGAGGTCGTTGTCGTGCTGACTGCCGGCCGTCGCGACCAGGATGAAGAAGAGCACCAGCGGGAAGGCGAACGTGAAGAACGCGGCCGCCGGGTTACGCCAGTAGCTCTTCTGCTCGTAGCGCAGCTGGGTGGTGATGAGAGCGACGTCGCTCATCGGGTGGCTCCTACGGTCTCGGCCGACTCGTCCTCGTCGGCCTGATCGCCGCGCACGAGGGCAAGGTAGGTGTCTTCGAGGCTGGGCCGGGCGGCGACCAACCCCTCCAGCGGAATGTTGTGGTCGAGCGACCAGCCGGTGAGCGTGTGCAGCACTCGCGCATCGTCGGTGGTCGTCAGCTCGCAATAGCCGTGCTGATCGAGCGCCACGTCGACGGGAAGCGACGCCGGATCAACGCCCGCTGGGAGCCGGAAGCGGATCTGGAGCGCGGCCACATCACGACCTCCGAGGTCGTCCGGGGTGCCCTGCCCGACCACCTTCCCGGCCCCGATGACGACGATGTGGTCAGCGAGCGCCTGCGCCTCGTCCATGTAGTGCGTGGTGAGCAGGATCGTGGTGCCGAGCCCGCGTAGATCGCTCACCAGATCCCAGGCACCGCGGCGGGCTGACGGGTCGAAACCGGTGGTGGGCTCGTCGAGGAAGAGCAGCTTCGGGTTGCCGACGATGCCGTATGCCACATCGAGGCGGCGTTTCTGACCACCGGACAGTTTCGCGATGCGCGAGTCGCGCTTCTCCGCCAGGCCGACCCGCTCGATGACCTCGTCGACATCGCGCGGATTCGCGTAGAACCCGGCGGTACGCAGGAGCGTTTCCCGCACCGTGAGGTACGGGTCGGCCGCGGTGCCCTGCAGGACGATGCCGACGTTTTCGCGCCAGGCCCGATCGCCGTGCTGCGGGTCCACCCCCAGCACCTGCACGTCTCCGGCGTCACGCTTGGAGAAACCCTCGAGGATCTCCAGAGTCGTGGTCTTGCCGGCACCGTTGGGGCCGAGCAGTGCCAGGCACTCGCCCTCGGTGACGCTGAAACTCACTCCCTGCACGGCCTTGGTGTTGCCGTAACTCTTGCGCAGACCATCGACGACGATCGCTGCCATATTGCGTGTCCTGTCGTTGTGGCGACCTTGCGGTGCTCGCTGGGTATCTGCCTCTGCTTGCTCGGCGAACGCAACTCTTGCGGGCTTTCCCGGCAAGGGCATCCGCCATTTGACCGACTTTATGGCGTTAGCGGGACAAACTCCCGTCCTTTTACCCCCGCGTCGAAGACCTAGCCAAGGGACGGGCAACTGGTCAGGATGACCGCATGAGTACGTGGGAGTCGCTGGACCGCTACCTCATCCTCTCATCGGACGCACATGCAGGCGCACCGATGGCTGCCTACAAGGCCTATCTGGACCCGCAGTGGCATACCGAATTCGACGCCTGGCTCGCTGCCGTCGTCAACCCGTGGGTCGACGTGAACGACACGCGTAACTACACCAGCGCCGACCGGCTCGCCGCCATGGACGCCGAAGGCATCGCCGGTGAGGTGCTCTTCCCGAACACGTTGCCGCCGTTCTACGACATCCTTGCCCACCTCAGCGGGGTGCCGCGGACCCGCGAGGAGTTCGACCGCCGCTGGGCCGGCCTGCGCGCCCACAACCGCTGGCTCGTCGACTTCTGCGGCGAGCTGCCCCAGCGCCGGCGCGGGCTCATCCAGCTGATGCCCAACGACGTCGACGCCGCCGTCGCTGAGATCCGCTGGGCCGGCGAGCACGACGTCATCGGCGGCGTCATGCTGCCCGCGGTGGCGCCCAACCATCCCGTCGAGCCGTACTTCCACCGGCGTTATGACCATCTCTGGGAGGCCGCGGCCGAACACGGGTTCGCCGTGCACCAGCACCAGGGTTCGGGCAGTCCCGACGTCGGCGCCGGTGAAGAGGTCGACCGCAGCGTCGGCTACGTGAATCACGAACTCTGGACCCGCCTGACCCTCAGCCATCTCATCGTCGGAGGCGTCTTCGAGAGGCATCCGGATTTGCGCTTCGTGTGGACCGAGATGCCTGGCCTGCGCTGGGTCGTCGAGGACCTCGAACGCATCACGCGCCAGCTCAAGGTGATCCAATCGCGCTACGCCGGCGATCCGCGGCAGCTGAACTTCGCCGGCTCGTTCGGATCCGCCACGACCGAAGGGCTTTCACTGACGCCGCTGGAGTACTTCCGGCATAACTGCTACATCGGAGCGAGCCTGCTGGCACCGCACGACGTGCGCTACATCAACGTCCTCGGGGCTGACCGGATGATGTGGGGCCACGACTTCCCGCACCCGGAAGGATCGTCCGGCCGCACGACCGACGCGCTGCGCCTGAACTTCGCGGACTTCTCCGCCGCCGACTGCCGGCAGATGCTCACCAGCACCGCCGCGGGCGTCTACCACTTCGATACAGCGGCCCTCACCCCGATCGCCGAACGCATCGGCCCACCGGTCGCCCTGGTGCACACACCGCTGACCGAGGTCCCCGTCTCCCCCGGCTCGGCATTCTCCGAACCCGAAGAGCTGGCCCGCGCCCTCGGCGACGCGGCCACCTGGCGCTGACCTTGATCAACTACGGCTAGCCGAGCTCCTCGGCCATCGCGACGAGTTCCTTGCAGCGGGGGCAGACGGGGTAGCGGCTGGGGTCACGCACCGGCTCGAACTCCCACCCGCACAGAGCCGTGATCTTCCCGCCGTTGACGTTCGCCTTCATGATTTCTTCGCGGCGCGCGTAGTGGGAGAAGTCGTCGCCCTCATCGGTGCTGGCGGTGCGGGTCTCAGGCCGAACATCCGGATCGAGACGAGTGATGGGCATGTACCGAGTGTAGGACCGGCTAGTGGGTAGCCTCCTAGACGTGCGTCGCTCGCCCGGCGGACCGCTGGACAATCGGTCCGTCACCCCCAGCCTTCGCGACACACTGCTGCTCCGCGAGCGGGCCCTGCAGGCCACCACCGTCAGCGTCGTCATCACCGATGTACGGCTTCCGGACAATCCGATCGTCTGGGTGAATGCCGGATTCACGCGCACCACCGGTTATCTGGCCGACGAGGCGATCGGCCGCAATCCCCGCTTCCTGCAGGGACCGGAAACGGATCCGACCGTCATCGCCGAGATGCGCCGATCCATCGCCGAAGTGCGTCCCTCCATGGTCACGCTGGTGAATTACCGGGCCGACGGCTCCACCTTCTGGAACTCCGTCTCCACCGCGCCCGTCTTCGATGACCCCGACTCCACCGGCGGGGTGATCGGCTTCATCGGCATCCAGGTCGACGTCACCGATTCGGTTTTGGCGCAGCGCGAACGCGAGGAACGGCTGCGCACCGAGCACACCGGACGCATTTCCGCCGAGAAGGCGCAGCGCACGCTCAGCCTGCTGGCCGAGGTCAACGATCAGCTCGTCTCGACGTTCGATCTGGACAAGGCCATGCACGCGCTTGTGCACCTGCTCGTGCCGCGTTTCGCGGACGGCTGCGCGGTCGACCTGGTGAGCGATGCCGGCACCGCCGCTGACCCGCGCCCGGTGCGGGTAGCCTCGGCGGCCGTCGACGCCGATGCCGAGGTGGGCGACCCGGCGCTGCTCGGACGGGTGCTGCGTACGTCCCGCCCGGTGACGGTCCAGGACCCGGAAGACCCCGATGGCCAATCGCTGCTGGTCGTGCCGCTGATGGGCCACGACGGGGTGCTGGGCGCCCTGACCCTCGTGTCAGCCGGGCCGTCGAACAGCGATGACGAGCGACTCCAGGTCGCTCTCGACATCGGTCGGCGCGCCGGATTCTCGGTGGAATGGTGCCGCCTCTACGAGCGCGAGCGGCGTGTTACCGCTCTCCTGCAGAAAAGCTAAACCGCCGCAGGGCTGATTTCACCTCCAGGAAACAATCCTGTGACGCGTCCGGAATCACGACTGAGGATTCTCACTCCTGAACGCCGCGCGTCACCGTCGCCGCCGGCCCATGTCCATGTACGGCGACTGGAGGAACCTTGCCGTTCGACTTCGCAAAAGCCCTGAACACCGGCGACACCGCCTGGGTTTTGGCCAGCTCCGCCCTGGTGCTGCTGATGACGCCGGGGCTGGCGTTCTTCTACGGCGGCATGGTCCGCGCGAAGAACGTTCTCGGCATGTTGATGCAGAACTTCATCTGTATCGGCATTGTCAGCGTTCTCTGGGTGGCTTTCACCTACAGCATCGCCTTCGGCGGAGCTAACACGATCATCGGCGGATTCCATTTCGCCGGCCTCAACCACATGAGCGAGCAGGTGCCTGGCGGCATCGGCGCCACGATCCCACCCTTGGTGTTCGTGGCCTTCCAGCTCATGTTCGCGGTCATCACCCCAGCCCTGATCACGGGCTCGACCGCGGACCGCTGGAAGTTCGGCCCGTTCTGCCTGTTCGTGACGCTCTGGGCGATCCTGGTGTACGCCCCGATCGCGCACTGGGTCTTCTCCCCCAAGGGTTGGCTCTTCCAGCGTGGCGCTGAGGACTTCGCCGGTGGAACGGTGGTCCACGCCAACGCAGGTGCCGCGGCTATGGCCGTGGCCATCGTGCTCGGCAAGCGCCGCGGCTGGCCGCGGGACAACATGCGGCCGCACAACGTGCCGTTCGTCCTGCTCGGCGCTGGCCTGCTGTGGTTCGGCTGGTTCGGCTTCAACGCCGGTTCGGCCCTCGGCGCCAACAACATCGCCGGTGTCGCGTTCGTCAACACCAACACCGCCACCGCGGCGGCGATGATCGGATGGCTGATCATCGAGAAGATTCGCGACGGTCACCCCACGACCCTGGGTGCTGCTTCGGGAGCTGTGGCCGGTCTGGTCGCCATCACTCCTGCAGCCGGCTTCGTCTCGCCGGTCGGCTCGATCATCCTGGGTGTCGTCGCCGGCGCCGTCTGCTGCCTGTGCACCACCCTGAAGTTCAAGTTCGGCTTGGATGACTCGCTGGACGTCGGCGCGGTCCACCTCGTCGGTGGTGTGCTGGGTGCCCTGCTCATCGGGCTCCTGGGCAGCAAGGACCTCAACCCGGCCGGCCTGGACGGCGTCTTCTACGGCGGCGGCTGGAAGCTGATGGCCAAGCAGGGCGAAGCGGTCGGTGCCACCGTGGGCTACT
Source organism: Frankiaceae bacterium (assembly GCA_036267695.1). Classification (GTDB taxonomy): domain Bacteria; phylum Actinomycetota; class Actinomycetes; order Frankiales; family Frankiaceae; genus DATAZK01. The sequence continues at coordinate 10,834 of DATAVO010000165.1, forward strand.
CGTTCGTGGCTACCCTGATCATCGCCTACGTCATCAACCTCATCTGGAAGATGAAGATGACGGAGGACGAAGAGCTCGAGGGCATGGACACCGTCCTGCACAACGAGACGGCGTACGAGTCCGGCGGGCTCATCGGCAGCGGCTCCCTCACCGGAGCAGCCGGCAGCAGCATCAGCATTCCTCGTGAGGAGGTGAAGGCATGAAGCTCGTCACCGGTGTCATCAAGCCTTTCAAGCTCGATGACGTGAAGGCCGCTCTGGAAAGTTTCGGGGTCGCCGGCATCACGGTCAGCGAGGTGCAGGGATACGGCCGCCAGCGCGGTCACACGGAGGTCTACCGCGGTGCTGAATACCGGGTGGACTTCGTGCCGAAGGTGCGGGTCGAGGTGCTGGTGGATGATGACGACGGCGACGATGTCGTCGAGGTCATCGTGAAGTCAGCAGCCACCGGCAAGATCGGAGACGGCAAGGTCTGGGTCACCCCGATCGAAACCGTCGTCCGGGTCCGTACCGGAGAACGCGGCCGCGACGCCATTTAGCGGCTGATCCATCGAGAAGCGGAGCAAATTCGATCAAGACACGTCTTGACGAGCTGAAGGGCCGGTCCGACCTCGTCGGGCCGGCCCTTCGGCGCGAACTGGTAGCTGCAGCCGACGAGTGGCTGACCGGCCTGCTGGGCGATCCCGGTCCCGGAATCGCCCTGGTGGCGGTCGGGGCCTACGGACGCCAGGAGCCCGCTCTGGGGTCCGACCTCGACCTGGTGCTCGTGCACGACGGCAAGCAGAGCACGAAAGCGATCGCGGCCATTGCCGACCGGGTCTGGTACCCGGTGTGGGACAGCGGGATCGGCCTCGATCACAGCGTCCGCACGATCTCCGAGGCGATCTCGGTCACCGACACGGACTTGAAAGCCGCGATGGGACTGCTGGACGCGCGTCATGTCGCCGGCGATTCCGCGCTGACGACCGAGCTCAGCACGCAGATCCGGGCGCGCTGGCGAGCGAAGGCCAATTCGCGCCTGCCGGAGCTCGCAGAGGCGGTCGCCGAACGCGAGCGCGTCAACGGTGAGGTGGCCTTCCTGCTCGAGCCCGATCTGAAGGAGGCCCGCGGCGGTCTGCGTGACATCACCGCCGTGAGGGCGCTCGCGACGGCCTGGGTCGCCGACCCGCCGTCGCCCGAAGTGCTGGCCGCCGGCGTCGTGCTCCTCGACGTGCGCGGCGAACTGCATCGCCGCACCGGCCGCGATCGCCTGCTGCTGCAGGAACAACCCGCCGTCGCCGAGGCGCTGGGGCTGACCGGCTTCGACGAGCTCGCCTGCAAGGTGGCCGAGGCCGGCCGCACGATCGCGTACGCCTGGAACACCGCCTGGTACCGCGCTTCGCGCAGCATCAAGCCCCGCCGCTGGGGCGGCCGCAAGGTGGTGCGCCGCGGCCTCGACGAGGGGGTCGTGGAGCACGACGGCGAGGTGACGCTCGCGGTCTCCGCCGATCCGGCGACCGACCCCGTACTCGTCCTGCGAGCTGCGCGCGCGGCTGCCGTCGCCGACATCCCGTTGACGCCGCACACCCTGGAACGGCTGGCGACCGAGAGCGCGCCGATGCCGGTGCCGTGGCCACTGGAGGCGCGTGAGGCGTTCGTCGGCATGCTGGCCGCCGGCCCCCCGGCCGTCGTCGTCGTCGAGGCACTCGATCACGCTGGAATCCTGATGAAGCTGCTGCCCGACTGGGGGCACGTTCGCAGCCGGCCGCAGCACAACCCGTACCACCGCTTCACCGTCGACCGTCACCTCGTCGAAGCAGCGACGAACGCGGCCGCGCTGACCCGTACGGTTGCCCGTCCCGATCTACTCCTGGTCGGCACGCTGCTGCACGACATCGGCAAGGGACTGCCCGGTGACCACAGCGTCGTCGGCGCCGAGATCACCGACCGTATCGGCGCTTCGATGGGCTACGACGAGGCCGACCGGGCCGCGCTGGTGACCATCGCGCGTCACCACCTGCTGCTACCGGACACCGCTACCCGGCGCGACCTCGAGGACCCCGCGACGGCCGAGTTCGTCGCGTCTGTCGTCAGTGATCCGAACGTGCTCGACCTGCTGGCGGCCGTCGCGGAAGCCGACGGCCGGGCGACCGGACCGACCGCCTGGTCGCCCTGGAAGGCGCAGCTCATCGCCGATCTGGTGCGGCGCACCAAAGCCGTGTTGGCCGGCACGCCCGCCCGCGAGCAGACCATGCAGCTGACACCCGAGCAGCTCATGGTCATGAACCGGGCCGGCGACGAGTTGACGCTGACGATCGAGCCCGACCACCACGGCGCGTTGGTCATCGCCACGGGACGCGACCAGGTGGGCCTCATGTCCGCCGTGACGGGGGCCGTCGCGCTGCACCGGCTCGACGTGCGCCGGGCGTCCACCGCCGTCTCCAGCGCCCCGGATCGCCGTGCCCTGATCGAGCTCTCGGTGCAGCCGCGGCACGGTGACGCGCTGCCTCTTGCCGGGCGCCTCACGGCTGACGTCGCCAACGCGCTGGCCGGTGAGGGACGTCCGCTCTCGGAACGGCTGGCGGAGCGTGACCGGGCCTATCCCGCGCGCCGCCGCGGACTGCCGCCGGCACCGCCCGACGTGCGCTTCGAGGACCGCTCGACCGACTCGACCGTCGTCGAGGTACGCGCACCTGACGGACCGGGCGTCCTGCACCGCGTCGTGGAGGCGCTCGTGGGCGCCGGGCTGGACATCCGGACGGCCATCGTCTCGACCATCGGCGCCGACGTCGTGGACTCCTTCTACGTGCGCACTCCCGAAGGCCGGCTACCCGACGGCACCCCGCGTGATGATCTACGCGACGCCGTGCTCAAGGCGCTCGGCTGAAGGCGCTGTACTGAAACGCCGCAGCCGAACCGAAAGGCCTGCGTGCGGTAATCTCGGGCCGGTTCGCTTTGGAGGCTTCGCCTAGACTGGTCGATGGCGCCGCACTGCTAATGCGGTTGGGAGCTTCAACTCCCTCCCGGGTTCGAATCCCGGAGCCTCCGCTCAAATATCCTCCCCCGCCCCATGGGCGGCGAGGTGCGTCAGCAGCGGGTAGTAGACGTCGTCCTGGATCCAGTGATCGCCGGGCAGCGCGCGAAACTCGTAGGGGGCCTCGACGTAGCGCGCACACGCCGACGCGGCTCGGGCGCCGATGAACGTGTCACGCCGTCCCCAGAGAAAAAGCGTGGGTACGCGCACCGGACCGGCCAGCGTGCCGAACGGCACCCCGCGGTACCAGTTCAGCGCACCGGTGAAGAGGCCGGGCTGCGCCAGGGCGGCCGCATCGCGTTCCGCGGCAGAGCGTTCCTGCCCTGAGTTCACGAGGCTGCGCACGAGCCGCCGGTGGCCGCGCGGGCGGCACGGATCGAGCAGCAGCTCCGGCAGCCACGGCAGCTGGAACAGCAATATGTACCAGGATTTCAGGCCCTGAGAGCTGGACAATGCGGCCCGCCTCATGGCGGCCGGGTGCGGCACCGAAAGGGCGGTCAGCGAGAGCGGCCGCTGCGGGGCGGCAGCGGCGACGGACCACGCCACCGCTGCCCCCCAGTCATGGCCGACCAGGTGCGCCCGTTCGATACCGGCCGCGTCCAGCAGGGCCATGACGTCGCTGACCAGCTCCGACATGCGGTACGCCCGACGTCCGCGCGCAAGTGCGGTAGGAGTGTATCCGCGCTGCTCAGGGGCCAGTACGCGATACCCGGCTCGAGTGAGGTACGGAGTCAGCACATCCCAGGACGAGCCGTTCTGCGGGAATCCGTGCAGCAGCACGACCGGTTCGCCGCCGGCTGGTCCGCTGTCACGGAGCGGGAACGTCAGCGGGCCGTTACGAAACTGATCCATTTCCGCCTTCATAGCATCCGCACAGGTATCGTTCAGCGCCGTCACCGCCCGTCACCCGAAGCTAATCTCATGACGATCACCTCTCCGGCGCCCGCCCCTGGGCTGCCCTATGACCGGCTGACCCCGCGCAGCAGCGCGCCCGCCGGTACCGGTCGCCTCCGGCGCGTCGTGACCGGAAGCCCGGATGACCCGAGGTGGGCACGTCCGGCGCTGCTGAGCCTGCTCACGGCGACCGGCTTGCTGTACATCGTCAATCTCGCTGCCTCCGGCTTCGCCAACGCGTTCTACGCGGCGGCCGTGCAGGCCGGGTCGACGAGCTGGAAGGCCTTCTTCTTCGGCTCCTTCGACGGTGGCAACGCCATCACGGTCGACAAGCCACCGGCGTCGCTGTGGATCACCGACATCTCCGCGCGCATCTTCGGCGTCAACTCCTGGAGCATCCTCGTTCCCGAGGCGCTGATGGGCGTCGCGTCGGTCGGGCTGCTCTACATGACGGTCAAGCGGCGCTTCGGTGCAGCGGCCGGCCTGCTCGCCGGAGCGGTGCTGGCGGTGACCCCCGTCGCCACCCTGATGTTCCGTTTCAACAACCCGGATGCCCTGCTCGTCCTGCTCCTCGTCGGCAGCGCGTACACGATGACGCGGGCCATGGAGAAGGCCGAGACCAGGTGGATGGTCTACACCGGGGTGCTGATCGGCTTCGGCTTCCTGACCAAGATGCTGCAGGCGTTCCTCGTGGTGCCCGGCTTCGCGCTGGTCTACCTGATCGCCGCGCCGACCACGTTCTGGCGCCGGGTGCGGCAGACCCTGTATGGCGGCATCGCCATGGTGGTCGCCGCCGGCTGGTGGGTCGCCATCGTCACGCTCTGGCCCAAGAGTTCACGGCCCTACATCGGCGGCTCGCAGGACAACTCGATCCTGAACCTGATCTTCGGCTACAACGGCTTCGGCCGGATCTCGGGCAACGAGACCGGCAGCGTCGGCGGCGGCGGAGGTGCCGGCGGCACCGGCATGTGGGGCATCACCGGCATCACCCGCATGTTCAACAGCGAGATCGGCGGTCAGATCGCCTGGCTCATCCCGACCGCGCTCATCTTCCTGGGCGGGCTGCTCTGGATGTCGCGACGGATGCCCCGCACTGACGGACGCCGCGCCGCGCTGATCCTCTGGGGCAGCTGGCTGCTCGTCACGGGCCTCGTCTTCGACTTCATGGGCGGCATCTTCCACCCCTACTACACCGTGGCTCTGGCCCCCGCGATCGGCGCGCTCGTCGGCATCGGCGCGGTCTCGCTGTGGAAGGCACACCACCTCTTCACCGCGCGAGCGGTCCTCGCGGCGGGAATCGGCGCGGGTGCGATCTGGGCCTACCTGCTGCTGCAGCGGACCTCCTCCTGGCACCCGTGGCTGCGCTTCGCAGTCCTGATGGTCGGGCTGGCTGTCGCCGGCTACGTCCTGGTCATGCCGCGCCTGGGGCGGGCGATCACTGTGGCCGTCGCGACGCTGGCCATCGTCGCCGGGCTCGCGGGCCCGTTCGCCTACTCCGTCGCGACGGCGGCGACCGGCAAGAGCGGCTCCATCCCTTCGGCCGGACCGTCCGGCCAGGGCGGTGGCTTCGGCGGCTTCGGCGGCCGCGGCGGCGCCGGTGGACCCGGCGGCGGAGGCTTCCCCGGCGCCGCCCGCCAGCAGCAGGCAGCCGGAGGTGCGGGCGGCTTCGGCGGACGCATCGCGGGCGGCGGTGGAGGCGGCCTCGGCGGCCTGCTCGACGCCTCGACCCCCTCGGCAGCCCTCAAGGCGGCACTGCTCGCCAACGCCAAGAACTTCACCTGGGTCGCGGCAACGGTCGGCTCGAACAACGCCGCCGGCCTGCAGCTTGCGACGGGCAAGGCTGTGATGGCGATCGGCGGCTTCAACGGCACCGACCCGAGCCCGACGCTCGCCCAGTTCGAGAAGTGGGTCAGCGAAGGGAAGATCCACTACTTCATCGGCAGCGGGAGCCTGGGCGGCGGCGGCTTCGGCGGCCAGTCATCCTCCGGGGCGAGCAGCCAGATCGCGGCGTGGGTGCAGTCGCACTTCAAGTCCACGACGATCGGCGGCCAGACGGTCTACGACTTGACGACCTCTTCCGGAGCCTGAGGGCGGGCCTCGACGTCGACATCGCCGGCGTCGGGGCCCTCCACCGAGATACGCGGCAGGACCCGATCCAGCCAGCGCGGCAGCCACCAGTTCGAGGGTCCGATCAGATGCATCGCTGACGGCACCAACACCGTCCGTACGAGCAGGGCATCGATCAGGATGGCTGTCGCCAAGCCGATCCCGAACTCCTTGATGATGCGTGCGCCGCCGAAGACGAACGAGGCGAACACCAGCACCATGATGGTCGCGGCGGCGGTGATGACCTGACCCGTCTCGGCCTGCCCACGGGTGACGGCATCGGAATTGTCGCCGCTGTGCAGCCAGTCCTCATGCATCCGGGAGACGAGGAAAACCTCGTAATCCATGGACAATCCGAACAGGATCGCGAACATCATGACGGGCAGGAACGGCTCGACCGGGCCGGCCTTGCCGATGCCGATCACCGACCCGCCCCAGCCGAATTGGAAGACTGCCGTCACCACGCCGAAGGCGGCACCGGCGGCGAGCAGGTTGCAGATCGACGCGGTCAGCGGGATCAGCAGGCTACGAAATGCCGTCGCCAGCAGGATGAAGGCGAGACCGACGACAATGCCGATGAACAACGGCAACTTGGCATCGATCACCGCAGTGAAGTCGGCGAAGATCGCCGTCAGGCCGCCGACATAGACCTTCAGGCCGGGCGCCGCTTTCGGGATCACGTCGCGCCTCAGGTGGTGCAGCAGCGAGGTGGTCTGGGCCGCCTGCGGGCTGGTGGTCGGGACGACGGTGATGATGGCGGCCCGCCCGCTCGGCGCGAGGACCGGCGCCTGCACGGCAGCAACCCCATGCGTCTCGCGAATGGCCGTCGCCAGCTTCTGCAGCTGAGGCAGATCGGAAGCGCCGGTCGTGGCCGCCGTCACGGTGAAGGGTCCGTTGAAGCCCGGCCCGAAGCCAGTCGCAAGGAGGTCGTAAGCCTTGCGGGTGGTGGTCGACGGCGGGTTGTTGCCCTCGTCCGAGGAGCCGAGGCGAAGTGAGAGGAACGGGATCGCCAGCAGTACCAGGATGATCGTGGCCGCGATCGTGAGGATGATCGGGCGCCGCTCGACCAGCTTGCCCCAGGCCCACCAGCGCGGCGAGAGCCGCTCGCCCGCCGGTCCCTCATCCGCGAGCTGGCGACGGCTGCGCTTGCTGAGCACCTTCATGCCGAAGAAGCCGAGCAACGCCGGCAGCAAGGTGACCGACGAGATCACCGTGAACGCGACGACGATCGCTGCCGAGACGGCCAGCCCATAGAGGAAGGAGACGCCCACGGTGAACAGGCCCAGCAGGGCGATGCACACGGTGACGCCGGCGAAGATGACTGCCCGGCCGGAGGTGTTGATCGAGAGGACGGTCGAGGTCTCCACGTCCATGCCGCGGCGCAGATTCGCCCGGTGCCGGCTGACGATGAACAGCGCGTAGTCCACACCGACGCCAAGGCCGATGAGGGTGGCCAGCGTCGGCCCGAAGATGGCGATGTGGAAGACGTGCGAAAGCAGGCTGACCAGAGACAGGCCGGTCCCGATGCCGACGAGCGCGCTGATGATGGGCAGCAGCATCGCCAGCAGCGAGCCGAAGGCCAGGAAGATGACGACGCCCGCGGCGATGATGCCGATGACTTCCGACAGCCCGGTGGCCGGCCTACCGCCGGCGTCCTGAATGGCCGGGCCGCCGAGCTCGACCTGAAGGTCGGGCGTAGCCGCGGCTTGCGCCGTAGTGATGACGTTCTTGGCGGCGCTGGTGGGAATCGCGGGGCCGGTGCCGGCGAACGTGAAGTTGGCGTATGCGATCGTGCCGCCTGCGGAGATCTGGCGGGCGCCCGCCGAGGTGTAGGGGCTGACCACCGTCTTGATATGCGGCAGCTTGGCGACCTTGGCAAGCATCGGGGTGATGCGCGCCTGCACGGCGGGATCGGTCACCTTGCCCTGCTTCACATGCCAGACGATGGTGTCCGTTTCGCCTGACGCCACGGGGAACTCGGTCTGCAGGAGCGTGAGCGCCCGCGAGGAGTCGGTGGCCGGCAGCGTGAAGGAGTTCGCGTACTTCGAACCGACCCCATTGCTGATCGCACCCATCGCGATGAAAGCCACGAGCCACAGCAGCAGAACGAGACGCCGATGCCGGAAGCACCAGTGAGCCATGGCGGACACGCAGACAGGCTATCCAGGTCGATCAGAGCGCCGCGATCGCCCGACTACGCGGCGTTAGCCATTTCCCTCACATGTCGCTGTGAGCGCTCCGGATCGACGGGCGGGATGTCCTTGTTCCACAGCTTCCCGTTCGGCGCCGACATCTTGCAGATCGTGCGGAACGTCTGCCAGTAGTGTCCCGGCAGCCCGCCCAGGATGTACGGGATCTTGTACTCCTCGCACAACGCCTTGGTCTTGCGGGCGATCTGCGGGTAGCGCCGGCTCGGCAGATCCGGGTAGAGGTGGTGCTCCACCTGATAGCTGAGATACCCGGCCATCACGTGCGTCAGCTTGCGGGCGCGGAAGTTCGCCGAGCCGAGGATCTGACGCAGGTACCACTCCCCCTGCGTCTCGTTCTCCAGCTCTTCCTCGGTGAAGTACGTGACCCCGTCCGGGAAGTGGTCGACGAAGATGACGAGGTAGGCCCACAGGTTGCGCATCAGGTTGGCGGTCATGTTGGCCGTCAGCGTGGTCATGAAGAACGGGCCGGTGAGCAACGGGAAGAGCAGGTAATCCTTACCCGCCTGCTTGCGCACCTTGCGGCCGAGCTGCTTGAGCTGGCGGCGCAGCTCCCCCATGTCCTTGCGGCCGGTACGGATGGCCTCGATGTCGAGGTCGTGCAGGCCGACACCCCACTGGAAGAGCGTGGCGAGCAGGAGGTTCCACACCGGGTTGCCGATGTGGGCGGGCCGCCACTGCTGGTCGCGCGTGACGCGCAGGATGCCGTAGCCGACGTCGTTGTCGCGTCCGAGCACGTTGGTGAAGGTGTGGTGGATGTAGTTGTGCGAGTGCCGCCACTGGTCGGCCGGCTGGATCGTGTCCCACTCCCACGTCGTCGAGTGGATCTCGGGATCGTTCATCCAGTCCCACTGCCCGTGCATGACGTTGTGGCCGATCTCGATGTTCTCCAGGATCTTGGCGACGCCGAGCATCGCCGTACCGGCCAGCCAGGCGGGTGGGAACGCGCTGGCGAACAGCGTCACCCGCGCTGCCACGGCAAGGCGCCGCTGCAGGGTGATCATCTTGCGGATGTACGCAGCGTCGTCCTCGCCGAGCGAGTCCTCGATCTCCTTGCGGATCGCGTCGAATTCGCGGCCCAATTGCTCGACCTGGGCCTGGGTGAGATGGGCGTATTCCTTGACGTCAGAAACAGCCATGGTGGTGTCAGACCTCCAGCACGCAGTCGCCGGCCGCAGCCGTGACGCAGGTTTGGATGTTGGTGTTTTCCCCGGACGTCTCTTCGCCGCTGCGAAGGTCGCGGACCGCCCCGGACACCATGCGGACCGTGCAGGTATGGCAAATGCCCATGCGGCAGCCGAAGGGCATCTGAATGCCTTCCTTCTCGCCGGCCTCGAGCAGGGTGGTGGCGCCGTCGATGTCGACTTCCTTGCCCGACACCGCGTAGCGCACGTGGCCTCCCTCACCGCCGGAGGTGAAGGTGGCGCCGAAGCGTTCCAGATGCAGCACGCCGGACAGGCCCGCCTGCTTCCAGTGCGACTCGGCATCGTTCAGGAGCTTCTCCGGACCGCACGCCCAGACCTGGCGATCTCGCCAATCGGGGCACAGCGTCTCGAGGTCGGCGAAGTTCAGCCGGCCGTCACGTGAGGTGTGCCGCTCGACGAGCGCGAACCGCTCGTGTGCCTCGGCGAAGCCGTGCAACTCCTTGCGGAAGAGCACCGCGCCCTCATGAGGCGCCGAGTGCACGAGCACGACGTCCGGCATCGTGGCCCGGCGGTCGAGCGTGCGCAGCATGGCGATGACGGGTGTGATCCCACTGCCCGCGGTGAGGAAAAGCATCTTGCCGGGCGGGGGGTTCGGCAGCACGAACTCCCCTTGCGGGAGCGCCAGCCGCACGATCGTCCCGGGCGCCAGACCGCGGACCAGGTGACCGGAGAGGAAGCCTTCCGGCATCGCCTTGACCGTGATGGCGATGTGCTTCTGCACCCGCTTGGGCGGCGAGGTCAGCGAGTAGGAACGCCAGTGCCACCGACCGTCGATGCTGACGCCGATCCCGACGTACTGGCCCGGCTGGTACGTGTACGACCAGCCCCAGCCCGGACGGATGACGACGGTGGCCGCGTCGTCGGTCTCGGGCTCCACGCGCTCGACCCGGCCGCGCAGCTCGCGTGCCGACCACAGCGGATTGATCAGCTGCAGGTAGTCGTCGGGCAGCAGCGGGGTGGTGAACCGGGCGGAGGGACCCATCAGCGGCCGGCCGGCGGGCGCCTTCCGGCGCGCCCGGCTGCCGGCGGTGACAGCCACCCCGGCCAGAGCTGCGGCAGCGCTGGCGGTACCTGCCGCCAGGCGCGGGGCACTGATCTTGAAGCCGGGTACGGCGCCCATCTGCAGCTCCTTCCGTGAGCCATCTAGGTGTTACCCCGAGTATCGGGTAATTATGCGACGGCTACCGGATCGGTCAACCCGCATGTGACGACAACGACACAGCGGGCGCGCAGATGCGGCCAAAGATCAACGCACCCATGATCAAGCAATTGGCATGATCATCCGGCCCAGACCATGATCATGGGTGCGTTGATCTTCAGAGTGCGGCGGTGATGGCCTCGAAGACGTCGGGGGCGCAGCCGGGCAGGGTGCGATCGTCGGGGCGCGGCCAATGGACGACGACATCGGTGAAGCCGAGCGCGGTGGTGCGGGCGGTGAAGTCGTCCCAGCGCGCCTTCGTCCCATCGGCCCATTCGGCTTCGAGCGAGAGGAGCACCATGCGGCGGATGTCGGACGGCTCACGGCCGCGCGCTCGGCAGGACTCATCGAGGCGCGCCGCCTGCGCCTCGGCGACGGCGTACCACTCGTCACCGCCGACGTCTTCCACCGGCCCGTACGTGACCCAGCACGACCCGTGTTCGGCGGCCACCGCCAGGGCCCGCGGCCCCAAGGCGGCGATGGTGAAGGGCACCCGCGGGCGCTGCGTGCACCCGGGAAGCGTCCGGTACTCGGGTGCCGAAAACACCTTTCCCGTATAGGTTCCGCTCGGTTCGCGCAGCATCACGTCAAGCGCAGCGGTGAAGTCCTCGAAGCGCGTCGCGCGCTCGGGCAGGGTCGGCGCGCGCGCGCCGAGAGCCGTCGCGTCCCAGGACGTCCCGCCGGCGCCGATGCCGAGATCGAACCGTCCCCCACTGATCTCATCCAGCGTCATGACGTCCTTGGCCAGCAGCGCTGGATGGCGATAGTTCGGGGTCGTGACGAGCGTGCCGAGGCGCATCGTCGTCGTGGTCTCGGCGGCTGCGGCAAGGAGCGGGACCGCGCCCAGCCAGGGCCCGTCGCGCAGCGTCCGCCAGCTGAGGTGGTCGTAGGTCCACGCGGTGTGGAAGCCGCGCTGCTCCGCCTCGCGCCAGCGCTCCCGGGACTGCTGCCAGCGCAGATCGGGAAGGATGACGACGCCCGTACGCAAGGTCATGGCGATCACGCTAGAGCAGCCAGCCCCTTCGGCTCCGGCCCGCCGCGTCGCACATCCCCTGCCCGCACCCGCTCGCCGACCCCGCGCAACCCCCCCGCTCGAGCACCTAGAAATGGTGGCTGGGACGGCCGGTTTGCCGCCATTACTAGGTGCTCGAGCGTGAAAACGCTTGACTTCCTAATAGCGTTAGGACAACCTTCGGGTCATGGCAGTTGAGGCAGCGCCGGGCACAGATCGCCGGCACCGCCGACGCGAGGAGACGATCCGCGAGATCGTCGATGTGGCGATCGCGCTCATGGGCGAGCACGGAGCTGCCGGCTTGTCGCTGGGTGACGTCGCGCGACGGATGGGCATCCGCACCCCTTCGCTCTACGGCTACTTCGACTCCAAAAGCGCCCTGTACGACGCGGTTTTCGAGCGTGGCTGGCGCGAGCTGGGCGAGGCGATGACGCCGCTGATGACCCTGCCCAGCACCGGGGCGACGGGACAGGACGAGCTCGCGGCCATCGCCCTGACGGCTGCTGCCGGCTTCGCTCGCTGGGCCGTCGAAAACCCGCCGTACGCGCAGCTGATGTTCTGGCGCCCGGTGCCCGATTACGAACCTTCCGCTGCCGCGTATGCGCCGGCCGTTGACGTCTTCGACCTCGGCCTCACGGCGTTCGCCGGGCTCCGCGAGCGCGGCCTGTTTCGCCCTGACATCGACGTCGACGAGGCGTTTCGGCAGTGGACCGTGCTGATCGCCGGCGTCGTCAGCCAGCAGCTGTCGAACGCCCCGCACGAGCCCTTCGACAGTGGCACGTTCACCGCCGGCCTGCCCCAGCTGGTCGCCATGTTTCTGCAGTTCTACGGGCCCGCATCGGGTCCGGACCACACCACAACTAGGAGGAGCCATGGAAGCACGCGTCGATGAGATCGCGGACCGGGTCTACCGGATCTCCACGGTCATCGAGGAGGTCGCGCCGGGCGGCTTCTCGTTCAACCAGTTCCTGATCGACGCGCCGGAGCCGGTGCTGTTCCACACCGGCATGCGGCAGCTGTTCCCGTTGGTGCGCGAGGCGATCGAGCGGGTCATGCCGGTCGATCGGCTGCGCTGGATCTCCTTCGCCCACGTCGAGGCCGACGAGTGCGGCGCGATGAACGAGTTCCTTGCGGTGGCACCGCAGGCCGAGGTTGCCCATAGCCGGCTCGGATGCATGGTTTCGGTGAACGACCTTGCCGACCGTCCCCCGCGCCCGCTCGGTGACGGCGACGTGCTCGAGCTCGGTGGCGGCCCTACCGGCCAGCGGCTGCTGGAGATCGCCACCCCGCACGTGCCGCACAACTGGGAGTCGCACCTGCTCTTCGAGCAGCAGACGGCGACGCTCTTTGCCGGCGACCTCTTCAGCCAGCTCGGCGACGGCGCCGCGATCACCGAGTCCGACATCATCGAGAATGCCGTCCAGGCCGAGGAAATCTTCCGCTCGACCTCCCTGGGTCCGGCCGTTCCGGCCACGCTCCGCCGGCTCGCCGAACTCGAACCCCGAACGCTCGCGGTTATGCACGGCTCGTCGTTTCATGGCGACGGCGGCGCGCTGCTCCGTACGCTGGCCGACGTGTACGAGCAAAAGTTCGACTGCTGACATGGGTGCTGCTACCGGCGCCCCGCGCAAGCCCGTACTCGATCGGGAGACCGCGATGCGGCTCGCCGCGACCGAGTACGGGCGGTTCCACCAGTTGCTCGCCGAGCTGACGCCCGAGGAGTGGGCGCTCCCGACGAACTGTCCCGGGTGGGATGTGCGCGCGATGGCCGCCCATCTCCTCGGAATGGCGGACATGGCGGCCTCGCCGTGGGAGGGCCGGCGTCAGGTCAAGGCGGCGACCAAACGCAAGGGCGTCTTCATCGACGAACTCACGGCTTTGCAGGTCGAGGAGCGCGCCGAACTCGACCCCGTGCACATCGTCGCGCAGTACGAGCGCGCCGGGCCGCGCGCGGTGAAGGGACGCCGGCGCACTCCGGCCCTGATCCGGCGACGCACGCTGCCGGCCGCGCAGACCGATGGGCTCGAACCGTGGACGATGGGCTACCTGGTCGACTGCATCCTCACCCGCGATCCGTGGATGCACCGCATGGACATCGCGGCCGTCATCGGCCGCGATCCCATACTGACGGCCGATCACGACGGCGTGCTCGTTGACGACGTTGCCCGCGAATGGGGCAGCCGCCACGGCCAGCCCTGCACGCTCACTCTCACCGGTCCGGCCGGTGGCACGTGGACGTTCGGCAGCGGCGGACCAGAGTTGGAGTTCGACGCGGTGGAGTTCTGCCGGCAGGTCGGCGGCCGCGGCGATCCAGGAGGCGTGCTTGCGACTCTGGTGCCCTTCTAAATCACGGCGATTAATCGGCGCTGCACGTCCAAGCGTGCGCACAGGCTTACGCGACGACGCCCGGGCTAGCGCGCAGCGACCTCGAACGCATCGGGGTCGATAGCTGACGACCGGTCTTTGAACTCGGTCATCGAATACGGCCACTGCGTCACGACGCGCCCGCTCGGGGTCCGGTAGTAGCCGTTGCATCCGGCCTGCCACACCTGGACGCCGGCGATCGCCTCCTGAACCTCCTCGTTGTAGGAGTGCATGACGTCCGGACGCACGTCGAGCCAGGCCAGTTCCTCGCCGCGCAGCCGCTCCAGCAAGCCCATCACATGGTCGACCTGATACTCGATCATCATCAGGATCGAACCGTTGTTGGTGTTGGGCCCGTACAGCATGAAGAGGTTGGGAAAGCCGGCTGTCGTGATGCCGAGGTAGGCGACCGCACCGTCGTTCCAGGCCTCGCTGATGTGGCACCCATCCCGGCCCACCACGTCGATCGCCGAGAGGTAACGCGTCGCGGCAAAACCCGTGGCAATGATGAGGGTGTCGACCCGTCGCTCGCGCCCGTCGGCGGTCACGATCGCGTCACTCGTGATCCGCTCGATGGGATCGGTGACGAGTTCGAGGTTGGGCCGGTTGAACGAGCTGTAATAGTTGTTGGAATTGAGCGGGCGCTTGCAGCCATACGGATGCGTGGGGACGAGCTTGGCGCGCACCTCGGGGTCCTCGACCACTTCCATGGCGGCGAGGACGGACGCTTCCCGCTCGGCGTTCAGCGTGAGGTTGGAGAACGTCTGACCGCTGTCGACGGCGTTGAAGATCTCGCGCCGGATGGCGAGGCCGAGGGCGGGGTCGCGCAGTCGGGCCGCGATCACCTCGGGCGTCGCGGGGTCGTCCATCTTGGGCAGCACCCAGTTGGCGGTGCGCTGGAAAAGGTGAACCTGCCCGGCCTGCTTGACGATTTCGGGCACGAACTGCACGGCACTGGCCGCACTTCCGATGACGCCGACGCTCTCACCGGTGAGGTCGTGGTCCCAGTTCCACTGCGCCGAGTGGAAGCTCGTGCCCGCGAACGAGCCGAGCCCTTCGATGTCGGGCCAGGAGAGCTCGTTGAACATGCCGAGGGCGCTGATGACGACGTCAGCCTCGACGAGATCGCCCGAGCGGAGCTCGACCGTCCACGAGGACGAGGACTCGTTCCAGCTCGCCCGCACCACCTCGCTGCCGAAGCGGCAATGCGGCAAGATCCCGTACTTGGCGGCGCAATGTTCCATGTACGCCAGGATTTCCGGCTGCGTCGCGTACGGGCGCGTCCAGTCCGGCTTGATCTCGAACGAGTACGAGTACAGGTGTGACTGGATGTCACAGGCACAACCGGGATAGCGGTTCTGATACCAGGTGCCGCCGACCCCGCCGCCGCGTTCGAGGATGACGAAGTCGTCGTATCCGGCCGCCTTCAGCTTGATGGCCATGCACAGGCCGCCGGGCCCGGCGCCGATGACGGCGACGCGCGGCTTGCTCACGGCTTCAATCCTGGACGTACTGGAGCAGCTCGATGCTGTAGCCGTCGGGATCGTTGATGAAGCCGACGATGACCGGCCACCGTTCGAGGCGCTCCGGAACCATCGTCGACGTGTAGCCGGCGCCGACCGCCTTCTGGTGGGTCGCGATGGCGTCGTCGACAATCATGTAGTGCTTCCACAGGGCGAAGCCATGATCGATCGGCTGGCCATTGTTGTAACGCTCGGCGAGTTGCAGGCGTCCCCCGCCATCGTCGGCCGCCAGCACCGCCTCGTGCACGTCGTCGATCTCGGTGCGGCTCTGCACCTTCAGCCCGATGATGTCGGTGTAGAAGCTGACTGAACGTTCGAGATCGCTCACGTAGATGCAGAACTGACCGACCGTCGTCGCCATTTGCGAACTCCCTCGTTAACACCCTCAGCGCAATGGCTCACTATCTACCATGCTCGACCAAGCGCCGCAGCCGGCGGGGAAGGGGGCACGTCACTTCCATGGAACGCATGACCGGTCTCGACGCGAGCATGCTGTATTCCGAGACGGCGACCGCCCACATGCACACGATGAAGGTCGCGGTGCTCGACGTCACGGGCGAGCTGGGGCTGCTTGACCGCAGCCGCCTCGTCGACGAGTTCGGCCAGCGGCTACATCTGCTGCCCTCGCTGCTGCGAAGGCCGGTCCGGGTGCCGTTCGACCTGCACCACCCGGTGTGGGTCAACGATCCGGACTTCCTGGTCAGCCGACACGTCAAGGAGCTGACGCTGCCGGCGCCGGGCCGGCGCGCCGAGCTCGACGCTGCCCTGGCCGAGATCCACGGGCAGCCGCTCAACCTCGAAAGGCCCCTGTGGGAGATGACGTTCATCACCGGACTCGAGACCGGGCAGATCGCCGTCGCGGTCAAGATCCACCACGCCGTCGCCGACGGGATGGCGGCCGCCGCGGGGCTGGTCGCCGTCGCCGCGTCAGGGCCCGACGAGACGGTCGCCGGCCCGCAGACGGAATGGACCCCGGAGCCACTCCCCCGCCACGCGACGTTGATCCGCGAGGCCGTCGCGGATCGGATACGCGAGCTGCGCTTCCTTCCGGGTCTGCTGACCCGGACACTCGCGGGTGTGCGGCGCATGCTGCGCGCCCGGCGGCGTCTGGATCACCGGCCGCCGCCGCCGATGTCCGGCGCTAAAGCACCGTGGAATGGACGGCTCAGCTCGCGTCGCACGGTGGCCACGGCCCGGCTGCCGCTCGCGGATTTCAAGCGGGTCAAGGCCGCGTTCGGATGCTCGCTGAACGACGTGCTGCTGGCGGTCGCGGCGGGCGGGCTGTGCCGCTCGGCTGCCCGGGAGGGTTTCACGCTCGACAAGCCTCTGGTCACGGCGATCCCGTCGTCTATCGACGCACCGGGCGCCCCGCCGCGGCTGTCGGGAAATCACGTCACGCAGTTCTTCTCGTCGCTGTGCACCGACATCGACGACCCGGTCGAGCGGCTGGCGGCCATCAGCCAGGTGACCCGCAATGCCCGCTCGCTCAACAGTGAGATCGGGCGCGAGCTGATGCGCGACTGGAACCTTTTCGCCTACCGCTGGGCCTATCAGCTGGTGTGGAAGCACGTCATGCCGCGGCTGCCCACCCCGGCCATCAACGTCGTGATCTCCAACGTTCCTGGGCCGCCCGAGCCGTCTTGGTTCGCCGGTGCGCGGATGGATGAGCTCTACTCGCTGTCGGTACTCACCGAGGGCGCCGGACTCAACCTCACGGCGTGGAGCTATGCGGACTGCCTGTACGTCGGGATCGTGAGCTGTCCGGAACTGGTCAGCGACATCCGCGCCATGGCCGACGATGTGGCCAGCGCGCTCGAGGAACTCCTCGAGCGCGCCGCTCTGGTGGAGCAAGCGGCCTGAACGGGCTCAGGATCGCGACCTTCCCGTGGCATGCAAAGCCCCGATGTCGTAAGCACTTTCTGCGTGCACGCTGAGGTCGAGTCCCTCGATTTCGGTCTCGCGGGTCACCCGCAGACCGACTGTCGCCTTGACAAGACGGGCGATCCCGTAGGTCACCGGAAAGGCCCAGGCGAGCGTCACGACGATCGCCAGTGCCTGCATCCCGAGCTGATGCAGCCCGCCGCCCAGAAGCAGCCCTTCGTGGCGCCCCGTCGCGTTGACCAGCCGGGTGGCGAAGAGGCCGACGGAGACCGTGCCTAGCAGTCCGCACATCCCGTGGACCGCCACGACGTCCAGGGAGTCGTCGTAGCCCATGCGGAACTTCAGCTTGACCGCCAGCTCACCCACCGCACCGGCGGCCAAGCCGATGAGCATGGCTGCCCAGGCCGGCACGAAGCCGGCGCCGGGGGTGATGGCGACGAGCCCGGCGACCGCCCCGGAAGCAGCGCCCAGGGTGGTCGCCGAACCGGTTCGCCGGAATTCGACGGCGAGCCATCCGAGCAGGCCGGTGCACGCCGCGAGTTGCGTCGTCATCAGAGCCTGAGCGGCGGTGGCATTG
>DATAVO010000166.1:0-56725 GCA_036267695.1 Frankiaceae bacterium
GGTGTCGGTGCGGGTCAGCAGCAGGACATAGCCCGCTTCCTGAGCGAGGGTGGTCCACATCTTCTGGCCGTTGATGCGCCAGGCGCTGTGCTCCTCGTCGACCGGGACTGCCCGGGTGCGGGCGGCGAAGACATCTGAACCCGACCCGGGTTCGGAGTAGCCGAGCACGGCGATCGTCTCTCCCGCCAGCAATTGCGGGATGACGCGTGATTTCAGCTCCGGCGAGCCCAGCTGGTCGACGACGCCGATGACGATCATCGTGATCGACATGCCGTGGTAGGGAGCGTCGGCGAGTTCGAGCTCGCGGAAGAGCGCCGCCATGGCATGCGAGATGGGAGCACCCTTGGCTCCGGACGACGCCGTTGCCATCCAGCCGCGGCTCGCCATGTCGCGGTGCATCTGCGGGACGTGGACGGTGCCGGTGTCGTGCATGGTCCGGCGCATTTCGGCGGTCAGGTTGTCCGCCAGGAAATCGCGGACCTCACCGGCGAACGTCGCGATGTCTTCGTCTTGCCGGAAATCCGTCACGCCTGACCCCCTGGAACCCCGGCACCCCGGGAAAACTCGGTAACGACGGCCTTTCCGAGCTCGCGTAGCTGCGCCCGCGGGGCACCGGTGACGAGTGGATACGCCCGCGCGCGCCGGTAGAAGAGCTGCGCGTCGTGTTCCTCCGCGACCCCGAGCCCGCCGTGATACTGCACGAGCTTGGCCGACGCGAGATGTGCCGTGTCGGAGGCAAACAGCAGTGCCATCAACGCGAGCTCGGTCCCATTGGCGCCCGTGGTCGAAGGCAGCCCGGTGCTCAGGCTCCACGCCGCTTCGCGGGCGAGCAACGTCGAGCCGTCGACCTGGCCCGGGATGTCGGCGAGGCCATGGGCTACGGCCTGGAACGAGCCGATCGCGACACCGAACTGCTGGCGGTCCTTCACCCACCGCACCGCCACCTCAAGCGCTCCGGACGAGAGCCCGGCGAGCCAGCCGGCGACCAGCGTCAGCCATTCATCGCTTGCGTCTTCGAACGCTTCGGGAGCCGCGAGGCCGGTCGCCAGCACGACGCGCTCCCCCGAGCGCAGATCCCGGTCAGCGATCGGCAGGTTGCCCTGGTTCGGCAGCGCTTCGCGCGGCGGCTCGGAGCGCACCGCGACCAGTTCACCGCTGTCACAGCCGATGACGACATCGGCGACGGCGCCGGCCGGTACGACAAGGGCGATGCCATCGGTCACGCGCGGCGCGAGCGTGACGATCAGCTCGCCGCAGACGGCCGCCTCGAGATCGGGATGGTTCGGCGCCAGCCGGGCCAGCAGCCGTACGGCCACCGCGTGCTCGTTGAACGGCGCCGGCGCGAGGACGGTTCCTAGCTGCTGGGCGACGGCCGTGAGCGCGAGCAGATCGGCCCCGCCCCCGCCCTGCTCCTCGGGGACGGCCAAGCCGGGCAGGCCGATCGCACACAGCTCCGCCCAGAGCTTCGGATCGTGACCGAGCGGCTCGGCGTCACGGGCCCACGACGGCCGGCCGGGCGGCGACTGACCGACACACACGGCGTTGACGGCGTCGACGGCAGCCTGCGCCATCTCATCGAGTGAAAGGTCCATCAGCTCCCAGTCCGATCGCGGGCATTGCTTCTGGTTAGTTTGCCTGGTGTCACTGTGACAGCCCGAACGCTGGGAGGCATCCGTGGGTGAACGGCTGGCAGGCAAGGTCGCGCTCGTGACCGGCGCGGCGCGCGGGCAGGGCGAGGCGATCGCCAGGCTGTTCGTCGCCGAGGGCGCACGGGTGCTGGTGACTGACGTCCGTGAGGAAGAGGGCCGCGCCGTCACCGATGCGCTGGGCGAGGCCGCCGCGTGGCATGCCCTCGACATCCGCGACGAAGCCCAGTGGACGCTGGCGGTGGCGGCCTGCACCAGCGCGTTCGGACGGCTCGACGTGCTGGTCAACAACGCCGGGATCGGTATCCCGCCGCGCCGCATCGAGGACGAGACCCCCGAAGACCACCGCTTCACCCTGGACGTGAACCTCACCGGCGTCTGGAACGGCATCCGCGCGGTCATGCCGGTGATGAAGGCGCAGCGGTCGGGCTCGATCGTGAACACGTCGTCGATCGACGGGCTCGTGGGCACCGCCGGGATGTCGTCCTACGTCGCGAGCAAGTACGCCGTCACCGGGCTCACCCGAACCGTCGCCCTCGAGGCGGGCGGTCGCGGCATCCGGGTCAACGCCGTCCATCCCGGAGTCATCGAAACCCCGATGGTCGCGGAAGCGCCCGCTGAAATACGAGCGCGGATCGACCGCCTGATGGCGCACCAGCCGATCCCCCGCACCGGCACCCCGCTGGAGATCGCGTACGCCGTGCTGTTCTTCGCCGGCGACGAGAGCTCCTACTGCACGGGGTCGTCACTCGTGGTCGACGGCGGCCACATCGCCGGGCCTTGGCGCGAGGGCTTCGACGCCTGACCGGCCGTCCCCTGCCCGACGGCCGGCGCGATCTCAGTGAGAATCCGGGTGAGCATCCGGGTGCCGTTCTCGCGCACGGCGGGCAGCAGGATCAGGTGCCGGGCGCCGGCGTCGACGAACTCCTGGAGCTTGCGCGCGACATCGTCCGGCGTGCCGGTGACGGCCACCCGGTCGAGCATCGCGTCGAAGTCCTGCTTGTACGTGCCCCCAAGGAACTCGGCGGCTCGCCGACGGGCGAGGTTGGCGTCGTCGTCCATGCTGACCGGCAGGTACGCGAGCCAGCCGAACCCGTCCAGCGAGCGCCCGATCGCCTCCGCCTCGGCGCGCACGGTGGCAACGGACTCGGCGTAGCGCCGGGCGGAGAACAGGTACGGCATCCAGCCGTCCGCGAGCCTGGCGGCGCGGCGCATGGCCACGGGCTGGCGTCCGGCGACGACGATCGGCGGCCCACCGGGCTGCGCCGGAGCGGGATGGATCCGCACGCTGTTCATCGCAAAAAGCGGCCCGTCCCAGCTGATTTCCTCACCGGTCCAGAAGCGGCGCAGCAGCGCGATGGCCTCGTCCATCCGCTTTCCGCGTTCGGCTAGCGGCACCTGTGCGGCCTCGAACTCGCCGGGATACTCACCGCCCACGCCCACGCCCAGGGCGATGCGTCCGCCGGTCACGTTGTCCAGGTCGGCGATCATCTTGGCGACGATCGCCGGCGGGTAGAGCGGCAGCAGCAGGACGGCCGTCCCGACGAGCGTCCGGTCATCGACCTGCTCGCACAAGCGGGCGAGCCACGACAGCGCTTCCGGGCTCGGATTGCGTGAGGCGATATGCCCACCGACCCAGAGCGAGCGCGCGCCCGCGGACTCCAACGCGGCGACGTCGGAGCGCGCAGCCGGAGCCACGCACCCGAAGCTCACCTGATCGACCGCCAGGGCGACGCGGGCCCCCGTCTCGACCCGATCCACAACGTGAATTTAATATCAGGTTCATGAACAGGTACGGGCTCACGACCATCAAGACCGAGCTCGACGACCAGGGCGTCCTGCTGGTGACCCTCGATCGCCCGAACAGTCGCAACGCGATCAACGACGTCATGCACGTCGAGCTCACCGAGCTCTACAAGCGGATCGCGGCCGACACCGAAGCCGAGATCGTGGTCGTCACCGGCGCGGGCAAGGGCTTCTGCGCGGGCGGCGACTTCAAGCAGATGGCCGAGAACAACGACGCCGGCTATGACGACGGCTTCTCGCAGCTCTTCATCGACTCGGTCGCCATGGCGCGGGCGATCCTGGCGATCCGCCAGCCGATGATCGCCGCCATCAACGGCGACGCCATCGGGCTCGGCGCCACCCTCGGCCTGTTCTGCGACATCACCTTCATCTCCGACGCGGCGCGCATCGGCGATCCGCACGTGCAGGTCGGCCTCGTGGCCGCGGATGGCGGAGTCGTGCTCTGGCCGATGCTGATCGGCGCCAACCGCGCGAAGGAGTACCTGTTCACCGGCGATCTGCTGACCGGTCCGCAGGCCGAGCAGATCGGCCTCGTGAACCATTCGGTGCCGGCCGGCGAGGTGCTCGATCAGGCCATGGCGATGGCTCGCCGGCTCGCCCAAGGGGCCGCGCTCGCGTTGCGCTTCAACAAGCGGCTGGTGAACAAGGACCTCGAGGAGCGCGTCGACCGGATCTATGAAATGGCGCTCGCGATGGAGGCCGTGACCTTCCGCAGCGCCGACCACCTGGAGGCGGTCAAGGCCTTCGGTGAGCGTCGCCCGCCGGTATTCATCCGCGGGCAGCGCTGACGCCGGTGCCCTGCCGCGGCAGCGCACCGGCCGGTGCGGCCCCGAAGAGCTTGGCGTCACCGGTCAGCAGCGGAAGGCATTCCGCGGGTGTCATCGGGCGGGCGAACAGGAATCCCTGAGCCAGTGGGTGGCCGAGTTCCAGCAGCTGGGTCAGCTGCTCGGGACGCTCGATGCCCTCGACGATGACCTTCACATCGATGTCGTAGCTCAGCCGCAGCAGCGCCCGCAGGAATTGGGCCTGCCGGGGATTGCTGTCGAGAGTGTCGATGAACGACTTGTCGATCTTGATCGAGTCGAGCTCGACGCTGTGCAACTGCGCGAGCGACGACTGCCCGACCCCGAAGTCGTCGAGGGAGATCGCCACCCCATGACGGCGCATCTCGGCGATCGCGGTCCGCGCGGCCTCGGGCTCCTCGAAGGCGCCGGATTCGGTGATCTCGATCACCAGCTGCCCCGCCGCCAGCTCGTGACGGCGCACCAGATCGGTCACCAGCGTCACGAATCCGGGTGACGTGATCTGCGCCGGCGGCACGTTGACAGCGATGCTGAGGTGCTGATGTCCAACCTCGCCGCCCCACTCCGAAAGCTGCTCGCAGGCCTGGCCCAGCACGTACGCGGTGAGCTCGTCCATCACGCCGCAGCGCTCGGCCATCGGGATGAAGACCGCGGGCGGCACGTTCTCGCCGAGGTGCACCCATCGGGTGAGCGCCTCCACCGCGTTCGCCTTCCCGGTCGCGAGGTCGACGATCGGCTGGTAGGCCAGGTTCAGCTCGCGGGCCTCGATCGCAGCGCGCAGCGCACGGGCCAGCTCACCGTCCTCGAGTTCGGCGAGCGACATGCCGTTGCGGTAGATCACGATGCGGTCCTTGCCGGAGCGCTTCGCGGCGTACATCGCGGTGTCGGCGTTGATCAGCAGCTGGTCGGCCGTCGTCGGCACATCGTCAGCCGCCAGCTCGAAGACACCGATGCTGGCGCGCACCTCCACGCTCGTACCGTCCAGCACGAAGGGCGCCCGCAGCGCATCCACGATCCGTGACGCGAGTGCCACCGGATCGCCGGAATCCTCGATGAGCACGGCGAACTCGTCACCCCCGAGGCGGGCAGCCGTGTCTCCGGTGCGCACCGCTCCAGTGATGCGCTCCGCTACGCGCCCCAGCAGTTCGTCGCCGGCACGGTGGCCGAGGCTGTCGTTGACGAGCTTGAAGTCATCGAGGTCGAAGAAGAGCACGGAGACCGGTCGTAGATCGCGGCGGTGCAGTTCGAGGGCGTGGGCGAGCCGGTCCTGGAACAGGCCGCGGTTGGCCAGGCCGGTGAGCCCGTCATGGAACGCCTGGTGTCGCAGCTGCGCCTCGCGTCGCGCCAGCGCGGTCGCCAGCTCGGCGTTGCGCCGGGATGCCAGGTACTGGCGCAGCAGCATCACGGAGATGATCGACGCCGCGACGCCGAGCTGCAGCACGGTCGGCGCGTGTCCCGCCGCCGCCAGGGCGAGGGTGACGCCGACGGCCGCGATGACGGGCAGGTAGTTCAGCAGCGACGCCTGGCTCTCGCGGATCTTGTCGGCCTCGGTCAGCGGACCGGTCGACGGTGAACGGTCCGGGGCAACCGAAGCGAGACCCAGCAGGACGAACGCGGCGATCCAGCCGAGATCGACAGCGCCGCCGGTGTAGCCGGTGGTAGCTGTCAGGTAGGCGAACAGGCTGTCGGAGACGGCCAGCGAGGCGCAGCCGGCGGCGATCAGCGCCAGGGCGAGCTTGCTGCCCGGCGCTCGCGCGAGGGTGAGCACGACGAGCATCAGCACGACGAGGTCGGTGAGCGGGTAGGTGAGCGAGATCGTGAACGCGAAGGCACTGTCGGCGGGGCTGCCGGATACCGCCCGCAGCACGGTCTCCCACGAGATCAGGCCGAGCGAGCCGACCGCCACCAGCGAGTCCAGCATCCGCTGTCCGCTGCGGGGAAAGCCCTGGCTCGCCGGGTAGCAGAGCAGCGCGGCGCCGGCGGCGAGCGGGAAGCCCAGGTAGCCGATGTCGGCGACGGACGGGAACGGGTCCTTGCCCTGCCCGAGCTCGAACCAGCACCAGAGCGCCTCACCGATCGCCCAGCTCGAGCAGCCGATGGCGATGAGAATCCAGGAGCGGCGCAGCGCTCGGTTGGAGGACCGGCGCGAGCGCCAGATCGCTCCGACGGCAGCGCCGGCAGATACCGCCAAGGCGCCGAGGTCGTCGAAGTACCAGCCGAACCGGGTGGAGGCAATCGGCGAGAGCAGCACGACCGCCGAGACGATCATGGTGAACGCCGCGAGTGCCACCGCGGGGGCGGGCAGCGCGTGGCTGCGGTCGGGTCGGCGCCGCATCCCGACACCCCCCGCTTACTACCGCGACCCGGGCGCCCCTGTGCGCAAGTGGATCATTCGTCTCAAATCCATCGGCACGTTTCGGTCTCCACTCAACCAGGAGACGGCCTGGCGCTCGCGCGATGGCGGTCCAGCGCGGTGATGACGGCCCGGCGGCCGAATTCCGGGCCCCGGGGATCGCCCGCGAGGCGGGTGGCGTTCGCCCCGACGAGGGCCGCGTCGAGCTCGAACAGAAGCTGCTCAGGATCGGGGACGAGGAGCTCACCGGCATCGATGGCGACCTGAAGGTGGCGGCGCAGCAGCGCGGTCCACTCCTGTTGGGCGGAGATCAGCGCCTCGCGCACCGGGCCGGGGCGACGGCCGAATTCGAAAAGCCCGTGGAGCACGAAGCAGCCGCCGACGAAGACGTCTTCCTCGATGTAGTCACACCAGGAGTCCAGGAGCGCGCGCAGGCGCTCCAAACCCGGGGGGCGACCGATCACGGGCTGCACGACAGCCTCGATGAAGCGGGTGCGCGCCGCGGCGACGGTAGCTAGCTGCAGCTCCTGCTTGCTGCCCCCGAACAGCGCGTGGACGTTGCTACGGCTGATTCCCAGGTCCTGCGCGAGCCGGCTGAGGGTCAGCCCCTCGAGGCCTTCCTCGCTCGCCATGTCAGCAGCGAGGCGGAGCACCCGCGCCCGGTTGGCGTCTCCCCTGACCCGCCTGCCGTCCGGCGGCGCTTCAGCCATCAAAACTCCTTGACAAGAAACATGGACGTCCGTACACCTATGACTGTAGCAACAAGCCCAGGTGTTCGTGATGATCTCCGCAAAAAGCGGGGGCTCTCCACGTTCGCGCCGGTCGATTATTGCGGACGAGCGTCCGCAATGCCTTCGAGCGGATCCGTCAGGAGTCAGCATGCGCACCCGTTTCCCAGGCCGGGGTCCACAACACGCTCCAGGCGAGCCTCCCAGCGCTGAACGCGAGGCCTTCGAGTGCGTGATGGGTTCGCGGCGCGGCTGGCGCCGGCTCGCCAAGCGCGCGGCGGCAGCACACGAGCGAGAGCTTGCCCGCCTGGCTCGGGTAGTGGCGGCAGGCGCGCCGCCGGTCCTGGCCGCGACGAGCCGGCCGCTGCGTGGCCAGGCACACGCCGCCGTCGCGACGCTCTCGCTCTCGCTGCCCGGCTGGGAGCTGCGGCTTTCGGGGGTCGCGGCGGCGGCAGCCACGGATCTTGTCGCTTCTCCCACCGGTCGCCGGCTGACCCGCACCGGGCGTTATGGCGTCTTCTGGTGGATCGAGGTCACCGGTCCGTTCGAGGGCGACGGAGTGACGGTGCTGCTGGGATCGGCACTGAGGCTCTTCCCGACGGGCGAGAGCTCGAGCTTCGGCAGGCTCACCCCCGAGCTCGACCTGCCTGTCGCCGGCTGACGCGTGGCCGTCGTCCAGAATGGCGACGGTGAGCGCTCCCCATCCCTGCATTGTGACCGTGTTCGAGGCATCCATGGCGGACGCCGAACGCGTCACCGACCTGATCGAGTCGGCGTACCGGGGCCCCGGGAGTAAGCAGGGCTGGACGACCGAAGCCGACCTGCTCGACGGTCAGCGCACCGATCTCGATGCGGTACGCGACGCGCTCGCCCGCGATGATGTTCGCCTCTTGATCGGCACGAGCGGCACGAGCGAGTCAGATCCCCTCCTCGGCTGTTGCCAGATCGAGCGGCGATCGGCGGCGGCGTACTTCGGCTCGTTCGCCGTCCGGCCCGACCTGCAGAACGCCGGGCTCGGCCGGACGCTCCTCGCCGCCGCGGAGATGACGGCCGTCCGCGAGTGGCAGGCCGAAGTCATGGAGATGACGGTCATCGCGCAGCGCGCTGAGCTCATCGCCTGGTATCAGCGCCGTGGTTACCGGCTGACCGGCGAGACCCGGCCCTTCCCGTATGACGACGCGCGCGCCGGGCTGCCGCGGCGCGAAGATCTGCATTTCGTCGTGCTGGAGAAGCGGCTCGCACCGGCGGCTTGACCGAGGGGCGTAGAAACGCCCTATGTCGTGCAAGCGCCAACGCCGGCAGCGACCCGTCGCAGCGACGATCGCCGTCTGCGGCGCTCTCGCGCTGGCAGCCTGCGGGCGCTCATCGACCCCGGGCAACACCCCGTCGCCCAGTGCCGCGCTGCCGACGTCGGCGGCGGCCGTTCCGGCAGGCGTCTTCGGCGATCTCGGCCGGATCTGCGGTCCCGGCAACCCCGCGCCACTCAGCGGCCGCGGGCTTTCCGGCACCACGATTCATGTGGGAACGTTCGGCGACCCGGGGTCGAGCATCACGCCCGGACTCGAGCAGGAGTACTTCGACGTCGCCAAGGCCTTCACCAAATGGTGCAACGCGGCCGGCGGCATCAACGGCCGCCAGATCATCGTCGACAATTACGACGCCAAACTGTTCAACGGCGCGTCGCAAATCATCAAGGCCTGCCCGAAGGAATTCATGCTCGTCGGCGGCGGCAACGCCTTCGACGCGGTCGACGTGAAGCCGCGCGTCGCGTGCAACCTCGCGCAGATCCCCGCCCTCGACGTTTCGCCCGAAGCCGGACTGGCGCCGCTGCAGGTACAGCCGACGAGCAACTCCCCCACGCACTACGGGGTCGGCGGGCTGCGGCTGCTGGCCGACGCGTATCCGGCGTCCAAGCAAGGGCTCGGGATCGGCAGCAGCAACGTCGCTTCGCTGAGCCCGCAGGGCCGATATGCCAAGCAGGCATGGGAAGCCTTGGGCTACAAGGTGACGACGGTGCAGGAGAAGCCGACGTTTGTCACCAACTTCCGGCCGTACATGGAGCAGCTGCGCACCTCGGGCGCCAAGGCGTACAACGAGATCGCCTCGCAGGACCCGACGCCTGAGGTCAACGCCATGCGCGACATCAGCTACCAGCCGTCGTTCGTGCTGTGGAGCATCCAGTTCTATGACCCGAAGTCGGTGGAAGCCGCCAAGACCGTGCAGTTCCCGCCTTCGTACGTCGCGCTCGGCGCGCTGCCCGCCGAACTCGTCAACTCCTACCCCGTGCTGCAGCAGATCCGCAGCATCATGAATGCCGGGATCGACAAGCCGAAGTTCACCTCCTTCACCGGCCTCGGGTTCAACGCCTGGGCCTTGTGGGCCAAGTCGGCGACCGACTGCGGCGCGGACCTGACCCCGAAGTGCATCCTCGCGAAGGCCGGATCGCACACCGACTGGGACGCCGGTGGCCTCTTCCCGCCCAACTCCACGATCCCCGGCAAGCAGACCCAGTCCGACTGCGTCATCCTGGTTCGCCTTACGCCGCAAGGGTTTGTCTACGACCGGAAGGTCACCCAGCCCAACAAAGGCCCCTACAACTGCGACCCGCGAAACCTGGTCAGCGTCAGCGGCAAGTGATCGCCGCTACGACGGCGGCCTCACGACGGTTCGGCGAGCAGCTGGCGCACGGCCTTGCGGTCGGTCTTGCCGACGCTCGTGAGCGGCACCGCCGGGACGATCCGAATAGCCCGCGGGTACTTGTGTCTGCCGAGCCGTTCCCGCGCATAGTCCACGAGTTCCTCGCCGGTCACTTTGGACTCGGGAGTCAAGGCGACGACCGCGACGATCTCCTCGCCGTGGCGCTCGTCGGGCTGACCGACGACGGCCGCCTGCGTCACCTCCGGATGCGTCATCAGCGCGTCCTCGACGTCGCGGGGATAGACGTTGAAACCCCCGCGGATAATGAGGTCTTTCATCCGATCGACGACGAACAGGAAGCCGTCGGCGTCGAAATGGCCGACGTCGCCGGTGTGCAGCCAGCCGTCGCGAACCGTCGACGCGGTCTGCTCCGGTGAGTTCCAGTAGCCGGCCATCACCGTCGCGCCGCGCACGCAGATCTCCCCGTCCTCCCCGCTGGGCAGTTCGCGACCATCCGGATCGAAGATCTTCACCTCGACGTTCGCGACCGGCTTACCGACCGAGCCGGCGCGTCGAGCTTCCCGGTTCGAGGAGGTGACCAGCGCCGAACTCTCGGTCAGGCCGTAGCCCTCCAGAACGATCGTCGACGGCGCCCGCGTCTCCCATTCGGCCTGGATCGCCGAAGGCAGCGGCGCTCCCCCGGACATGACGACCCGCAGCGCGGAAAGGTCGCGGTTCTCGAGAGGGGTCGCGAGCAGCATCTGCAACATCGACGGCACCACCGACACCGCCTCAATGCCGTGCTTTTCGGCGAGGTCGAGAAAGGACGTCGGGTCGAACCAGCGTTGCAACACCGCGCGCGGCGGCCTCTCGGCGAACATCCCGGCCAGCGTGACGAGCAGTCCGTACGCGTGAGCCAGCGGCAGCGCGGTCAGCAGGCTATCATAGTCCTCGCCGCTGCGCTTGCGGGTCTGTGAAGCGTTGACGCCGGTGCCGTAGAGGTTCGCGTGCGTCAGCATGACGCCTTTGGAACGCCCGGTCGTCCCGCCCGTGTAGAGCAGTGCGGCGAGATCGGTGTCCTCCCGGTCAGTAAGCGCGACGGGTTCATGCGCTTCCAGCGCGGCAAAGGACCCCTCCCCGACCACGAAAGTCGGCACGGCAAGACCGGTCTCGGCGATCTTCCCGACGAACTCCGGGGTCGTGACGAAGGCCTTCGCGCCTGAATCGGAGAGCACATGGGCGAGTTCGGGCGTGCTCGCGAGGAAGATCAGAGGGGTCGCGACGAGGCCGCTCCACCAGCACGCGTTGTACGTCATGGCGACCTCGGGACAGTTGGCCATCATGATGACGACGCGATCGCCAGGCTCGAGGCCCGCGGCCTGAAAACCCCCGGCTATTCGGCGGGAGCGCTCGAAGAGCGCTGCCGACTCGAAGGTTTCGCCCTCGAACGTCAACGAACCGCCGCGCTGCGCCGCCTGTTCGGCCTTGCGTCCCAAATGCGTCTGACCCATGAATTCCTGCTCCCTGCCCGGTAGTGCGCGCCAGTATCCACTGCCCTACCCACGTTTCTCAGGCGTGACTAGGCCATCATCGGCGTCGTGTCCGCTGACGATCCCACTGGTGGCACGGCAGGCGCGCCGGTGAAGGAACTACAGCTGCCGGACGGCACCCCCGCGATGGTGTGGGCGCTTTCCCCCAACGACGCTCGCGGGCTGCGGGAGAACTATCGCCACCTTTCGCCGGAGGCGCGCTACAGCCGCTTCCTGACGGGCGTGGGCGACCTGTCCGATGAGATGCTCCGGCGGCTGGTTGACGAGGTCGACGGGGTGAACCACGTCGCCCTGGTGCTCGTGGTCTTCCCGGAGAACGGCCCGGATCGCGCCGTCGGCATCGGTCGCATCGTGCGGCTGCGCGACGACCCGGCAGCCGCCGACATTGCCGTCACGGTCGATGACGCGTGGCGCCGGCACGGCATTGGCGCCGCTCTGCTGGACGAGCTGCTCAGGCGCCGTCCGGCGGGGGTGCGCGAGCTCGTGACGCACGTCGCCGCCGACAACAAGGCCTCGCTGGCGCTCCTCAGCCATGCCGGTGACGTTCACCTCAGCGCTTCCAACGGCGGCCGGTACGACGTCCGGGTCACGCTCACTCAGTCCGGCTGAGCCGTTACACGTCGTCGGGTGCCGGCACCGGGTCGATGCCGCGGGCGGCTTCGCCGCGTTTGAGCACGCGCAAGCTCATCGCCGGGAAGATCAGGACCGAGAGCATCCCCGCTGTGACGAGCGCGGCGGCGTGACCGGTCGAGATGAAGCCGTCGGATTCGCCGATGGTCGCCACGACCACGATCAGCGGCAGCCCGGTCGCGGCCATCAGGGCCAAGCCACCGCGCTGGTAGCGATCCAACTCGTGGCGGTAGCACAGCAGGATCGGCAACCCCCGGACCACAAACAGCAGCACGAAGAACAGCGGGATCAAGAACAGGGCTGCCGGATGCCGGCTGAAGGCGTCGAGGTCGAGATTGACACCGCTGACGACGAAGAAGATCGGCACGACAAAACCGAATCCGATGCCCTCGAGCTTGCTCTTGAAAATCTCCAGATGGGTCTCATCGTCCAGATGCGAGACCGCCACGCGCACTACGGTGCCGGCGGCGAACGCGCCCAGCAGGATATCCAGTCCCAAGTGGCTCGCCAGGAGCACCATGGCCGCGATCAGCAGCATGCTGAGGCGCACCGGCAGCTGAGAACTCGAATGCAGACCTCGTTTGAGGATCCGGCGGATCCGGATGTGCCAGGGCCGGTTGGCGACGTACGCGACCGCGACCGCCAGCAACGCAAAGGCAGCCAGCAGGCCACTTGTGATGCCCGGGTTCTGCGTGCCTAGCACCAGCGCGACAAGCACGATCGGGCCGAATTCACCAATGCTGCCGACGGCTAGGACGTGACGCCCGAGCGGGGTTTCGAGCACCCGGCTGTCGTGCAGGATCGGGAGCAACGTGCCGAGGGCGGTGGTGCTCAGCGCGAGGCCCGTGGTCAGCTCACCGTGTCGATGGCCCGCCAGGACGATGAGCGCCCCGACGATCGAGGCGAGGCCGAGCGAGATCCCCCAGCTGGCGGCGGCCAGCGACAGCGGACGGCCTTTGACGACGCCGAAATCCAGCTCGTAGCCAGCCAGAAACATCAGCATCGCCAAGCCGAATTCAGAGAACGCCGAGACGATGTCGTTGGAGTGAGCCCAGCCGAGCACCGAAGGCCCGAGCAGGACACCGAGCAAGATCTCGATGACCACGCCAGGCAGGGCCAGCCGACCGCTCAGCAAAGAAAGGATCGGGGCCAGCACCGCCGCGACAGCGATCAGCGCGAGCTCGGTGAGCGGGGAGTTCACTCGGAAAATCTAGCGGGTCGCATCGGCGTTTCTGACGCCAATCCCTGACGTTGCCGAAGTAATTCGAACGAGGGGCGGGAAAGGTCAGGAAAGCGCGATGAGCGCACCGATGGCGAAGCCGGCCGCGAGCAGCCACACCAGCGTCGGAAGTGCGAGCCAAAAACGCATCTGTTCCTCCTCAGCCGCTGAAGACGTCGGTGCCGCGGACGACGACCGCAACCTTGGCCAGCGGCGCGGGTGCAGGGCCGCCGACAACCGCGCCGGTCTGGGCGTCGTAGCGGCTCCCGTGGCACGGGCAGCTGATGACGCCGCCGCTGATCTTGTCCACCGTGCAGCCCTGATGCGTGCAGACGGCGGAGAAGCCGTGGACCGTCCCGTCCGATCCCTTGGTGAGCACGATCTTGCTCTTGGTGAGGATCACCCCACCGCCGGAAGGGATCTGAGCCAGCGGCGCGAGCAGCGTGCCGCCACTCGAACCGCTCGTGCTGCCCGTCGTCGTCGATGTCGAAGCGCCGTAGCTATTGGCAGCGGTCGTATCGCTCTTGTCCTTGGCGGCGCTGCTGTTGCGGCCGAACACGTAGCCGGCCACCCCGCCGACGACGGACACCGCGAGCCCCGTGAAGGTCGAGCGGCGCGAAATCAGCTGGGGCGACACGTTCCAACTCCTCGTGAGCGTCGGTCAGGTAAGGGGCAGTCCGCTGCGGGTGAAGAACCAGAGTGCGGCTGTCAGCCAGGCCAGCACGAAAGCGCCGAACACTGTCCCGCCGAGCACGGGCAGGGCCCATCCCGACAGGCCTCGCACCCGGAGGCCGAGCATCTTCGACGCGTAGGCACCGTAGAAGACGCAGCCGGCGACGCTGTGCACGATCACCCGGGTGGGAGTGGTGCCGAAACCCAGCGCCCACAGGCAATGGAACGCCACCGGCAGGCTCACGACGAACGCGAGCGTGCCGCTCCAGCGGTGCACGACCGTCACGCCGGGCGGGGTCCGGCTGACTCCAGGAAGGCGGCCCCACATCCAGGTGGCCGTGAACAACTGCACCAGCAGGAGCGCAAGCGTGATGGTGGCGAGCCAGGCCTTGAACTGAAGCATCCCCGAGAAGCCGAGGGTGAAGATCGGTCGCCCGGCGGCCGTATGCTCCTTGCCGTAGACCCCGAGGCCGACCGCGACGGCGGCCCCCAGGAGCAAGACCGACGTCGTCGCGAGCGCACCCCGCTCCGTTCCGGGTCGCCGGGTGATCACCGTCGTCATGCGCCGCCCCTTCGAACTGGGTTGAGGCCATCACTTGGTGGCGGAAACCTACACCTGGGGCGTCATCTCCGAGCACCGATCTGATCAATAGGCATCGGCGCGGCAGCCGTCATCACGCCACATGCCACCGGTTGGACCCACCGTTCGGGCAGCGTGTTCCACAATGACGGCAGCCCCTTCCGGGGCTTTCACCTGCGCAACCATGAGGCCGGGGTGAGCTGCGGCGCTCAACACCAGCACCGCATGTACGACACATCTGGCTCACGCGAGACGCGGCCACACTTGCGATGGTGACCCGAGACCTGACCGTGTGCGCGCTACTGATCCTGGTGGCGGCGGTGCTCGGGCTGTTCGTGCATCCCCTGCTGTGGTCGGTCGCAGTGCTCGCCCTCGCCTGGCTCGTCGGACGTGATCCGCAGACCCGCCGCCCCCGGGCGAAGTAGCGGTCCGCTCATCGATGGCACACCTACGACTCGACCCGGCGAAGGGACCGCTCCGGGTTCCTGAGATCACGATGTACTTCTGGCTCGAGCCCTGATCGCGTTCCTCGTCGGCTATCTCGCCGTCACTCGCGCAGATGTGCAGGCGCAAAGCCCGAGCACGGTCGAAGGAGCGCGCGGCGAGACCGCGCCCGCAGCGGGCTAGGAACGCATGGGCGGAAATAGTTCTTTTTAGGCACTCAAGGCTAGCCCGACCGGTCGATAGACATTTCGGGGTGATTCCCCACGTCTGCCGTCAGACCGGCTGAAGGATCGCCGGTCTCGTACTCGGGGGTAAAGCATGAAGAAGCTCGCTGCCATCGGCGTTTCCGCTGTCCTGACCGCCGTGCTGGCCGCTCTGCTGGTCATGGTCGTGGCCGTCAGCGGCGGCGGCGCTCACAAGCCCGCGCCGACGGCGGGTTCTTCGTGGGCGAAGGTGCCAGGCATCTCGCTGCCCTCGCTCGGCGGACTGGGCTCCCTGCTCGGTCTGTGAGCCCTCCCGGGCTGAACCCGATCAGTTGAAGAAGCGGCCGATCCCGGCGCCGCCGCCGCTGCCGCCGAGGCCGCCGATGCCCTCGCGCGGTGTCTCGCCGGGCGAGGTCTCCGCGACCCAGTGGGCGAAGGCCTCCGGGTTACGCGACTGCAGCAGCACGCGGCCCGGGCCGTGGAAGTCAAAGACCCAGCCTTCGCCGGACTTGAGCGACTGGATCGATCGACCCTGGACCGCGCGGCGCATCTGGAAGTTGATGTCGAGCGCATAGGCGACGACGTGGCCGGTGTCGATGGTGACGGTTTCGCCGGCTTCGAGGTCGATGATGTCGACCGCGCCGTAGATGCTCACCAACGCCTGGCCGGTGCCGCTGGCGCGGAACCCGAAGCCGCCCTCACCACCGAAGAGGTTGGCCATGCCGCCCCACTTGGTGTCGATCTCGACACCGTCGGAATTGGCGATCCAGCTTCCGCGACGCAGGAAGAAGGGCTGCTGCGGCGTGACGTCGATGGAGACGGTGTCGCCGGGGAGCACGCCCGCCACGTCGACCCAGCCGCCCTGCGCGGGCGCCGTATAGGTCGTCACGAAGAACGACCCGCCGCCCAGCACGCTGCGCTTGAGGCCCTGCATGATGCCGCCTTGCGCCTTGGCTTCGAGCACCACGCCGGCGCTGTGGGCGATCATCGCCCCGCCCTCGACGCGCAGTTGCTCACCGCCTCCAAGGCTGCAGCGGGCGACGGTGAACGATGGCGAGTGACGCAGCTGGACATCCACGAGCGCGATCTTTCCACCAAAGACCCGCATTTGTGTGTCAGCTAGCGGACAGGTCGCGAACAGGTTCCCAGGACGCTCCCAGGAAGCTCAAAGGGTGCGCGTTGGTTCAGGGCGTCTCATCAATAGCGAGGCCGAAACGAAACCGTTCGGTTCGGCCCAAAGCGCGAGACGCGAACCGAGACGACAGAGGTGTTCACTGTGGCCGACCAGACCGGGCAGACGCCAAATCCTTTTGAACCGCACCCGGCGGGCGATCCCTACGCTACGTGGTACGGGCAGCCCCACTACGGCCCCGGACCTCATTTCGGCCCGGCCTCCCAGCAGGGTCCGGCGCCCCAGCAGGGTCCGGCACCTCAGCCGGGACCGGCGGGCTACCCGACGCAGCCGGTCTGGTGGATTCCCAACGCGACCGGCCCGATGCCGACCGCAGCGCGACCCTCCGGGCCCAGCCGACGTCGCCTCATCGCGATCGCCGCGGCCACCGCTGGAGTGGTGATGGCCGGCGGCATCACCGCCGTCGCCGTCTCCCACTCGACCGCGAACCCGCAGGCGGTATCCGCCTTCACCCCCGGCCAGGGCAACTCCTCCACCAATAACGGCTCCGGCAGCAACCTTCCCTCCTGGTACGGCAATGGAGACAGCGGCTCCAGCGGCTCTAGCGGTACCAGCGGGAACGGTTCGACCGGCAGCGGCTCCACCGGCAGCGGCTCCACCGGCAGCGGCACCACCACCACCGGTCAGGCCACAGCCACACAGTCGGTCGGCGTTGTCGACATCAACACCGTCATCGACTACGGCAGCGAGCAGGCCGCAGGTACCGGCATCGTCCTGACGTCCAACGGCGAGATCCTCACCAACAACCACGTGATCGACGGCTCGACGAGCGTCACGGTCACCGTCGTCAGCACCGGAAAGACCTATAAGGCAACGGTGGTGGGCGATGACCCGACCGACGACGTGGCCGTGCTCCAGCTGACCGGCGCCTCCGGACTGCAGACGGCGAAGCTCGGCGACTCCTCGCAGGTGGCCGTCGGCAACACCGTCACCGCGGTCGGCAATGCCGGCGGCACCGGCGGAACCCCGAGCTCGGCGACCGGCTCCGTGACCGCGCTCAACCAGTCGATCACCGCCAGCGATGAAGGCGGCGGCAACTCCGAGAGCCTCACCGGGATGATCGAGATCAACGCCGACATCCAGGCCGGCGACTCCGGCGGCCCGCTGTACGCGGCCAACGGCACGATCATCGGCATCGACACCGCGGCCTCCAGCCAGTCGCAGACCGGCGAGACCACCGGCTTCGCCATCCCGATCGCGAAGGCCACCTCCATCGCTGACCAGATCGAGTCCGGCGTCGCGACGTCGACCATCCACATCGGAGCCCCCGGGTTCCTCGGCGTGGAACTGGCGTCCGAGGGTGCGAGCGGTCAGTTCAGCTCGAGCGGTGCGACGCTTTCCGGCACGGTCGACGGATCCGCTGCCGCCCAGGCCGGCCTGCAGGCCGGCGACACGATCACCTCGATCAACGGGCAGAACGTCTCCAGCGCGTCAGCCCTCTCGACCGCCATGGAGTCTTACCAGCCCGGCCAGTCGGTCACGATCGGCTGGGTCGACAGCTCCGGACAGAGCCACACGGCAACGGTCACCCTCGGCTCCGGCCCCGCCGACTGACCGATTGCCCGCCGCTTCCTGGGCCTAGCGGGTTACCGGATGCGTGACGGGTGAGACCTCCAGTCCACCCGTCACGTAGACCCGCTCCCAGGAAGCACCCGGTGCAGGCCGGCTGAGCATCGTGCCCACCACGGTGCCCTGGCGCGGATACAGGTTCGCCGCGCCGAGAACAGTCGCCAACTGAATCCAGTAGGTGTGGCCGGCCCGCACCGGGCAAGCGTTTCCCTTGATGGTCAGCTGCTGCGCAGTCGCTGAAAGCGCAGCATCCGTCGCCGATCCCCAGCAACCCGGCTCCGTGCCGGCCGGCGCCGCGACCGGCTTGGCCGGCCCGCGGGTGGTCGGATCGTCGGGGGTGACGACGTAAGCCAGCAGTCCTACCGCTTGGCCGTGGTCGCGGCTGGCCACCAGGTTCACCGCGTCGATCTGGCCGTCCCGCGCCGGCGTGAACGACACCGCGACGGAGCGCTGGGCGCTGACCTGAACGGGCCGGTTCGTATCGGCCCAGCCCAGGCTGTGCAGCCCGACCCGGGATGACGGAGTGGCGCAGGCCGCGGCACTGCCGATGGCGGCTGCTGCCACCACAACCGTGCGGATCGCGTGAGCTGTTGCATATGGGCGCATCTGTCTGAACCCTCCCTTTTCTCCCCGGCAACAAGCGTCACCCTGCGTGGCGCTCACGGCGGTCATTGAAAGGGGTGTTGGGGACAGAATCACCCATATGAGTGAACGGTTTTCGGCTCTAGCTAGGCTCACGCCCACCCGAACTCAGGAGCAGCCATGACCACCGCCGCCAAGCCCGACCTGCCGCCCCTCACCACCGGGCTCGGCGCGGTCATCTCCCCGAGCCATCTCATTCACAACGTGGCTGACACCGACGCGACGATTCGCTTCTACCGCGACATCTTCGGCGCCGGGGTCGAGCGGGACATGGAGATCGAATCTCCCGCGCTGGACGCGATGTTCGGCCGCGCAGGCGTACGGATCCGCTCCACGTTCATCGACGCCGGCGGCTACCGGCTGCACACCATCGAGCGGCTGGACGAGCCGCGCACGTCGAAGGCAGCCAGCATGGGACTGACCGGACTGTCGTTCGGGGTGCCGGATCTGGAAGCCGCCCGCCAGACGGCGATCGACGCCGGGTATCAGCCGACCCCGATCTTCGACGTGGACCTCGGCGACCCGCGCTACAACGCCAAGATGTTCTTCATCGCCGATCCGGACGGGGTCGGCTGCGAGCTGGTCGAGTACCCGAAATAGCCCGCGCCGCAGGCTATTTCACGATCTCACCGGCATTGATGAGCAACGTCTGCCCGGTGATGCCGTTGCTGCGCGGCGAGGCGAAGAAGACCAGCGATTCGGCGACCTCGCCGTCGGTCGCCATCCGGCGCAGCGGCATGTGGGCGGTCATCTGCGCCAACTGCTCCTCGGGCTCGATGCCGGCACTGGACGCCAGGATCTTCACGTAGCCCTCGACCGGCGGGCCCCACATCCAGCCCGGCGCCACCTCGTTGACCCGTATCCCGCGCGGCCCGATCTCCTGCGCGAGGTGGCGCATGGCGCCCGTCAGCGCAGACTTCGACGACGCGTACGCCATCTGCAGCGCCTGATGCGGCGGGTGGTGCTGGGTCTGCGAGGACACGAACACGACCGCGCCGTCGGATGCCTCGAGC
The DNA here is from genome assembly GCA_036267695.1 of Frankiaceae bacterium. Lineage (GTDB taxonomy): Bacteria > Actinomycetota > Actinomycetes > Frankiales > Frankiaceae > DATAZK01. The sequence continues at coordinate 19,688 of DATAVO010000166.1, forward strand.
GCGGGCAGCGCGCAGCGAGTGAGCGTCAGCGAGCCGAAGATGTTCACATCGAACATCGCCTTCCAATCGCTGAAATCGGCCTCTGCTGCTTCGAGTCCGCCGAACAGCGAGTCGAAGGCGGCGATGTTCACCAAGCCGTCGATCTGGCCGAAGCGCTCCATCGCGAGATCAATGAGGGCCTGGCAGTCCGCCGGCTTGCTGATGTCACAGCGCCGGTACGCGGCTTGCCCGCCGGCAGCTTCGACCTCCTTGGCCACCGACTCGAGCACCGACTCGGTGCGCGCGCCGAGGACCACGTTGCCACCCTCCCGTGCGGCGACCAGAGCCGTCTCCCGGCCGAGTCCGACACCGACGCCGGAAAGCACGACGGTCCTGCCTGCTAGATCAGCCACCCGGTCCCCCTGAGAAATGTGTGCCCGTTGCATTCATATCGGCGGCCACCGTGTCAGTCACCTCCGACCACGGTCAAGCGACACGGTCAAGCTACGGTGCCAAGCATGGGGCGTCTGGATGGACTCGACCTCTCGCTGCGCCTGACGGCCGACGAGGAAGGTCGCCGACTCGGCATCGCGCAGCAGCGGCTGCTTCAGCTGCGGCTGCTCGGCGGCGGGCTCATCGGCGAGACCGGCAAGCTCGGCCCGCCGTTGTGCGTGGTCTTCGAGGGGTGGGACGCGTCGGGTAAGGGCGGGTGCATCAAGCGGCTCGTGGAACCGCTGGACCCCCGCCATGTGCGGGTCGCCCAGTTCGCCGCGCCGACGTATGACGAGAAGCGTCACCATTTCCTGTGGCGCTTCTGGCCGGCACTTCCCGGCTGGGGCGGCATGGCCGTCTTCGACCGCTCCTGGTACGGCCGGGTGCTCGTCGAGCGCGTCGAGCGATTCGCCACGAAAGAGCAATGGGGACGGGCCTTTCGCGAGATCCGGGAATTCGAGGAGACCCTCGCGGCCGAGGGCATGGTGCTGGTGAAGTTCTGGATGCACCTGTCCGAGGACGAGCAGCTACGGCGCTTCGAAAGCCGCGAGCGGGATCCGCTGCGGCGCTGGAAGCTCACCGATGAGGACTGGCGCAACCGCCGCAAGCGCAAGGCCTACGAGCGCGCCGTCGAGGACATGTTCGACAAGACCGATCACCCCGCAGCGCCGTGGACGATCGTCGAAGGGGACAACAAGCGCTGGGCCCGCGTCAGGGTGCTCGAAGCGGTCGTCGAGGCCACCGCGGCGGCACTGGAGAGCAACGGGCTGACCCTGCCACCGCCATTGGAGAAGGGCTCCGGGCGGCGCGATCCCAAGCGGCGCTGACGCCGCCGGGACCGTTTACTCGGCCGGTGCTCCAGCGGCGATCCCAAGCATGTGGAAAAGCTTGCCCATGCCGCTGAATTGCGCGACGGCAAGGGCGATCTCGAGGAAGCCGTCCCGGCCGTAAGCCTCGATGACGCGATTGATGGTCTCGTCGCTGACACTCATGTGGTCGTCCCAGAAGGTCACCGTGTAGGCGAGCGCGGCGCGCTCGTTGTCGGTGCAGCGGCTCCAGTCGTCGGCGAGGACGGCGTCGGCGTCGGCAGGCGGCACCGCCGGTCCGGTCCCCGAGGGGTCGCCGTTGCGGCTGTTCTGGCACATGTGGCAGCCGGTGCGGCGGGCGATCGCGAGGCGCACGAGCTCCTTGGTGCGCGTCGGGACGATGCCTGCCGTCACGAGCGGCTGATACCAGGCCAGCCACCCTTCGATGAGCCCCGGCGCATGGCCGAACTGCTCGAACAGCGGACGGGCTCCGCCGTGCACCGCGGGATTGACGTCAGCTGCTGGCAACCGAGGCTGGGGCAGCGCGCACACCACACCCATGGTCTCGTCGATCTCGCCGGTCAGGCTGGTGCTGCTCGTCGCTGTCGCCATCGTTCCTCCGTCAGGGATAGGCGCCCGATTGCAAGCAGCGTAGACCTGCGTGATCGGGCGCAGACCTGCCTATGCCTGCTAGCGCTGCCGCGCCGCTTAATCCTCTCTGCATGTTCAGGCGTGCGTACGCGATTAATCGGCGCGAGTGTGACGGGCCCGCTGCCTAGGCATTCAGTGCTTGCCGGTACTCCTCGCGTAGCGGTCCCTTGTACAGCTTGCCGTTGGCCGAGCGCGGAAGCTCGGCGCGGAAATCGACGATGCGCGGAACCTTGTAACCGGCCAGGTTGACGCGCACGTACTCGCGAAGCTGCTCGGCAAGCTCCGGAGTTCCAGCGACTCCGGCGTCGAGTTGGACCACAGCGTGGACGTACTCGCCCATCTCCGGATCGGGCAGGCCGAAAACCGCCGCATCGAGCACGCCCGGAAAGCCCACGAGGCACGACTCGATCTCCGCCGGATAGATGTTCACACCGCCGGAGATGATCGTGAAAGCACGCCGGTCGGTGAGGAAGAGGTAGCCCTCTTCGTCGACGTAACCGACGTCGCCGAGCGCCGCCCAGTTGTCGTGCTCGGGATGGCGGGTGCCGCGGGTCTTGTCCGGCTCGTTGTGGTACTCCCACGTCATCTGCGGCTGCTCGAAGTAGACGAGACCGGGCTCGCGGGACTTGAGTTCGGTGCCGGTCTCGTCGCAGATGTGGATGATTCCGGTGAGCGGCTTACCGACCGAGCCGGGATGCTCCAGCCATTGCTGCGGGGTGATGTACGTCAGCCCGTTGCCCTCGGTGGCGGCGTAGTACTCGTGGATGATTGGGCCGAGCCACTCGATCATCCGGCGCTTGACATCGACCGGGCAGGGCGCAGCAGCATGAATGATCCCCTGCAGGCTGCTGAGGTCGTACTTGCTCCGAGTCGCCTCGTCGAGCTTCAGCATCCGCACCATCATCGTCGGGACGACCTGCACATGCGTGACTCGCTCACGTTCTACGACGGCGAGGAAATTCTCGGCGTCGAAGCGTTCGAGGATGACGAGCGTGCCGCCGAGTTCGTGCACTCCGGCCGACCACTGCAGACCGGCCGAGTGATACAGCGGCGCCGGGCACAGGTAGACGCTCGACTCATCCATGCCGAGCAGATGCCGCTCGAGGACGGACGTTCCCACGGCCGCCGGGTCGCCCATGATGCGGCCCGAGAGCGGACGTTTGATGCCCTTGGGCTGGCCGGTGGTGCCCGACGAATAGAGCATCACCTCGCCGCGCGGCTGCTCGGCCAACGGCTGCGCGGGCTGCACGTCGATCGCGTCCTCGTAGCTCTCGAAGCCCGCGACCGCACCATCCATCATGAAGCGGGTCGGGCAGTTCGGAACGTGCTCGAGCATCTCGGCCGCAACCTTCTCGAGAGCGGCGGTGGTGATGACGACGGTCGAGCCCGAGTCGTTCACCAGGTACGCGGCCTCCTCGGCCTTGAGGTGACGGTTGACCGCGGTGAGGTAGAGCCCGGACCGCAGCGCGGCCCAGTAGACCTCGTAGTAACGCGGGTGGTTCTCGGCGAAGATGGCGACGTGGTCGCCCGGCCGCAAGCCGCGTGAATACAGCAATTGCGCCAGCTTCATCGAACGCTCATCGAGCTCCCGGTAGCTCACCCGCGCGCCGGAACCCATGACGATCGCGTCCTTGTCGGGGGTGGTCGCGGCGAACGTGCCGGGGTACATCAGGTGTCCTCCACAGGGCGTGAGCGAGGGATCGGCTGCTGGTGTGGCTGGCACCAGCTTCCCATTCGCACGGCATGGCGTGCGGGCTCCCGCCGGTGAGCTCCCGCTAGGCTCCGCCGCATGGGCCGGGTGGCAATCGTGACCGGGGGCGCGAGCGGCATCGGTGAGGCGACCGCGGCACTTCTTTCCGCACAAGGCGTCGCGGTCGCCGTCTTCGACATCGCCGACGGGCTTCGTTATCAGGTGGACGTCAGCGACGCCGATTCGGTGGAACGCTCCGTCACCGCCGTCAGACGCGAGTTGGGCCCGATCGACGTCCTGGTGAACGCTGCCGGCATCCCGGCGGGCGGGCCGATCGACGGTGATGGTTTCGTCGACACCTGGGAGAAGACGGTCGCGGTCAACCTCACCGGCGCCATGCTGATGGTGCGCCAATGCGTCGCCGACCTTCGGGCGTCCGGCGCCGGGCGCATCGTGAACGTCGCCTCTACCGAAGCGCTGACGGCAAGCCGCGGATCGATGCCGTACACGGTTTCCAAACATGGCCTCTTGGGCTTCACCCGGTCACTGGCCGTCGAACTCGGCCGCTACGGCGTCACCGCCAATTGCGTCTGCCCCGGCGCGACCGTGACCGGCATGACCGCGCAGATCCCGGAGGCGAACCGGGACATCTTCGCTCGCCGGCACATCCCCCTCGGGCGTTACGCGAGGGCCGAGGAGATCGCCTTCATGGTCGCCACGCTGTGCGCTCCGCAAGCCTCCTTCGTCAACGGCGCGGTGATCGCCGTCGACGGGGGTATGACAGCCCAGAGCGGCTGATGGCAAGGCCGGGTCGAGGTGCCGGTGGAAAGGGGTCGACGCAAAGTGGCGAATGTGCCGGTCGGGACACTCCCCCCGTGGGAGGCTGGTTGCCCGCGAGATAGAACTATGTTTCATTACGTGCCGACCCACTCGAGTCCCAGTTCCGAATCGATGCAGAGGTGACTGCCATGTCCACGAACGCCGACGCCACACCGGCGGCAGCGGCCGGAGGCGAAGACGCGGCAGCCACTCAGGTCGTGAGCGACGCCAAGGCCACCGGCGGGCGCGATTCGACGCTGCTCAAGCTGAGCGTCGTGGTCATGGTCGTGGGGATCGTGGTGAGCATCATCGGCTACGTCATCTCCCACGGCACGACCAGTTCGCTGACCCAGAACGACGCGCTCACCATTGCGATCATCGGCATCAGTGTGACAGTCGCCGGCGGGGCGTTCTTCGTGCGCTACTCGTTCTCCGCGTTCATGCGCTTCTGGCTCGCTCGGCTCACGTTCGAATTGCGCGACGACCGCTAGCCGGCTCGCGCTCGCGTCAGGGGACGAGCACGAGCTTGCCGACGACCTGACGGTCGCCCATGCGCTGCAACGCCGACGGCAGTTCGGTGAACGGCACCCGCTCGGTGACGGCGTTCTTGAGGCGACCGTCGCGGATCAGCGACGAGAGCCCGGCGTGCATCTCGTCGAGCTCCTGACGCGAGTAGCCGCCGGCGATGACGCCGACCAACGAGCGGTTGGTGATGACGAGATCATGCGTCTCGAACTTGGGCCACCGGCCGCTGGCGAACCCGATCAGCAGCAGCCGGCCGCCGCGGGTGAGCTTGGCGGCGACCTTCTCGGCGAGTTCCCCGCCCACCGGGTCATAGATGACGTCGACTCCGTGGCCGAGCGTGGCGGCATCGAGCGCATCGAGGAAATCAGGGTCATTCAAGTTCAAGGCGGCGTCGGCCCCGAGCCCGCGGCAGAAGTCCGCTCGCTTCTCATCACTGACGACCGCGATCACCCTCGCGCCGAGCGCCTTCCCGATCTGCACGGCGGCGATTCCGCTACCGCCGGCGGCTCCCAGCACGACCAGGACTTCATCTTTGGCGAGCTTCCCGCGATCCACGAGGCCGACCCATCCCGTCATGTGGGGAATCCAGAAGCCGGCGGCCTCCTCATCGCTCAGGCCCTCCGGGATCGGGAACGCGTTTTCCGCAGGTACCAAACACTCGTCGGCGAACGAACCGTGGCCCAGATAGAAGAGCGTGACCGACATGACGCGGGTACCGATCGCGACGTCGACGCCTTCACCCACGGCCGTCACGACACCGGCAGCCTCTTGCCCGGACGTGAACGGCAGCGGCGGGGTCAGCGGGTACATGTCGCGGCACATGAAGACGTCCGGCAGCCCGAGGCCCGCGGCGGTCACCTTGATCCGCATCTGCCCGGGCCCGGGCTCGGGCGTCGGCTGCTCCACGAGGTGCAGGACGTCTCGCGGCTCGCCCTTGCCCTGTACCTGCCACGCGCGCATCGACGGCCCCTTTCGCGACGGATGAGCTGGCTCGCCGCGAGAGCACGGCAACGCAAAAGCGCGCGTCACCCGTAGCGAGCTGCCTCATGATGACACTGTCATTTAACGCGCGAGCGGGGTGTCCTACGGTGCGACGCGGTCACGGTTTCGCCCGGGTCAGCCGGCGAGCGTCTGCGGCCTGGTTCGCGAGCGGAACGTGCGGCGATACGCCTGGGGGGTCGTACGCAGCACCGCGTGGAACTGTTTGCGCAGGTTGCCGGCGTTCTGGAAGCCGCTGCGCTCGGCCACCAGATCGATGGCAAGGTCAGTGGTCTCCAGGAGCTGCTGGGCGCGCTGCAGCCGCTGGCGAAGAAGCCACTGGTAGGGCGTGGTGCCGGTGCTGGCGGCGAAGCGGCGGGCGAACGTACGCCGGCTCATGGCCGAGCGCCGGGCCAGCTCCTCGACCGTCACGGGCTCGTCCAGGTGTCCCTGCACCCAATCGACGGTGTCGGCGAACAGGTCGGAATCGGCCGGCTCGGGCACCGGCATCTCGATGTACTGCGCCTGGCCCCCCTCGCGGAAGGGCGGGACGACCAGCTCGCGGGCGATGCGGCTGGCCACCTCGGCACCGAGATCCTGCCGGACGACGTGCAGGCACAGATCGATACTGGCCGCGCTTCCTGCGGAAGTCAGAATGTCGCCCTCGTCGACGTAGAGCACGCCCGGGTCGATCGTGACGGACGGGAAGCGGCGGGCCATCTTGTCGGCCTCCGCCCAGTGCGTGGTCGCCCGGCGGCCGTCCAGGATCCCCGCCTCGGCGAGGATGGCCGCCCCGGTGCAGAGCGAGATGATCCGGGCGCCGCGAGCGTGGGCACGCCGGATGGCGGCGAACGCCTGCGGCGGCACCCCACGCGGATCGTCACATGGCGGGACGACGACGGTCTGTGCCCGCGTAGCCGCGCTCAGCGCATAAGGCACCCGCAGCCGCAAGCCCGCTGTGCTCACCGTCACTTCGCCGCGACGCACACCGCAGACGAGGATTTCATAGCGCGGATGCCCCGTCGCGGGATCGACATCTCCGAAAACCTCGCAGGCGGCGGCAAATTCGAGCAGTGCGAGCCCGTCGTAGGCAAGAATCGCGACCGAAAATGACTTGGCCGTTATTGCACGCATGATGACAATCATGCCACTGTCGCATCGCGCGCATGAGGAGCATCGTCTAGTTATGGCCCGCTTGCACCAACCTCTTTTGCTCTTCGCATCGAACGATCCGTTGCGCGTCACCACGCGCCGGCGGCATCCCTGGGACCGGCTGGTCGCCAAGTGGCGCTCGCTCACCCTCGATTCCCAACTCGCCGAGGGTTTCCAGGCCGATACCGACCGGCTCCGGCTGGTGCGCGCCGAGGTGTTGTCCTTACCGCGCACACGGCTCGAACTCGCCCGGGAGTGGGAGATGGTGATGGACCGAAGCGTCCGGCCGCATCGAGGTGGTCGCGTCCGAATCCCCTTGCAATACCGGCAGATTCGGCTGGCCGAGACAGCGATTCGGCGGTTGGTTGCGGGACTGCGTTCAGGCCGCGCGATCAACGTGCAAGGGGTCGCCATGGCCAGCCTGCTGCTGACCGACGGGACCGGTCCGCTCTACAACCCCGCCCGGGCCGGCGAGCTTCGCGGGTTCGTCAACTCAGCCGTGGATCACCTCGACCCGATGACGCTCCTGCGCTCGGCCTGATCGCTAGCCGACGCTGACGTTGCGTGCCTCGAACGCCATGCTGGTCGAGTGGGGAAGGCGCTCGAGCCCGGCTTCGACCGCGTCAGCGCGCGGCCCGACCTCGGCACTCAACGGAGCCAGCGCCGCCGTGATGCCCAGCAGCTGACGCGCCTCGGTGCAATCGACACCGGCGAACGTATTGGCGACAGCTTGACGCCTCAGCTCCTGTCACAGCCTGCCATTTGCGCGGGCCCTACGCCTGCCCTCTAAGCCACCCGGTCAGCGCGGGAGCAGACGTCAGACGGCAACGGAATCACCGTGTCGCCGTGCGACGCCAAACGTGCCGCGCACGCCTCGCAGAACGGCAAGGCCTTCGGTTGCGCGCGCCACGAGACCCGCGCGACGGCGGGCCGCCCGCAGAGTGCGGTCGTGCAGACCAGCTCCGGACCTGAGGTCGGGCTCATCGATGCGTCTACTGCTGAGTTCACGGCGCCTCCCAAGACCACGGTGTCTCGGCTGTCGTGCAATCTGGCGATTATCTCCCCGTTCTTCGCGGAAGAAACGTTTCGACATTCTGATCAGGCGTACGTAATAGAGGGCTCCTCGCTGCGAGGTGCGCTCGCCACGAATCGCTTAGCCTCAAGGTGGGAGCAGCCGCCTACAGCGGGATCGGAGTCACGATGACGTACGTCGGACATCACCGGCGCGGAGATGGCGACCACGGCGATGCGGTGGCCGAGGAAACTGCTGCGCAGACGGTTGGACAGCCGGCACCGCCCACCCCGACGCCATCCAGTTCGGGCGAGAGCGACACCAAGTGGTGGACGCTCGTCGCGGTCTGTCTCGGCACGTTCATGCTGCTGCTCGATGTGACGATCGTGAACGTCGCGCTGCCCGACATCCAGTCCTCTCTGCACTCGAGTTTCTCGGGTTTGCAGTGGGTGGTCGACGCGTACGCGCTCACCCTCGCCGCGCTGCTGCTGACCGCCGGAAGCCTCGCAGATCTGTACGGCCGAAGGCTGCTCTACGTCGTCGGGCTGGCCGGGTTCACGATCGCCTCGCTGCTGTGCGGCGTCGCGCAGAACACGTTGATGCTTCAGCTTTCCCGCGGGCTGCAGGGCATCGGCGGCGCCATCATGTTCTCGGTGTCGCTGGCCCTGCTGGCCGATGCTTTCCGGGGCAAGGACCGCGGGGTCGCCTTCGGAATCTGGGGCGCCATCACCGGGTTGGCCGTGGCGATCGGGCCACTGCTCGGCGGCGCGCTCACTTCGGGCCTGTCCTGGCGCTGGATCTTCTTCGTGAACCTGCCGGTGGGCATCGTCGCCGTCGCCATCACCGTCGCCAAGGTGTCGGAGTCCAAGCCGCCAAGGGCCCGCCGGCCCGACTGGGTGGGATTCCTGCTCTTCACCCTTGCGCTCGCCAGCCTCGTCTACGGGCTCATCGAGTCCAACCAGCGCTCCTTCAGCGACACCCGGGTGCTCAGCTGCCTGATCGCCGCCGCCGTCCTGCTCTTCCTGTTCGTCCTCGCCGAGGCGCGGGGCAAGCAGCCGATGTTCGACCTGAAGCTCTTCCGGCTGCCCACCTTCACGGGCGGGGCGGTCGCGGCGTTCTCGCTGAGCGCCTCGATCTTCTCCCTGCTGCTCTATCTCGTGCTCTACGTGCAGGACATTCTCGGCTTCAGTCCCTTCGCGACCGGCCTGCGGCTGCTGGTGATTTCCGGCGGGATCCTTGCCACCTCGACCATCGCCGGGCGGCTCACCTCGCACGTACCGGTTCGCTTCCTGATCGGGCCAGGGCTGGCGCTGGTCGGGGTCGGGCTGCTGCTCATGCGCGGGCTCGACGTGTCCTCGGAATGGACGCACCTGCTGCCCGGGATGATCGTGGCCGGTTGCGGGATCGGGATGGTCAACCCGCCACTCGCGTCGACCGCGGTGGGCGTCGTCCAGCCGCAGCAGGCCGGCATGGCGTCAGGCATCAACTCGACCTTCCGCCAGGTGGGTATCGCGACCGGAATCGCCCTGCTCGGCAGCCTCTTTTCCAGCCAGGTGAAAGCTTCGGTGATTCATCAGGTGGCGGCTGTGCCCGGGCTGGCCGGCAAGGGCGATCAGATCGCGGCAGCCATTCAGGGAGGGCAGGCCGGGCAGGCGATTTCCCATCTCCCGGCGGCGCTGCGTGGCCCTGCCGAGGTCCTCACCAAAACGGCGTTCACCACGGCGCTCGACCGCATCCTGCTCGTGGGTGCCGTGCTCGCTCTCGCCGCGGCCGTCATCTGCTTCCTGACCATTCGCAGCAAGGATTTTGCCCAGGCCACGCCCAGCCACTAGGCGTAGCGTTGACAGCGTCGACCTGAGGCCTCTAGCTATCAGGGCGGCGATGCGGGGGCCCCTGCTCCTCAAAGGAGTCATTGAGATGACTGTCGTGATCACCATCGTCATCGTCCTGGTCGCTATCGGACTGATCGCCACCAGCCTGAGCCTGCGGCAAGTTCAGCAATATCAGCGCGGGGTCGTGCTGCGCCTCGGCCGGCTGCTTCCTGACGTACGCCAGCCCGGCCTCGCCCTGATGGTCCCGATATTCGACCGGATGACGAAGGTGTCGATCCAGACGGTGGTGTTGAACGTCCCGTCGCAGGGGGCCATCACGCGCGACAACGTGACGGTCGGGGTCGACGCGGTGGTCTACTTCCGCGTGATCGACCCGGTGAAGGCGGTCATCAATGTCGAGAACTACCTCGTCGCCACCTCGCAGGTGTCGCAGACATCGCTGCGTTCGGTGATCGGCCGCGCCGACCTCGACACCCTGCTGTCGGACCGCGACCACATCAACGGCGAACTCAAGGGCGTCATCGACGCCCCGACCGAGGAGTGGGGCATCCGGATCGACCGGGTCGAGGTGAAGGACATCTCGCTGCCCGAGAGCATGCGGCGATCGATGTCGCGCCAGGCCGAGGCCGAGCGCGAGCGGCGCGCTCGGGTGATCGGCGCCGACGGTGAGTTCCAGGCCTCGGCCAAGCTGGCGCAAGCGGCGGCAGCAATGGATGCGACGCCGGGCGCGTTGCAGTTGCGTCTCCTGCAGACCGTGGTCGAAGTCGCCGCCGAGAAGAACAGCACGCTCGTCATGCCGTTCCCGGTGGAACTACTGCGGTTCTTCGAGGGTGCAGCCGGGGCCGCCGCCCGTCCCCCGGCGACGACCGAGAACGGTCACGCGCCCGCCGAGCCGCTCACCAAAGTCCTCCCGGAAGGTCGCGAATGAGCGCGGTCAGCTCGGCGGTCGTGCGGGCCTCGCACGCCTTGGCGACGCGCTCCTCGAACTCGTCGGTGGTCAGCCGGCCCTGAGCCATCGCGCGGCTCAGCCGCTCGATCACGGCCTCGCGATCGGCGTCGGAGGCCCGGATGGGCTCAGGCATCCACCAAAACTAGCCCGCTTCCCCGTGAGTGAGGCGGCGAGCTGTCAGGCTCCCAGAACGATGGTCCAGGCGGCGAAGGCACCTGCGGCCTGATCGACCGTCGCCGTCACCCCACCTGCCGGTCCTGAGCTCACCGGGCCACCATCGGAGGACAGCGAGTTGACGCGGCCGGTACCCGATCCGTTGGCCACGACCCGGACCGTCTGACCCGACGGTGCGGTCCATGCCGTCACCGCGGATGATTTCGCGCTCCACTCGGAGATGACGACATCGCCCGCACCCGGCACGGTCGCGGTCGGCGTCGTGTAGGCCGTGGCGGAGCCGGTGGTCGCCCTTTCCGCGAATGCCACGACCGGCGCTGCGGTATTGGTGCCCGAGTAGGCGAACAGTTGCACGGTGCCGTGCACGTTGGCCCCGAAGCCGACGACGACCGTCGAGCCGGGATCCGTCGCCGTCGCCACCTTCTCCCAGGCGGTCGTGGTGAGCGTCGTCCCAGAGGAGACCGAGCCGATCTGGGTCCAGCCGGCCGGTGCCATCAGCGGGCCGCCCGTCACGCCGGTCGCGATCAGCACGAGCCCGTTGCCGGCGACGGCCAAAGCCGGAACCGTCAGGCTCTCGGTGACGCTGCCGCCGTTGGTGCTCGTCGATCCCACGAAGGCGATCGCGGGCGACGCCCCGACGGCGACAGTGACGGGCTGGGTGCTGGTCGCGACGGCCCCTTGCGCGTTGGTGACGGTGAGCGTGACCTGATACGTGTTCGAGGCCGCGTAAGTGTGGCTCGGGTTGACCCCGGTGCCGGCGGCACTGCCGTCACCGAAGTCCCAGGCGTAGGAGGCGATCGTCGACCCCGGCGCCGTGGACGCCGAAGCGTTGAAGAAGCACTGCGCGCCCGGGCATGAAGCCGTGAAACTCGCGGCAGGAGCAACCGGCGGCGCCGCCGTCGAGACGAAGACACCGGGCGCGGCCCAGTTGCCGCTGGCGAGCGCATCGACGGTGCTCGGTCCGGTCACCGTGGTGCCGTTCCAGGGCACCTGGTGCAGCTTGCCGTCAGCCTTGGTGGCGTACCAGAGGGAGCCGCCTGCGACGAACATGCCGCCGGCGTTGGAGAGATCGACCGGGCTGCCACCGGATACGACCGTCTGCTCGACCGGGCTGACGATGCCGCCGGTCACCTGGTTCGCCACCGACGAGGTCGCCGTGTCCGGGGAGAATGCCCGCTTGAAGAGGTTTTTGCTTCCGGTCAGCGTGTAGTAGATCGACCGGTTGGCATAGAACATGCCGGTCACCTTCGGCAGTTCCGCGTAAAAGCTCGTCGCCAGCCCGCGATAGGTGGTGCCCTTCGGTCCCGAGCCGTTGACGACCGGGTCCCAGTACGGGTCGTTGTAGGGGTCGACGAGCTGGGCCGGGCCGAACGCGTTGGCCCCGTCCCAGGTGCGGTAGTAGAGCTGGCTGCCGCTGCCGTACCAGATCCGGCCGTTCAGCACGAACGCACCCTGAGTGGTGCTCCAGGCGATGCCGCCCCCGGCCGTCGGCTGGTTGGCGGCGACGGAACCAATGCCAGTCGCCGGGTCGAAGGAGTTGGCGGTGAGCGAGTCGGCGCCGCCGGCACCCGCGAGCAGCACGGTGCGGGCGTCGCCGGTGCTGTCTGCCGTCGCCGGCTTGCCCGTCGCGAGCGGGAAGAAGGCCAGCTTCTGGTGCTTGTACTGGTAGTTGCCGATCCAGTCGGTGTCCGAGCCCACCCAGATGCCGGCAGAGGTGGCATACACGACCTCGGCGCCGTGGCCGCGGGGATTGCGGCCCGGGTTCCACGAGAGCGGGATCCCGTTCGCCGGATCGAGCGCTGCCAGACCGGGTCGCGGCACCGCGCCGGCCTTCGGGTTGTCCTGCCCGTACGGGTTGTCGAGCCAGCGGTTGTGGCCGCCGACGTACACCGCGTCGGAGGTCACGGCCACCGAGTAGAGCGAGTCCGTGCCCGTGTAGTCGATCCACGCGGGGGTGACCGCCGGCCCCGTTGCCGAGGCATCGAAGCGGCTGGCCGAGTCGCAGTCCTGGAAAGAGCCGCCGTAGTAGCCGCCCGTCGCGGCGACGACGAAGTACGACCCGTCCGGCGACCAGCCGATGCTGCGCACGTAGAAGTCGTAAGCCGTGCCGTAGCAGGCATTCGTATAGGCGTTGGTGTTCCAGTTGGGGTCGACGGTCACCGACGTCGGACCGAGGACGACGTTGGCGATCTGATCACGCGTGTAGCTGGCGACCCCGTCGACCGCGCTGGTGAAGTTGCCGTCGACGATGACCCGGCTCTTGTCCGGAGAGACGGCCAGCGACGTGACCCCGGTCGGCGCAAACGGGGCACCGGCGACCTTGCCGTAGCTGTGGTGACCGGTGAGCTGGATGTTGATGTAGGCGTCGTCGGCACCGGTCGTCGCGTCGAGGGAAACCAGACCGGCGTGCGTCGCGGCGCTCGCCTTCGTGAACGTGCCGCCGACGATCAGGTGAGTGCCGACGAGCGCCATGTCCTTGACCGCGCCGTTGAGGGATGGGGCGAAGGTCGTGACAAGCTGCCCGGTGCTCAGGCTGAATTCGGCGAGCTGCGTGGAGACGCCGCCGGCAGTAGTGAACTTGCCACCCACGTAGACGGCGGTGCCGTCGGCGGTCGGCACGATCGAGTCGACCTCGCCGTTCACCGCCGGGACGAAGCCGGTGTCGAGCGCGCCGGAGGCGGCGTCGAAGGCGAACAGGTAGTTGCGGGTGACGGCGGTACCCGTGCCGGCGCCGGCGGTGGGCGTGACGGTGGTGAACGAGCCGCCGATGACCATCCGGCTGCCGACCGCAACGATCGAATCGACCGCTCCGTCGCCAATATTCGGGGTGTACTTGAAGGGCACCGGAATCGCGATGACCCCGCCGTCGTTCACGCCCGGGCTCGCCGCCTGGGAGGCGAGGGCCGGCCCGGTGACCGTCGCCACCGTCGCCATTGCTACGGCAAGTCCTACTGCACGCGTACGAACGCGACCCATCTATCCCCCGAAGATTGACCGAAGCGCCGACGGTAGCGATCAATTTCGGCCGTACGGCCCGGGTTGGGGGAATGTTGGGCCCTAGCGCCGCCATCCGGCGGAAGAATTGTCGGGCTATTGCCCTAACCCGAAAAAAGCCACGACTGTTCAGGTACGCAGGGCCGTCGCATTGTCGATCGCGGGATGCTGGTGACCGGCCGGCCCGTTCGCAAAGACCCGCAACATGTTCGAAGTGACGGCGTAGGTCACCTGGTGACAGTGCAGGCCGGACGCGCCGGCCATCGCGTTGATCCACCAATTCGTGCCGGTCGAGAGCACGCCCGCGCCGCTCGGAGTCGTGTAGTACGCCATGTCGGAGTAACTGGAGCGGCCGTTGCACACCAGCGGCGAGCGGGCGAGCACTTCGATCGGCCGCGGGGTCGGCACCGCGAGGTTCACCCGGTCGTACTCGCCCCCGACGAGGCCGGGCAGCTGCGCCCCATCGACGACCCCGGCGCCGGCAAAAAGCCAATGGCCCGGATTGCGAATGACCATGTCGGCCTTGACCGGATTCGACTCGTAGAACACCCCGGTGAGAACGCTTTCCGGCCGCGGGTCCGGGTCGTAACGCCACTGGCCGGTCACTTCGGAATTGTCGTGGCCGAATAGCGGATCTTCCTGCGGCTCCTTGTAGCAGGTCTGCAATCGGTTCGCACCGACGTCGCTGGACCCGAGCCGGATGTGCCGGTAAATCGCATTGGCACCGAGAAAGGCGAGGTTAGTTCCCTTGTCACGAGCGGCCTGCAGGCGCTCGCGCATGACGGTGGAGTAGTACTCGTCGTGGCCCGGGGAGAGCACCGCGAGCGCGCCGTCGAGGGCGTGCGGATCGTTGTGCAGATCAGTGTCGCTGAGGTACTCGGCAGGCAGCCCGAGTCGCTCGACCAGCGTCAGCAAAGGCAGCAGGTTGGCCTGGAACTCGCTGTCGCCCTGGCCGCCCTCGTTGCCGCCGTACGGGCGGTCGAACGTGACGGCTTTGGCGCGGGTCGCGTAAGCCCCGTTCGGCCCCATGTAGAGGCTGTAACCGCCGTAGACGTTGTACGCCTGCCACGTCGTGTCGCCGTTGATCAGGACGATCTTGCCGTTGGCGTCGCCCGACCTGACGGTCAGCGGGATGTAGCGCTGCCCGCCGGTGTCGGCATCGAGGCGGAAGCTGTAGAAGCCCGGCGTCCATCCCGTGGTGTCGATCGTCAGCGAGACCGGCCAGTCCGTGACGACCGTATTGGTCGGCCCGATGATCCGGGGCTGCTCCCCCACCTGGCCCTTCAGCGTCTCCGAGCGCCACACCTGCCGTCCCTGGCAGCCGGCGTACCAGCCGGTGCGGATGGCCGAGACGCGGTAGGTCGCGGCCGTCGTCGAGATGTGCAGTCCGACGTGTTCTCCCGGCTTCACGCTCGTGCGGTCGGCCCAGCCCTCGATCTCGTGCAGCCCGCCGACGCGGTCAATTCGCCAGCGCGGATCACCGGGCTTGGAGTTCTCCTCGGCCGTCAGCGTCATGGCGCGCTTCTTCGCGGCGGAGGGCTTGAGCGCCTTGGGCGTCTTCGTGCCGCTGCTCGCGACCGGCGCCTTGGCCGAGGCCCCCCCGCAGGCCGTGAGCGCGCCAAGCGCCGCCGCGCCGGCGCCCCACAGCGCCTGACGCCGATCGATGCGGCCCATCGCACCTCCGGCTCGACAGCAAAACCATCCGTATAACAACACGGTTTCGCGCTGCCGGCGGGACCTTGCGCCCCAACGCCGCGTCGCGTCGTGGCCGCCCTCCCACATCCCGGTCACATTCACAAGCCCGTCTCGCTACGAGTGCCCGGGCCGAGGCGTCAGGATCTACGAGGTCAGCCAGGCCAGGAGCGCCGACCTCGCCCCGGGTGGACCGAGCTTGTAGCGCGCGACGGGCTCCGGCAGCTCGCGTATCGCCTGGGCCAGAAGTTCAGCAGCCTCAGGGTCGTTCCGCAGTATTTGGAGCGGGCTGAGCAGCGTCCGGATCGTGAAAACCACCGCACCTGATCGGGCAAGCCGGCGCAGCGTCTGGCGTTCGATGCGCAACCATCGCTTGGTATCGACACCTTTCCAGTCAGGACGCCGGTCTTTGCTTTGCAGCGGGGCGAACAGCTCGTCATCGCCGACGACCGCCCAGTTCGAACGTTCCATGACGCGATGCGCGGGCAGCCGATCCAGGAGACGTTCGACGGGACGGCCGAGCTGGGGTGCGTAGTCCGGCACGGGAGCGTGGACGGCCGTCACCGGCTGGCCGAGCTTGTCGCCGAGGGTCCAGCGGTTGGGAAACGCCACGCAACCGGCGACGAGGGTCATTGCGCCTGTCTGCGGATCGGGCAGGTGCACGCAGAAGTCCTCCGGCACCAGGCGTCCGGCTTCCTCGAGCGGGTGGCAGCCGGCCGGGATGGCGACGGGCGGCAGGTGTGCGGCCGCTGCGCGGACGAGTTCGAGCAGTTCGAGGCACGCGTCCTGCGAGCCCGGAAGAGCCGCGAGCACTGCACCCCGGTGAGCACCGAAGACCCGGCGCTTCTCCGCGAGTTGGCCAGGCACGTCAGCACCGGTGAGCTCGAGCCAGTCTGCGGGATCGACGGGCCGCAGTCCGACCTTGTGCCGACCGCCGCCGCCCTCGAACGGCAGCGGGCGGCGCAGCATGCGATCAGCCGCGGCCACCGTGGCGTACATGACCCCAGTCTTACCGAGCTCAGGCTGCGCGAGAGGATGGCGGCATGACAGAGCTCAAGGCTGACGCGTGGATGGCGACGGCACACGGTGACCCGACCAAGGTGCTGGAACGCCAGACGGTGTCAGTGCGCGAGCCGGGTCCGGGTGAGGTGCGCGTCGCCGTATCGGCATTCTGCGTGAACTTCAACGACACCGACATCGTGCGCGGACGCTGGTCGGTCGTCCCGCTGCAGCCGCCGTTCATCCCGGGCATGGAGGCGATGGGCGTCGTCGAGAGCGCCGGTCCAGGATCGGAACATCTCGTCGGCCGGCGGATCGTCGGCATTCCGGTCGGCGCCGCCGGCGGCTTCGCGGAGTACGCCGTGGTCGATGCGACGAGCGCGATGCTGATCCCTGACTGGCTCGGTGATTCCGAGGGGGCGGCGCTGCACTATCCCTTCCATCTGAGCTGGTTCAGCCTCGTCGAGCGGGCGCGGCTGCAGCCCGGCGAGACGCTGCTCGTGCATGCAGGCGCCGGCGGCGTGGGGTCGGCGGCGATCCAGCTCGGTAAGGCGCTGGGCGCCACGGTCATCGCGACTGCGGGCGGCCCGGAGAAGGTGGCGTTCTGCCGCGAACTGGGCGCCGACGTCGCCATCGACTACCGCGAAGGCGGCTTTGCCGATGCGGTGCTTGATGCCACGTTCTCCGCCGGGGTCGATGTCGCGCTCGACAGTGTCGGTGGATCGGTGACCACCGAGACCTTCCGTTGCATGGGCATGCACGGTCGGCACCTGATCATCGGCTACGCCGAGGACATCACCAATGACGGGGCGCCGATCCTGATGCAGCCCGCCATCTACGGCAACTTCTCGCTGCTCGGGGTCTGCCTCGCGTACACCATGGATCCGCTCGCGACCCGGCTGCTGGCCGGGCTGAACTGGCCGTCCCGCAGCGACGGTCTGCACGCGCACCGGAGCCTGCTCGAACTGATGCGCGCAGGCAAGATCCGCACCGTGGTCACCTCGGAGATCTCCTTCGACGAGTTGCCGGAGGCGATGGAGCGGCAGGAGCGACGCGAGACCATGGGCCGCACCGTCGTCAGGCTCAGCTGACCCTCAGATCCGGCCGATCGCGCGCAGCCATCCCACGGTCTCGTCCATCGCATCGCGCAGCGGCACCGGACGATAGCCCAGCCGTTCGCGGGTGTAGGAGTTGTCGAACCACGGCACCGGGAACGTGCGCCGCGCCAACTCGACGAGGGTATCGCCGTAGCGCTCCGCAGCCGAAGGATCGCCCGGATCGATGGTGACTTCCGCGACCCGATGCCCGACCTCGGCCGAGTCGCACGCGACGTTCAGGAAGGCGGCTGTGGTCATCGCATCCTCATGGCCGAAGGCGAGATACGCCTCCCCTGCCAAGCCCTTGTCGACGGATGCCACGACCACGCTCGCCACGTCCTCGGCGCGCACCCACGGCACCGGATAGCTGACGTAATCAGCGACCCTGCCGCGGATGCCGGCGGCCACGAGACGGTTGAAACTCGTCGAGCCCATCGCCCTTTGCGGGCAGGGCGATGGACCGAAAGCGCCGCCAGGTATGACGAAGAGCAGGTCCTGCCCCTCGGCAGCGCGCCGCATGCCGTCCCGGAAAGCGGCCGCCTTCGAGATGCTGTACGGATCGTCCGGAACGTTGTCGACGACCTCGGGATGCTCGGTCAGCGGCGTCTCGTGCTTCAGGAATGTGGTGGTCGCTATCTCCACGACGCGTGCACCGGCGGCTGCGGCGACGTCGTAGCAATGCAACGAGCCGACGTGGTTGGTCGCGCGGGATGCCTCGAGGTCCTGGACGGCGCCACCGAGCAGCGCCGCGGAATTGATGACGGCAGCGGCCCCCTCGGCTGCGCGGGCAACGTCGCGTCGAGACGTGATGTCGCCGAAGACCAGTTCCACCCCGAGGGCCGCGAGCGGCTCGGTTTCGCTGCCCGGCCGCACCAGCGCGCGTACCCGACGCCCTTGTGCCGTAAGGAGTTTGCAGACGTTCGACCCGATCAGCCCGGTGCCACCGGTGATCATCACGGCATCCCCAGCGGCCATCGGGTCAACCGTTCCAGGCAGCGATGACGTCGTCGACCGTGGTGCGCCTGGCGATGAGCGCGAGCGTGTTCAGTACCACGGCGTCGGCGTAATCTCCTGGGACTCCGGCAATCGCGTCGACGGGCAAGGCGATCTGGTAGCCGAGATCGGCTGCCGTGAGGCAGGTGCCCAGCAATGCCTCGTTCACCGACACCCCGACCGGGATGATCGTGCGCGTACCGATGTTGCGCAGGATGGGGTCGAGCTCGGTGCCGGTGAACGGGGTGAGCCCGTGGATGCGGTTGCAGACGATGTCCGGCGGCTCCGGCCCGAGCTCGGGAATCAGCTCCCCGTACTCCGAACCCTCCAGTACCTGATGGGGGTTCTTCACCGACATCGCCATCATCGCGTTGTTGATGGTGAGCGCCGCCCGATCGGCACGCATGGTGATCGTGGCGTGCACGACCCGCACCCCAGCCGCGCGAGCGGCGATGACGAGCCGCTGCGCCGCCGGGATGATGCCCTTGGCATCGACCTCGGCCTTCAAGGTGTTGTCCCCGACCCGGTCACCGATCACGCCGCGCTGCATCTCGACGGTCACGACGGCCGCGGTCGCCGGAACGACCATTTCCTCCAACGTCGGCATGGGTTTGCCCTACTCACTCGAGGCCGTAGCGCGGCATCGATCCGCTGAAGGAATGCTCGTACAGGCCGAAGCCCTGGTGGCCGTCGTACTCGAACCTGGCGGCATGGTCGACCACCGCGTACGCGCCGAGCTGGCGGATCTCGGGGACCTTGTAGACGATCCCCTGCGTGACGGGATGGGGGCCCTGGTACATGCCGTGGCGCCAGTCGGCTTCGAGCCCGTAACCGGTTCCGACGGCAAGGAAGTTCGCCAGCAGCGGCGTCGCGCGGATCTCGAACCCGGCGTCGGGGAAGCTGATGGTCGATCCCGTCAGCAACCGGATGCCAGCCTCGAAATGGTGGTTGTGCTCGGTGCGGCCGAGCTGCTCGATACGCCCGTCCAGCCACACCCGCTCCGCCTGCTCGAGGGTGCGGACGCCGTCGGCCCGCTCGGAGCAGATGTAGTAGATCGAGTGGTCCTCGAAGCGCATCGGGAAGTAGCTCCACATGCCGCCGCCCATGACGTTCGCGCCCTGCCGGATGCCGTCGGGCTCCTTCTCCCCCACCGGCCGGACGCCCCAGGAACGGTCGCGCGATCCCCACGTCGTCGCCGGGTCGACCTTGAGGTCTCGGCCACCGACGTTGAGGGTGCCGCTCCAGGAGCCCATCTGCGCCAGGCGCTGGGTGTCGAACATGACCCGCGAGCCGTGGCGGATGAACTGGTTGGGCTCGGCGACAGCAGGGCCCACGCCCTCCCAGGTGAGGTCCATCGCGACGGTGTGCTCGGTCGGCTCGGCCAGGAAGCGCAGCTTCTTCAGCGGCTCGATGACCTCGATCCGAAACGGGCCGACCGAGATGTCGGCGCGGTCGCCCAGCGGCCGCGAGGCGCGCACGACGTGCTGCTCCTCGCCGAGCCGGACGGTCACGAACGCGTCGGTGACCCCGAGGTTCGGGTACTGCCCCAGGCCCATGATCGCGATGTACTCACCTCTGGTGTCGAAGCAGTTGAAGTAGTAGCGGTCATAGAAGTTGCGGTCGCTGGTGGCGGGGTGCGCGATCCAGTTCGAGGACTGGTGGACGGGGAAGTCGTCCCATGAAGTCACGGTCATGGCCGAACCCTACGAGGGTCGCCCTCACGCCCTCGCACCGGACTGCGCTCCTGCTTGGCTACCAGCCCTGCGCCACGTGCGGGCATGACGTGTCGTTCTTGCCGTACCAGTACTCGATGTTCTGACCCCAGGTGATCACCGAGCCGGGCGCGACGCTCTGGCGCCAGATCAGCTGGTTGGTGCCATTCGGGTCGTATGCGCAGTCGAAGACCGGCGTCGAGATCGCGTTGACGTCGGGCAACCCGCCGCACCCACCGCACCCGAACTGGCCGATGTAGTTGGGCATCGTGCGGGCGGTGTCACGCACCGTCCAGGTGATGACCCGTGAGGTCGACTTCCCGTGCGTATCGGTCGCCGTGACGGTCACCGGGAAGTTCGACGACGCGATGTTCGTACGGTTCGACGTGCCGTTGGCCGCGGTGTAGGAGATGGCACCGGTGACTTGCCCGCCGTTGGCACTCAGGCCTGCAGGGAGGCCGGAGACGCTGATCGTCGCGTGGTCTCCGGCATCGGGGTCACTCGCGGTGAAATTGACCACCAACGGCGTCGTCTCGTTGCTCGTCTGACTCGACGCGAAGACCGAGGGCGCGTGGTCGACGAACGGCTGTGCGGCCGGCGCCGTCGACTTGGTCACCTTCGTCGTGGGGGTCGTCGGTCCGGGATCGACGACGGCAGGCACCGTGCTGCCGCCACTCGTCTTCGGCCGGACTTTGGTGCCGCCGGTGGTAGTACCGGTGGTGCCACCCGTCGTGCCGTTGCTGCCGGTACCGCCCGTGCTTCCGCCGTCCGTGCTGCTGCCGGTACTCCCGCCGCCGCCCGCGATGAGCGTGCCGCCGCCACCACCGTCGGTGGCACTGCCGACGGAACCTGCGCCGCCACCGGTGCTTGTGGAACTGCCGCCATCAGAGCCGGTCGAGCCCGAGGTTCCGGACTTCGAAGAGGTCTTGCTCTTCGTTCCGCCTGCCGCCTGCCCCGATGTCGAACCGGCGGCCCCGGAGGCCGTCGAACCCCCGGGAATCACCGAGCTGGCAGATGTCTTCTGGCTGTCGCCAGTCAGGTTGGCGATCAGGATTCCGCTGCCGGCGAAGGCCAGGACGACGAGCGCCGTGAGGCTGGCGAGCACGCGCCGTGAGCGGCGAGGCGGCCGCTGTGCACCACCAGCACCACCCGGCTCGCGCGCTCCACCACCACCACCCCCGCCGCCGCCGCCGCCGATGATGCCGAGTTCAGCAGGAGTCAACTTGCGCGCGGCCGTCGTCGCGTCGGGCCGAAACACCTCAGGCGGACGCTGGCGCGGAACGGCCGTCGGATCGGCGGCAACGGTGAGGTCAGCAGCCACATGGATCTCGGTGACCGGCAGGCCCAGCGCGCGCTGCGCCTGCTGCATCGCCTGACCGAAATCCAGTGCGGAATCGAAGCGCTCGGCGGGCTCCTTCGCCAGCCCACGCTCCAGGATTGTCGAGACCGCCTCGGGCACGCCCATGGCGGTGAGATCCGGCGGCTGCTCCAGGCAAATCCGGGTGATCAGCGGCGCGAGCGATTCCTCGTCCGGCCGGGCGAATGGCGCACGGCCCAGAATGAGCGAATAGATCGTAGACGCCAGTGAGTAGACATCTGTGGCTATTTCCGGACGCTGCCCGGTCAGCAATTCGGGTGCCGCGTGCAAGATGCTGGCCGTGATGTTGCCCGTCGGCGTCTCGGAACTGTCCTGAACCTTGGCGACGCCGAAGTCCGCGAGCATCACCTGCCCGAACGCGGAAACCAGAACGTTCTCGGGCTTGAGGTCACGATGAAGGATCCCCGCCCGGTGGGCCGTCTCCAGCGCACCGCACAGTTTGATGCCGATCTCCAGCGCCCGCTGCCAGTCGATCTCTCCGCGAGCGGCAAGCGATCCGCCGGACACGTACTCCATCACGATGAAGGGGCGCCGCGACTCCTCGGCGATGCCGTGCTCGAAAATGGAGACGATGTTCGGATGGTCAGCCAGCGCAGCCATTGCGCGGCATTCGCGTTCGAACCTCTTGCGGGTCTGCTCGCCCATGGTGGCAGAGGGCAGCACTTTGATGGCGACCATGCGGTTCAGCGATACCTGGCGCGCCCGATAGACCACGCCGAACCCGCCGCGACCGATTTCCTCGGCGTCCGAGTAACCCGTCAGCCCGAGCTGAGCCTGCATACTTCCCCCGATTTCGTGGTGATCACAGTAGGGAGAAGCGCAGCTGATCGGAAGAAGAATCCGGAAATCCGGTGCGCGCGTTGTCTTGCCGTAGTCGGATTGCGGTTTCGCGTTGGTGCTTTTAGCCAAAACCACCGGCCCGCTCGATGAACTGAGGCAAGCTCGACACGTGCTTTCCCCGGGGGCCCGCTTTGCCGGATATCAGGTGGAACGCCTTATCGCGCGCGGCGGCATGGGCGAGGTCTACCTCGCCCGCCATGAAGTCCTGCGCCGGCTGGACGCAGTGAAGCTGCTGCGTTCGGAGTTCGCCGACGACCCCACCTTCCGCGAGCGCTTCTTGCGCGAGGCTCATCTGGCCGCCCGCGTGCGGCATCCGGCAATCGTCACCGTCTACACCGCGGGCGAGGTCGCCGGGCGGATGTTCATCGCCAGCGAGTACATCGTCGGCGGCGATCTGCGCCAGCGGATGACCGCGGGACGCCTTCCGGTCGAAGCTGCGATGCGCGTGGTCATGTCGGTCGCCGACGCGCTCGACGCCGCCCATGCGAGCGACCTCGTGCACCGCGACGTCAAGCCCGAGAACGTTCTGGTCCAGACCCCGGATGGGCAGCCGTGGAACGTCTACCTCACGGACTTCGGAATCACCCGCCTGCAGAAGGCGACCACGACGCTGACCGAGGCGAACTCGCTCATCGGCACCGTCGGCTACATCGCCCCGGAGCAGATCCTCGGCAGCCGGGTCGATGGCCGAGCTGACCAATACTCCTTGGGATGCTTGGCTTTCGAGTGCCTGACCGGAGTGCTCCCGTTCGGTGATCTGATGCAGCCGGCCATGCTCAAGGCGCACCTGGAAGTCGTGCCGCCAGCGGTCAGCTCGCGTGCGCACCGCATCCCGCGAGGCGCTGATCCGGTACTGGCCCGAGCCCTGGCGAAGGATCCGGCCGACCGCTACGAGACCTGCCGTGAATTCGCAGTAGCGTTGTCTGCGGCGCTCGACGAGCAGCTGCCGGCGTCCTCGATCCATTCCGGCGACGTCACCACGATCTTGCCGTCTCCGACACCCGTCCGAGATCTGGCCGTCGTCGCCGGACCATGCTCGGGTCTGCGAATTCCCTTGACGGCAAAGCGTTACGTCGTGGGTCGCAGTGACGCCGCTGACGCGCAAGTGCCCGACCGCTTCTTGTCACGACGGCACTTCGTGCTCGAGGTGAACGCGGCCGGACAGGTGCGCCTGCAGGACGAAGGTTCGGTGAACGGGACCCTCGTCGAGGGCGAGGCTGTGAGGATTCCGCGAGTGCTGGACGGCGGTGAGTGGATCGGCGCCGGCGCCTCGCAGATGACGATCGTCGGCCATCGCCCGCTCACGCTCGGGCGCACCGGCGACGACGGCAGCTCGGTCACCATCGTCCGCGCCCAGCGCTCGATACTTCAGCAAATCACCAGCAGCGGCAGGCGTTTCCGCCGTCCCGCCGAGCCGCCGCTAGCCGATGACGTGCACCGCCTCAGAGCCGCGTCACCGGATGCGACGCAGATCTGGGTCCGCGCGGTCGACCGCACATCGCAGCTCTGGGAGCGCTGCAGCGCGGATGCGGATGCGCTGAGGATGCGCGTGGGGACGCTCTCGGAGCCGGCCGGCAAGCGCCGCAAGACCGCCGCCGCAATGCCCGCTTCGCCCCTCACCGTCGACCTGCTCGGTGGTGAACCCATCGTGCTGAGCGGTGACCCCGCGCTCTGCGACGCCCTGATCCGCTGGCTGATCGGTCAGTCCGCCTGCTTGCTCGCGCCCGACGAGTTGGAGCTCGTCGTCGCGCTCCCCAGTGACGATCCGCTCACCTGGTCGTGGCTTTCCCTGCTGCCGCACACCAAAGGCCGCGGCACCCACCCCACCTGGTCGGCGGACCTGCCCGGTTCGCGGCGGCTGATTTCCGAGCTGGTGGCCGAGGTGGATCGAGCCACGGTCAGCCTGCGGCCGTTTCCGCTGCGCCGGTTGGTGATCGCCGATGCGCGCACGACCGCTGGAGGCCTCGACCCCTTCCGCAGCCTCACCGGCCGCAACGTCGGTGTGGCAGCCATACTGGTCGACCGCAGCGACGAGGCCTCCGGTGCTGACCTGACCGCCGGGGCGCGGGGCCTGCATCTCGACGGCTCGAACGCGCAACTCACGCTCACTGGCCATCCGTCGGTCGCGACGCCGGACGGCGTCAGCGCCGCCTGGGCCCGGGAGATCGCTCTCGCGCTTTCCCGCCTCACCCCGGCGCCTCGTCAGGGCGACGTGGTGGAAGGGCCCACCGGCTGACGTGCGACTGGTGTCCTACAGCGGCAAGCCGAACCGGAATGACCGAACGCTGACTACCGTGCGGGACGTGGAATTCACCAGGGCCGAGCTCGAGTCGTTCCGCGACGCGACGCTGCCTGATCTGCTCGGCCCGTCGACCCGGCTGCTCTTCGTCGGGATCAACCCAGGGCTCTGGACCGCGGCGACGCAGGCGCATTTCAGTCGCCGGGGAAACCGTTTCTACCCGGCCCTGCTGGCGGCCGGCATCATCGACCGGCCCCTCGACGCGTCAGCGGGCTACACCGAGGCGAACCGCGAGTACCTGCTGCAGCGGGGCATCGGCATCACCAATCTCGTCGCCCGTGCCACAGCCCGGGCCGACGAGCTCGCCAACGACGAACTCCTCGAAGGAGGCCGCCGGCTGGCCCGCCACGTGAAGGAGCTCGGCGTCCCGGTCGTCGCGGTGCTCGGCATCACCGCCTACCGCGCCGCGTACCGGCAGCCCAAGGCCATCGCGGGCAAGCAGCCCGTCACGCTCGGGGGCGCGCAGCTGTGGGTCGTTCCGAATCCGAGCGGGCTCAACGCCCACTCCTCGCTCGCCGCGCTGGCCGAGGCGTACCGGGAAGTCGGGCTCGCCGCCGGCATGGAACTCGCGCCGCGCTGAAGCGCAGATACGCCCAGCGCTATCGCGCGTGGACGAACGTCCCCGGAGCGTCGAACAGCACGGGGTGCTCGGCGTCGCCCATCGCCGGAGGCGGCACCATGGCACCGGCCCGCGGCTCGATCCACTCCGCCCAGTCCTGCCACCAACTCTTCGCGGACTTCTCGGCGCCTTCGAGCCAGCATCGGGCTCGGGATCGGGCTGATCGTTGGTCCAGAGCCTCGCTTTGGGCGAGGGCGGGTTGGTCGTCGATCGCGGCCACGATGTAGGTGTCCGTGTTGATCTCCGACACTTTGAGACGCTCTCCAAAAAGCACCATCTCA
This sequence comes from Frankiaceae bacterium, assembly GCA_036267695.1. Taxonomy (GTDB): domain Bacteria; phylum Actinomycetota; class Actinomycetes; order Frankiales; family Frankiaceae; genus DATAZK01. Next base: position 45,651 of record DATAVO010000166.1, read on the forward strand.
TCGCGGGCGAGCGCGTTCTCCAGCCAGCAGGAGCGCAGGTAATCACTGTGCATCTGCGCGGGCATCCGGGTCGAATCACCGTTCCACGCAAGGAGATCGAAGGCCGGCGCGGGCTGGCCGTTCAGCCAGTTCGACCGGACATAGCGGAAGATGAGTTCGTTCGCGCGTAACAGATCGAACGTGTGGGCCATGTCACCCGCATCGAGGTATCCGGGGCCGGCCACCTTGCGCTCGATCCCCGAGATCGTTCCCTCGTCGGCGTAGACCGCGCTCAGGGTTCCGGCATTCTCGTGGTCGACGAGGCAGTTCAGCACGGTCGAGGAGTTGACCGCCTCTTCCTCGCCGAAAAGCCAAGGACCACCGAAGTTTCTCAGGCATTCGCAAATCCCGAGTGCATCTCCCCGCAGATCGAACGGCAGTGCGCCCGGGCGACGGGATCGGCAGGGAGCAGCTTCGGATCGGCCAGCACCTCCTGCAGGTGCTCGGCGATCGCCATCGTGTCCCAGACCCTGAGCCCGTCGTGATCCAGGCATGGCACCAGGAACGACGGTGAGAGCAGCAGCAGCTCCGCTCGCGTCGCCGGATCGTCGTCACCCGCAACGACAGTGTCGAAATCGAGTCCCGACATCTTGCAGATCAGCCAGCTGCGTAGCGACCATGCGCCGTAGTTGTGGCTGTTGATCGTCAGGGTGGCCTTCGCCATCTGCTCTCCCGGTCCGAGGAAACCTCAGTTTCCCGGCGCGCGGTTGCTGGGTCGTATCGGCGCGGTGTCGGGCGGGTTACCAGTACGTCACTACCTTCCGGCCGTTGCGCGCGCCGGGTCTAGGCTCCCCCTCATGCAGACGTACGTCCTCGCCGGCGGCTGTTTCTGGTGCCTCGACGCGGTCTACCGCTCGCTCAAGGGAGTGCAGGACGTCGTCTCGGGCTATACCGGCGGCCACACCGACAGGCCGACATACCACGACGTCACCACCGGGCGCACCGGTCACGCCGAGTCGGTCAAGGTGATCTTCGACGAGATCGTGATCCCGCCCGAGGTCATCCTCGACGTCTTCTTCACCCTGCACGACCCGCGCCAGCTGAACCGGCAGGGCAACGACGTGGGCACCCAGTACCGCTCGGCGATGTTCTACACCGATGACGCGCAGAAGGCGCTCTTCGAGCAGGCGCGCGAGCGGGCGGTCGAGTACTGGGACGGCGGGATCGTCACCGAGATCACCCCGCTCGGCGAGTGGTTCGACGCCGAGGACTACCACCAGGATTTCTTCGCCAAGAATCCCGGCCAGGGCTACTGCATGGCAGTCGCGCTGCCCAAGGTCGTCAAGATCCGCAAGTCCTATGCGGACTATGTGCTGGCCAGCTGAAGGGTTGTGAGCATGTCAACAGAGCGCCTGCTGATTCGCGGCGGCGAGGTCATCGACGGCACCGGAGCGCCGCGGCGTCGCGCCGACGTACGCATCTCGGGCGGCCGCATCGCCGAAGTCGGCCCGGATCTCGCGCCTGACGGCGAGCAGGAGATCGACGCTCGCGGCGCGGTCGTCACCCCCGGCTTCATCGACACTCACGCGCATACCGATCCGCAGGTGTTCTGGGACCCCCGGCTCGACCCCGATCCGCTGCACGGCGTCACCACGATGCTGGTCGGCAATTGCAGCCTTTCGCTCTACCCGGCATCACCCGAGACCCGCGGGCAGATCGCCGATCTCTTCGCCTACATCGAGGATGTGCCGCGTCACCTCTTCGATGACGAGGTGCCGTGGACGTGGCGCAATTACGACGGCTACCGCGACGCGGTGAACGCGGTCGGCACCGGCATCAACCTCGCCGCGCTCGTCGGCCACAGCCCGCTGCGCCTCGCCGTCATGGGCGACGCGGCATGGACCGAACCCGCGACTGCGGAGCAGCGCCAGCAGATCGCCGCCCTCTTCGAAGAGGCGATGGACGCTGGGGCGTGGGGCCTGTCGACGTCGTTCCTGGACAGCGACAAGGAAGGCCGGCCCGTGCCCTCTCGGGCGGCTGACATGGACGAGTTCGACGCGCTGTTCGACGTGATCCAGCGAGCCGGGCACGGCCTCGTGGAAGTCGTGCCGGGGCTGCTCGGCGACAAGCCGGAGGTCCTGCTCGAAGACCTCGCCCGCCGCTGCGGTGCCCGCGGCATCCCGCTCACCTGGACCGGATTCACCTACACCGACAGCAATCCGGCCGGCACCCAGCGCTGGATCGATCTCGCCCGCAAGCTCAAGGCCGAGGGCATCGGCTTCTACCCGCAGCTCTCACCGCGCACCGTCGACTTCCGGCTCAACTGGGATTCCTCGATGATGTTCATGTCGATGCCGGCCGGCTGGCACAAGGTCATCGCGGCCCGCGGCGCCGACAAGGCCCAGCTGCTCGCCGACCCCGACTGGCGTGCCGTAGCCCGCGCCGAGTGGGACCGCACCGAGAAGTCCCTCTTCCCGCACCGCCGCCTGGACAAGGTGCGCTTCGTCGAGGTCACCGGCGTAGCCAACCAGCCCTGGCTCGGACGCACCCTCGAAGAGCTCGTTGACGAGCGCGGCGGCCACCCGTCCGACGTCTTCGCCGACTTCGTCGCCGCGAACGACTGCCACCCCGGAGTCGTTGCGGTGGGCGTCTCCAACGCCGATGTCGACGGAGTCGCCCGCACCCTCACCGATCCGGCCGTGCTCGTCAGTTCCTCCGACGCCGGGGCTCACATGCAGATGCTCTGTGCCTCCGGCGACACCACCCTGATCTTCACCCGTCACGTACGCGAGCGCGGCGACTTCACGCTCGAACAAGCGGTGTACGAGCTGACCGGACGGCAGGCCGAGGTATTCGGCTTCACCGGACGCGGCACCATCGCGCCCGGCAACCACGCCGATCTCGTCGTCTTCGCGCTGGAGGAATTGCATTACGACGACGACGAGTTCGTCCACGACCTGCCCGGCGACGGCGCGCGGCTGCGCCGTCCCGAGGGCGGCTACCGCGCGACGATCGTGTCAGGTGTCCCGGTGCAGACGGGGGGAAAACTCACCGGCGAGCTGCCCGGAACGGTGATCAGCGCGGCTAGCTGACGATCTCGCTGGTCTGGGTGACCGGCTCGATGTTGGTGTAGTTCGCCACGTCGGCCATCACGTCGCCGGTGCCCGGCGAGGCCAGTGCGGCGCCCATCGCGTCGTTGTCCTCGAAGACGAAGTGCACGGCGGCGACGTACGGCCCGTTCAGGCCCATATCGATCTGCGCCGCCGACGAGTCCAGGCCCCACGTCTTGACGGCGAGCGGCACGTGCTTGCTGACGTAGTAGTCCTTGTCGAAGGTCGAGCCCTCGGCGGACGGGTACATGACGCTGAAGCGGATCATCGCTCTCTCTTTCTAGTAACTACCGGGGACAGCAGGCTCGCCGGGGCTCGGCAAGTCGAGCAGTGACGCGAGGACTCGGGTCACTCCATTGTTCTGGGCGTACGGGGTCGATTCGCCGGTCGGCACGAGGCCCATCTCCTCGGTCAGGCCGGTGATGCGCATCATCACGACCGCGAACCGGTAGCCCGCGAAGACCTTCCAGAAGTGCATGTTCTCCATGGGCCGCCCGAGCAGTTCGGCGTAGCGCGCCTCGGATTCCTCATGCGTCGGAAAGCCCGGCAGCCGCGCGACTCCGGTGCCCTGGCTGTGGAAGGTGTCAAGGAACAGCCACCATCCGAGGTCTTCTTCCGGCGGGCCGATCGTCGCCATTTCCCAGTCGAGCACGGCCGCGCATTCGTTGCCGTCGTTGAAGATCATGTTGCCGGCGCGCGAGTCGCCCCAGACCAGACCGAGCTCGGTCGATACCGGCCGGTTGGCGCGTATCCACTCACGGGTCTGCTCGGCGATCGGCACGCTGCGCCCGGCCTGCGCCCAGTCGAAATACTCCTCGTAATACTGGATTTGCTGGTCCAGCCCGAGGGGACCGCGGGCCGGGCGGTCGAAGAGCCTGTCGAAGCCGAGCGCCCGGTAGTCGACCCGGTGGATGCGCGACATGTTCTCGATGCCGCTCCACCACAGCTTTTCGCGCTCGGTGGGCGAGAGGTCGACCACCCAGCCACCGACGTGGTAGGGCGGGGTGTCGGGTGGGGTGCGCCCGTGAACACGGCTCATCGCGTAGAAGTCGGCGCCGAGCGGGCCCGGGTCGGTCTCGTACCACCAGATCTTCGGGACCGTCACGTCGGTGCGCTCGTGGAGCGTCTTCATGACCTCGTACTGCGCTTCGAACTCCGACTCCATGAACACCGTGTAGCCGGTGGGCTTGACCCGCAGGACGAACTCCTCGTCGCGCTTGACCCCGCCCTCCATCCAGCGGGCTTCGAAAAGGATCGTCTCGTTCGAGAAGCCAGTAGCCGCAGGTCCGGAGAGCTCGGAAATATCTAGATCTTCAGCCTCGGGGAGCTTGCCGGCAAGCCAGCCGCGCAGGGCCAGGCGGGTCGCTTCGGGATCGCGCTGGGTAGGGATCGGCATCTCAGCGGCTCACCAGATCGGCGAACTTCACGACCTCGGCCTTCGGTGTCTCGATCGGACCCTCGGGCAGGAAGAAGCGCCAGAAGACGGTGCCGAGCCCGCGTCCCTCGGTGTCGATCCAGTTGGGCAGCCCCGGGTCGGAATGGGCGAGGATCATGCGGAAGCTGCCATCGGGTTCCAGCGTGGTGTTGGAACGGTTCAGGCTCACCTGCCGGTTCACGTAGTCATACATCTGCGACCACCGGTTCCACAGGCAGACGTTGGCGAAGCGGCATTCCGGCCAGCGCCCGGTCATCACGAGCGCCTCATCCGGGCCGAGGAGGTACGGCGCCATCGAGTACGCCGCATCGACCGCCGCGAACGCCATGTTGCCTGGAACGACCGGCTCGGGAAAATCATTCGGTGTGATCGAGACGAACGGCGCGGGTGGGCCCGCGGGACGCGGCGGTGCGCCGACGGTCTTGTCGTAGACGTGGTTGATGACGCGCTGCAGGGCGGCGGCCACGCGGGCGTCATCCCAGCGGCCGGGAGGCGGCGGCGGATCGACGACGCGGATGCTGAGCGGCACATGCAGGGTCTGCGACGCCGACGCCGAGTGCGGCCATTCCCAATAATGGCGGGTGGTGATGCGCCCACCGTCCGGCGGGATCTCGAGCCAGTTGCGCTCCGCCGAGGGGCCACCGAGCCGGATCTCGTAATTGCCATCGGCGTCGATGTCCATGTAGTCATCGCGCAGGACGCCAGAGTTGTGCGTGGCGTAGGAGCCGTCCGCCGCGCCGGCCTCCATGGTGAACGAGGTGTAGACGGCGCCGGCAGTGTTGCCCGTGACGATGTACTCGCGGCCGGGTGCGACCGGCGTCTCGAAGTACATGGCGTCAGAGTTGTCGCCGGTGAAGCTGCGCGTCGGGGAGACAATGCGGTTGAAGACCGGCCGCTCGGGATCGAACTCCTGATGCGAATACAGCGCGCTTTGCAGGATGTGCGTCAGGTTGCGAAAACCCTCGGCCACATCGGCGTCGTCCATGCCGGGCCCGGGCACCACCCACGTGTCCCCCGCTTTTTGCAGCACGCCGATCAGCTCGTTGAATTTCGCGCGCGATGCCAGCTCCGCCATCTGCCCTCCGCCGATCAGCTCACTGCAGTGAATCCACCAAGTGGACCGTCACCGTAGCGCCCCGCCGGTGCGGACCCGGGAGCCGGTCAGTTGATCAGCGGGTCGCGCGGCAGGCCGAGGATGCGCTCGCCGATCTGGTTGCGCTTGATCTCCGACGTGCCACCCGCGATGGACATCCCACGGTGCATCAGCGACAGGTTGCCGCTGATCAAGGCGGCACCGTCCAGGAAGGCACCCGCCGGCCCGTTCGTCGCGACGAGGATCGCCGACGCCTCGTGCAGATTCTCCGACAGCAGCAGCTTGGTCATGGCACCTTCCGGACCCGGCCCGCTACCGGCCACTGCCCGGTGGACGCTGCGCAGGTTCAGCGCCTCGGAGGCGTCGGAGCGGGCGATGTGCCGTCCGATACGGCCCTCGCCCCCGCTGAGGCGCGCCGGCTTCTTGCCGAAGGAATCGACCAGCAATTCCAGCGGGACCGCCATCGCGCCCTGGCCGCCGCCGATGCTGACGCTCTCGTTGCCGAGCGTGGCACGGGCGACCGTCCAGCCGCCGTCGATCGGACCGACCACATCGTCGTCGGGGATGAAGACGTCGTCGAAGAAGATCTCGTTGAACTCCGACGCTCCCGTCGTCATCTTCAGCGGGCGCACCGTGACTCCGGGCGCCTTCATGTCGATCACCATCGTTGTGATGCCCTGGTGCTTGGGGGCGTCCGGGTTGGTGCGAACGGTCGCGAAGCCGTAGCGCGCCAGATGGGCGCCGCTGGTCCAGACCTTCTGGCCGTTGATCATCCAGCCGCCGTCGGTCTTCACGGCACGGGTCTTGATGCCGGCCGCGTCGGAGCCGGCCTCCGGCTCGCTGAAGAGCTGGCACCAGATGAGCTCCTGATCCAGCGCCGGGCGTACCCAGCGGGCCACCTGATCGGGCGTCGCATGCTGGACCAGGGTGAGGATGACCCAGCCGGTGATGTTGTAGCTCGGACGCTTGATGCCGGCGGCCTTGAACTCTTCCTCGATGACCAGCTGCTCGATCGGGCCGGCGTCACGGCCCCACGGCTTCGGCCACGAAGGCACCGCATAGCCCGTGTCGACGAGTGCGGTGCGGCGCCCGGCCTCGTCCAGGTCCTTCACCTGAGCGACGACCTGCTTGACCTCGTCGCGGATGCCCTCGGCCTCCGGCGGGAGGTCGACCGATCGGGTGAGGCGCACGCCGCCGCGGTAGAGCCGGACCACATCAGCGGCTGCGGCTTCGCAGTCGAGCAGCGACTCAAGCACCATGGCCCGCCGCATGTAGAGATGGGCGTCGTGCTCCCAGGTGATGCCGATACCGCCGTGCACCTGGGTGTTGAGGTTGGCGTTGAGATCGGCGGCGTGCAGCGCGAGAGCGGCGGCTGCAGCGGCCGCGTAGGAGAACTCATCGCCGCCGACAGCGGAGGCACGGCCGGCGTCCCAGGTGGCAGCGGTCGCGAGCTCAGCAGCGACGGCCATGTTCGCGCAGTGGTGCTTGACCGCCTGGAACATGGCGATGACGCGTCCGAACTGGGTGCGCGTGCGCGCGTACTCACTGGCCATCTCGACACACGCCTGCGCCATGCCTACGGCCTCGGCGGCAAAGACGAAGCGGGCGACGTCGAGCAGCGTGCGGGCGGCGCCGGCCAGCACATCGGCGGGCGCGCCATCGAGCGTCAGCTGCACCGAGCGGCGCGAGGGGTCGAGATTCTTCAAGGCAGCGCTCCGGACGCTGGACGCGCTCGCGTCGACGATCACCACGTCGTCCCCGGCCGGCAAGACGAAGACGCCCGCCGAGCCACCACCAACGACCGCTTCGACAAGGCCGCTCACGGTGCCATCGCGTACCTCGAGCTGGCTGTCGATCGCGATCCCGGCGAGCAGCGAACCGTCCGCCAGGCCTGGCAGGAGCCGCTGCTTCAACTCATCCGTGCCGGAGTCGGCAATGACCGCTCCGGCGATCACGCAGGGAACGTAGGGGCCGGCGGCGAGCGCTCGGCCGAGCTCCTCGACGACGACCGAGAGCTCCTCGAGCCCCGCGCCCGAGCCGCCGTACTCCTCCGGCAGGTGCAGGCCGAGCCAGCCGAGCTCGCGCAGGTCATCCCAGAACTCCGGGAGCTGCTCGGCTTCCGACTCCAGCGCCGCACGAGCGGACGCCCGGTCGCCGTGCCGCTTCATGAAGCTGGAAGCCACCGCGGCCAGCTGAACATGCTCGTCTGCAATCCCGATCGCCATGGGCCGATCCTAGGGATCCAATCGGTGCGACCGCTCAGACCACCGGTTCGGCGAGCACGCCTTCGGTGTCGAGATGCTCGCTGATGCTCTCGCGCAGGGCGCGCTCCGGCACGGTGACGGCGAACGCCAGCGCCAGCAGGGCCACGAAGATCGCCGCTGTGAAAACCGGGGTCAGGGCATGGGCGAAGGTGGTCGGGTTCCGGGGTCCGTCACCGAGCCGGTTGTTGATCAGTCCCCCAAAGACCGGCACCCCGATCGTCGAACCGAGCATCCGGAAAAGGAGCCCGGTCGAGGTGGCCGTCCCGAGGTCACCGGGAGGGGCGGCGTTCTGCACGGCCAGCAGCGAGGGCTGCATCATGAAGCCTGCCCCGAGCCCGACGAGCAGCACGAAGGACGCGACCAGGACCGTCGGCGTGCTGCGGGTCAGCATGGAGAGCAGTCCCATCCCGGCCATCGCGACGATCGAACCGGCGATGGGCCAGGGCTTGATCCGCCCGCCCCGCTCGACTCTGCGGCCCGAGAGCATCGTCCCGAACGCGGCCCCGAACATCACCGGCACCAGCACCAGTCCTGACGCGGTGGGCGTCAGCCCGTGGACCTCCTGCATGTACAGCGGCACGAAGTAGATGCCGCAGAACAGCAGCAGGCCGCTGGTCAGGTTCACGCCGACGTTGCCGCGGATGACGGGATCGGCGAACAGCCGCAGCGGCAGCACCGGCTCGGCGGCCCGCCGCTCGCGGATCGTGAAGCCGATGACCGACGCGACCACGACGATCGCGAAGCCGAGCCCCTCCGCCGAGGTCCAGCCGAAGTCCGTGCCCCCGGTGCTGGCGAGCACCGTGAACGCAGCCAGCGACAGCATGATCAGCACGGCGCCCGGCCAATCCAGCTTGTGTGGCTGGCGCCGGTACGGGACGCGCAGCTGGGTCGCGATGATCGCCAGCGCCACCGCGCCGACCGGCAGGTTGATGTAGAACGCCCACCGCCAGCTCAGGTGCTGCACGAACAGGCCGCCGAGTACCGGACCGAGCACGCTCGCCACGGCGAAAGCGACGCCCTGGTAGCCCATCCAGCGGCCGAGCTGCTTGGACGGGATGATGTCGGCGGTCACCGCCATCGCGACCGCTCCGAGCCCGCCGCCGCCGATGCCCTGCACGAAACGGGCGACCAGCAGCTCGTTCATGGTCTGGGCGAGACCGCACGCCATCGAGCCGATGACGAACAGGACCACCGCCGAGATGAGCACCCGCTTGCGGCCGAGTTGATCACCGAGCTTGCCGTAAAGCGGCATCGACACGACCTGTGCCATGAGGTAGGCCGTCGCCACCCAGGTGACGCGTGAGAAACCGCCGATGTCCTTGGTGATCGTCGGCAGCGCCGTCGCCACGATGGTGCCGTCGAGCGAGGACATCACCATGGCCAGCTGCAAGCCGATGAACACGATCACCGCCTGCCGCGGCACGCGGGCCGGGGCACTCGTCACGGCGCAGTCACGGCCAAATTGTCGCAGCCCCCGGCTGGGCTCAGGCGAGCGCGTGGGCGATGAGCGCGGCGAACGCGGCAATGCCGGGCGACGTGAGGTGCACGCCGTCGCGCACGAAGTACTCCGGGTGGCCGGCCGAGGCTGCGTACCAGTCGGCGATCACGACGTTCTTGTGCCCGGCCGCGACCGACTTCAGCAGGCTGTTGACCGGATCCTGCCAGCGCCGCGGTACCCGGACCGTCACCAGCACGACGCGCTGGCGGTCCGCCAGCGAGGTCAGCGCGTTGTCGAGCGTGCTGCGCAGGAAGAGCCCGTTGTCACCGACGTGGATGACGACTTCCCGGCCGAGTTCGCCGTCCTTGCGCAGCTGCGCGAGGCCTGACGGGAGCGCTCCGGCCTGCCGTCCGACGACGGCATCGACGAGCACCCCAGGGATGTCGAAGGCAAGCCCGTAGCGCGCACCCAACATCACCGAGTCACCCCAGGCCGTCACCGAGCTCGTGACCTTCCTGCCCGGCGCGGTGGTGTGGGGCGCCGTCGGGGCCTGGGTGGTGGTGCGTGCGGCCGGACGGGTGCTGGGCGCGACGGTCGGTGCCTTGGTGGGGACCACGTTGCGGGCGAGCGTTCCGTCCGGGCTCGGGGTCGGCTTTGGGGCTGAGCTCGACACCGCGCTCGGCGGGGCCGTGACTGGAGGCGGCGCGGTATCGATGCTCGCTTCGCTGGCCGATGAGGAATGCCGGTCGACGGCAAGGAAGGACAGGACCAGCACGGCGGCGACGCCGAAGCTGACGGAGGTGCGAGCGAGGTTGCGCTGGCTGGCTGCGGCCTGCCGCTGGCCCAGCGCCCGGCAGGCGGCGAGCAGCCGACCCAGCGCGCCGTGGCGGATGGGCTGCTCGAGGAAGCGCCACGAAAGCTCCGCAGCGATGGCGGTGAGGCCGAGACGCAGGATGAGGTTGGCGGTGCCGGTGATGCCGATGTCGAGGTTGGGCCGGGTGAGCATGAAGATCGGCCAGTGCCAGAGGTAGATCCCGTAGCTGCGCTCGCCGACCCACCGGATCGGTTGCACGCCCATGACCCGTCCCAGCCGGCATTCGGGATGGGCGATGACAGCGACCGCAACCACCGCGGCCGCGGAGTAGAGCAGGAAGCCGCCGCGGTAGAGCCAGTAGGAGAACTCGCTGGCACTGTGGAAGATCCAGAGCAGCCAGCAGATCGCCGCGCCGCCGACCACGTCCAGCACGTTGCGCTCGTAACGCACCAGCCGCGGCAGCGCACCCAGCGGCCAGATGCACGCGAGTGCCGACCCCAGCATGAGCCCCATCGCGTGAGTGTCGGTGCCGTAGTAGGCGCGCGAGGGGTCATTGGGGACCGGGAAGCCGTGACGCGCGGCCAGGACAGCCATCCACGCTGTCGACAGCAGCGCGCCGGTGAGTGCGACCGTCCGCAACATTCGCCGGCCGCGCTTGCCCTTGTGACGCCGGAGCACCAGCAGGACCACGACCGGCCAGATCAGGTAGAACTGCTCCTCCACCGCGAGCGACCACAGGTGCAGCAGCAGCGGCGGGCGGCCGGTCTGCTGGAAGTAGGACGTGTGGGTGTAGATCGACGACCAGTTCAGGTAGTACGCGGCCGACGGGATCAGCTGCCGGCGCAGTGAGGCGACGGCATCCGGGGCGAAGATGAGGGCGGCGGCACCCACCCCGACGAGCAATCCCGCGAGGCCGGGCAGCAGCCGGCGCGCCCGAGCGGC
>DATAVO010000167.1:0-13330 GCA_036267695.1 Frankiaceae bacterium
CACATCCAGCCGGCCACCGAAGACGTCTCGCAAATGGTGGCCCATGCGCTGTTCTCCGATGCGGCTGCCGCCGTCGTGCTGATGCCCTCAGACGCAGCCGGGCCAAAGGGGATCAGCGGGCTGAGCTTCGTCGACATGGTCGCCGTCGCCGACCACTCGACCGCCGATCACATGACGTGGGACATCACCGATCTCGGCTTCCGGATGGGCCTGTCGCCGCAAGTGCCCTCGGTGCTCGCCCGCCACGTCGGCGCGGTGGTCCGCGACCGGCTGCTGGCGCCGCACGGATTGACGCCGGCTGACGTCGCCGGCTGGGCCGTGCACCCCGGCGGGCGGCGCATCCTGGAGGTCGTCGAGGAGCAGCTCGAGCTGCCGCCGTCAGCGATGGCGCCCTCGTACGCGATCCTCGACGCCAACGGCAACTGCTCGTCCGGGACCGTGCTGATGGTGCTGGAACAGCTGCCTCCCGATCCGGGACCCGTCGTGGCGATGGCGTTCGGACCCGGTCTGACGCTCTACGCCGCCCTCCTGCACCGCCGCTGACGGCCCGTCCGCACCTCCCCAACCCCGCCGAGCACCTAGCAATGGTTGATCATCGGGCTGTTTGGCAGCCATTTCTAGGTGCTCGGGGGCGACGCGGGGACGCGGCTTCGGGCGGGGGCGTGGGCGCGGGCGGGGGCGGTCGGTCCGGTTAGGCGGGGAGCGCGTAGCCACCTGGTACGGCGACCACTAGGCCGTCGTCGACCAGGCTGGCGAGGGCCCGCGCGCGTTGCACGTGATCGGGCCAGGTGACGTCGAGCGCAGCGGCGTCGACCGCGGCGGCGGCGTCCCGGAGCACTGCGAGCAGCCGCCCCCGAACCTGGCGGTCAGTGCCCGCGTAGCCCTGGGAGCGCCGGGTACGGACACCGGCCTCCTCGGGCGACGGCGCCCCGGCCGCGAGCCAACGGCAGGTTGTCGACACCGGGCAGGAAGCGCACCGGGGCCCGCGGCTCACGCACACCAAGGCGCCGAGCTCCATCAGCGCGATCGAGGTCGTCACGGCGCTTGCCGGATCGTTCGGCAGCAGCGACGTCACGTGCGCGTCTGGAATCGACAGCGCCCCCGGAAGCCCGAGAAGCCACCGGGTGACCACGCGGCGCACGTTCGTATCGACCACCGCAATCCGCTGGCCGTACGCGAAAGCGGCGACCGCTGCCGCCGTGTAGCTCCCCACCCCCGGCAGAGCGCGTAGCTCCTCGGGCGTGCGGGGCACGTCTCCACCGTGCCGCTCGACGCAGAGGGCCGCTGCCGCATGAAGTCGCAACGCGCGACGCGGATAGCCCAGCCGCCCCCACTCACGCACGGCGTCACCGGAAGGAGCCGCCGCCAGCGCCGCCGGAGCCGGCCAGCGCTCGATCCAGCGCTCATACGCCGGTAGGACGCGATTCACCGGCGTCTGCTGCAGCATGATCTCGCTGACCAGCACCTCCCAGGCACTCACGCCGGGCCGGCGCCACGGAAGGTCACGCGCCTGCGCCGCGTACCACTCCCGCAACGCGACGAGCGGATCGCCGGCGGCATCGGGCACCCGGCTCAGCCTGCCACACGGCCACCGACCCTTGGCCGCACCTCAAGGTGCTCCCAGGATCCTCCGATGGTTCACAGCAAGGGGGCCGCGTGAAGCTGTACGGCAGGCTGAAATGAGCGTGGAACCCGTGTTCACCCCCTCTGCGCGTACGGCGCCGGAGGCCGGCGATGTCGGCGTCCTGGTCGCGGGCGGTTCGGCGCTGACGCGTCGCGGGGTACGCACGATCCTTTCCCACGAGCCGCGGTTCGCCGTGCTCGGCGAGGCCCGCACCCGCGCGGATCTGCTGGCCCAGGCGGCCCGGCTGCAGCCGGCGGCGATCGTCCTCGATCCTGACCTGCCCAACGGCGTGCTGCCGGCCCTGGCGGAACTGATGGCCTCCCACCCGGTACCAGTGGTGATCTACGGCGACGAGCACCTGACGGGTCCGGAGACCCAGGCCGAACTGCGGGCCGCGGGAGCGGTCGACGTCATCATCCGCCCTGCTCAGCCCCTCACCGGAAGCGCTGGCGACGCAACGGGCGCCGGCGAGGAGCTCCGGGCCTGCCTGCTGCTCGCGTCACGCATCCGCGTCATCCGCCACCCGCGGGGGCGTCTGATGCGACGCTCCCCGGCGCCGCACAGTGAGGTCCCACTCGTCATCGTCGGGGCATCGACCGGCGGCCCGAGCGCCCTCGGCGCGCTGCTGTCGAGGCTCCCGCGCGGGCTCGCCGCCGCCGTGGTCGTCGTGCAGCACATGCCCGCCGGGTTCCTCTCCGGACTGGCCGGATGGCTGGACACCTGCTGCCCGATGCCGGTTCACCTGGGCAAGGACGGCGATCTGCTGCACGCCGGTGAGGTCGTGGTCTGTCCGGGCGACGTGGATTCCATCGTCGAACCCGCCGAGCCCCCAGCAGCGGGCCGCCTCCGTTGCCAGGCACCGCTACCGGGCGCCCACCACATCCCGTCCGTCGATCGCGCGTTCGCAAGCGTCGCGTCGAGCCGCGGGGCGCACGCCGTCGGTGTCCTGCTGACCGGGATGGGACGCGACGGCGCCAGCGGGATGGCTGCCCTGCGTACCTCCGGCGCCGCCACGATCGCGCAAGACGAGAGCACCTCTGCGATCTACGGGATGCCGCGGGCGGCGATCGCGGCGGGCGTCGTCGACCGCGTCCTGCCTCTTCCCGAGATCGCGGAGGCGCTCGAGCATCTCGTCGACGCGGCCGCCGAACGTCCCGAGCGAGCAACGCGATGACCGCCTCGATGCGCCCCGACCAGGGTTCGACGCTGCACGACGTCGCACGGCTCGTGCGCGCCGCATGCGGGCTGGTCGTCGAAGAGACTCGTCGCGGGGTCCTCGCCACCCTGGTGCACGGCCGCTGCGCCCACCTCGGGATCGACGACGCCGAGCGCTATCTGGACCGAATCCAGCGCGATCCGGCCGAATTGCAGACCCTCATCGAGGGCCTGACGATCGGCGAGACGTACTTCTCCCGCAACCCACCGCAGATCCGCGCCCTCGCCGAACTGGTACTGCCCTCGCTGCTGGCCCGCGGCGATCACCGCATCCGCATCTGGTGCGCCGGGTGTTCCACCGGCGAGGAGCCGTACACGATCGCGCTGCTGCTCGCGAAATTGCTGCCGGAAGGCGCTGCCGACTGGGACGTCCGGGTGATCGGCACCGACATCAACACCGCCGCACTCGCAGCGGCGCGCGAGGGCCGCTACGGGCCGCGCGCCGTCAGCCTGCTGGATGACGAGGACCTGCTCCGCTATTTCGTACGCGACGGCAGCGGCTGGCGCGTCGGCCCACAATTGCGCAGCCTGGTCGAGTTCCGCCAGCACAACCTCACCACGGACCCGCCGCCGGCGCCGCGGCTCGACCTCGTGCTCTGCCGCAACGTCCTCATCTACTTCGACCGGCGCCAGATGCTCGATGTCGTCGACGGCATGCACAACGCGCTCGTCTCCGGCGGCTGGCTGCTGCTCGGCCACAGCGAGACGCTGTGGCGCCTCTACGACGGCTTCGAACTGGTCCGCCACGACGACGCGTTTCTCTACCGACGTCGTCCGCCGGAGCCGGCAGCGGTACGCCGGCCGCCGCCGTTGCGCCGGCCGTTAGCCCCCCCGGCACCGCGCCCCGATCCGCTCGCCGAGGTACGCGATGCGCTGAGCGCCGGGGCATACGCGGCGGCCGCCGAACTGGCCGCCCGCCACATGGTCGAGCAGCCTTTGTCTGCCCAGCTGCATTACCTGCACGGGCTCGCGCTGGTGGAGATCGGGGAGGACGCGCAGGCCCTCATCGCGCTGCGCCGCGCCGCCTACCTCGACCCCGCATCGGGCTTCGCCCAGTTCCTGCTCGCCGTCGTGCTCGGGCGGCTCGGCCACGGTTCAGAGGCGGCGCGCGCCTACGGGGCTGCCGCGCTGGCGCTCTCGCGGCGCGTGCCTCATGAGCGGGCGAATGAGCTGGGCGGGCGCCGGGTCGAAGACCTTGCGGCCATGTGCCAGCAGCTGGCCCGCGGTCCACTCATCAACCCACTGCAGCCCGCAGAGATCGTTTCGAGGTGACATCCATGCGCGTTTTGGCTTTCCACGCCGCCGGCGACCGGTACCTCGTCCGCCTTGATGCTGTGCGTGCCGTCGTACGGCTGCGCGGCCTGCGCCGCCTGCCCGGATCGGTTGGCGCGCTATCCGGTGTGCTCGACGTACAGGAGACGCCGGTCGCGGTCTACGAGACGCGTCCGCGAGGTGCCGCAGCGGACGAGACCGGCGATGTGCTCGTGCTGGCCGCCGGATGGCCAGAGCACGCGATCGGCGTCGCGTGCGACGGCGTGGACGGCCTCATCGAACTTGACGACGAGTCGGGGCCCGAAGCGCTCGGGGCGCGGCCGGCGTCGCTTCCCGACTATGTCGAAGACCTGCTGCGGGTCGACGGCGCGATGCTGCCGCTGGTCGACGTCGTCGGGCTGGCCGAAGCGGCGAGCCGCTAGACCCAGCTCCATCGACCGGCTCGACTTAGACGTAGCGCTCGAGGATGCTGGATTCGGCCAGCCGCGAAAGGCCTTCGCGCACGGAGCGGGCCCGGGTTTCGCCCACGCCGTCGACCGCCTGAAGGTCGTCGATCGTCGCCGCCAGCAGCTTCTGCAAGCTGCCGAAATGGTCGACAAGCCGATCGACCACGAGCCGCGGAAGGCGCGGCACCTTGGCCAGCAGCCGGTATCCCCGGGGGTTGACGGGGGTCTCTAGGACGTCGGCCCCGCCGGGATAGCCCATGATGCGGGCGAGCACCGTCATGTCGAGCAGATCGGTCGCGTTGACCCCCGAAAGCTCGGCGAGCACGGTGTCGGCGGTGCGGGCCCGACGGCCACCGGAGGGCAGGTAGTCGCGCACGATGAGCTCGCGCTCCTGCTCCACACCCGCCATCAGCTCCTCGAGCTGCAGGGACAGCAAGCGTCCGTCACTGCCCAGCTCGATGACGTAACCACCGATCTCCTCGGAGATCCGCAGCACCATCTCCAGCCGCTGCGAGACCGCGACCGCGTCGCGCACCGTGACGAGATCCTCGATCTCCAGCGCCGACAGCGTGCCCGCCACCTCGTCGAGACGCAGCTTGTAGCGCTCGAGCGTGGCCAGCGCTTGATTCGCCCGCGAAAGAATGGCAGCGGAATCGTCGAGGACGTAACGCCGGCCTTGGACGTAAAGGGCGATGATCCGCATCGACTGGCTCACCGAGATCACGGGATAGCCGGTCTGCTTGGCGACGCGTTCGGCCGTGCGGTGGCGGGTGCCCTGCTCGTCGGTGAAGATCGTCGGGTCAGGCACCAAGTGGACGTTTGCCCGCTGAATACGCGTGCCATCCGTGGACAGCACAACGGCGCCGTCCATCTTCGACAGTTCGCGAAGTCGCGTCGCCGAAAATTCGACGTCGAGCTCGAAGCCGCCGGTGGACAGCGACTCCACGGTGCGGTCGAAACCGAGCACGATCAGCCCGCCGGTATTTCCCCGCAGGATGCGTTCCAGCCCGTCACGAAGCTGGGTACCCGGAGCCATCGCAGCCAGTACGGACCGCAGCACATCCTCGCCGGCGGCGGCAGCCATCGGTCTCCCTCGCAAATGGTCGAACTGGCATTGATCTTAAGGTGCCGACTGTCGGAAAAGGGCGAATATTGCGGGGTCGGAAAGGCAAAGAAGGCCTGAAAAACATCACGATTTGACAACGGGCCCCGCCGCGAGGGCGGTGAGCCCGCTATGCCGGACGCAACGCCAGGACCTGAGCCTCTAACTGCTCCGGATCGAAGGCACTCGACCGGCCCGGGCCGTGCTGCCCACCGCTTCGGGGATGCTCGGCCAGGAACCGGCGCAGGGCTGCCACGACCCCCTCGAGATCTGCGGCGCAGACGACGCTCATCGAGTCAGGGACGGCGACAGCGGGGCTCGCGTAGCCGGCCGGAACGATGGCCCTCCGGAAGCCGAGGCGGGCGGCGGCCTGGAGCCGGCGCTCGATCCCCTGGCACGGTCGCACGTCACCGGCGAGCCCGACCTCACCCAAGGCGATGAGATCCGCCGGGAGCGGAAGGCGGGTGGCCACGCTCATCACCGCGAGCGCGACCGCGAGATCGGCTGCCGGCTCGGTGATCCGCACTCCACCAACCGTCGACGCGTACACGTCGTTGATCGCGAGCTTCACGTTGAGCCGGGTCTCGAGCACCGCAAGCACCATCGACAGCCGCGCTGGATCGAGCCCGGCTACCGCCCGCCGCGGATGAGCGCCTGCCGGGGGCGCGACGAGTGCCTGCACTTCGGCGACAAGGGGCCGGCGCCCTTCGAGCGTGACCGTGACGCACGTGCCGGGCGGGGCGATGTGCTCGGTGCCGGGATGCCCGTGCGCCCGCGACAGGAAAAGCCCGCTGGGATCAGGCAGATCGGCGAGGCCGTCGCCATCGAGGCGGAAGCAGCCCACCTCATCGGTGGGGCCGTAGCGATTCTTGACGGCGCGCACCATGCGCAGCGGAGTGGACCGCTCCCCCTCGACCGCCAGCACGACATCAACAAGGTGTTCGAGAGTGCGGGGCCCGGCAACCGAACCGTCCTTGGTGACGTGACCAACCAGCAGGGTTGCGATCCCCCGCGACTTGGCGACGGACACCAGCGCGCTGGAGACCTCGCGCACCTGAGTCACGCCGCCGGGCACGCCGTCGACTTCAGCCACCGAGATGGTTTGCACCGAATCCACGATGAGCAGGCTGGGCTCCACCTGCTCGACATGGGTGACGAGCGCGCCGAGATCGGTCTCGGCCGCGAGATAGAGCGTGTCGGCGAGGGCGTCGATGCGCGCCGCCCGGCTCTGCACCTGTGCCGCTGTCTCCTCCCCCGTGACGACGAGCACGCGCCTGCCGCTGCGCGCCGCCCGGGCCGCGACGGCCAGCAGGAGGGTGGACTTGCCGACCCCCGGCTCGCCCGCGAGAAGCACGACCGCGCCCGGGACGAGGCCTCCGCCCAGCACCCGGTCGAATTCCGAGAGCCCCGAAGGCCAGGACCGCGCCATGTCAGAAGGGACCTCGGTGATCGGCAATGCCGCGGTGACGGTCTGCCGCGCGAAGGACCCGGAGCGCCCGCCAAGGCCGACCGAAACCCCGCGAGGAGCCAGCTCCTCGACCGTGCCCCAGGCCTGGCAGGACCCGCAGCGCCCGAGCCATTTCAGCGATTCAGCGGAGCATTCCGTGCAGCGATAGCGCGAGCTGAGATTGCGGCCTGCCATGAACGCAACCTAGAGCTGCCCTCCGACAGAACCCCGCTGGAAACGCGGCCCGAACGCTGACCTGTGGGAAACGCTCAGGGAGTGGCTGACGCGCTGGCCGAGGCTGATGCCGAAGCACTGGCCGATGCCGAGGCGCTCGGCGAGGTCGACGGTTCGGCCGACGGGGAGGGCGTCGGGATCGGGGACGGCCCGGCCAGCCCGGACGTCGCCGCCTCGACGGGAACGGTGATGGTGATCTCCCCGGTCTGCTGGAAGGTCAGCGTCACGGTGACCGTCTGCCCGACGCGCGCCAGGCTCTTCATGCCGGTGAGCTCGGGAACGGATCCGTCGCCCTCGTTGTAGAAGACCTGACCGTTGCCGGAGATCGAGCTGTCCGTCGGGACAAAGCCGCCCGAGCTCTCCGAGGAGGTGACGCTCAGCAGCTTGTCGGTGGCGGTGCCGCCGTTGAAGATCGCCAGGTAGAGCGGAAGGTCGTCACCCGCGGAAGCGGGACCGACGAAGAAGATGTTGCGCAGCGAGAGCGTGCCCTTCGCCGCGGTGACGCTGGTCAGCGTCGAGCGCTCGCGGGAGGTCTCCGCCTGATACCCCGCAGCACACGCGGTGAGCGGGATGGCCGCAAGGAGCGCCACGCAGGCGATCCGCCGCCCGGGACGGCTGGTGGCGGTCACGTGGAGCGGCCTCCTCGGCATGCAGGGTGGGGCGACAACGAAGCTCCCCAGAAACTAGTCCACGCCAGCGAACTCAGGCCAAAGCCCGGCCGCGTGCGACCAACAACACCACATCTACCAGTGCCAGGAACATCGTGGCACGGAAGGGTGCCCGCGATCCCGCACGGCGTCCCAGCACGCTGCCCGCGATGACCAGCCCAGCGGCCACCACCAGCGCGACGGTGACGAGCGCGGACGAGGACGCCGATCGCGGCAAGCCCGGCCCGAAGGCGAGCACCACAGAAGCACTGAGCAGCAGGACCGCCGAAAGGATGCGTGACGCCAGCGCTCCGAGCTGGTGCGGGAGCCCTCGCACCCCCGTCGCCAGGTCGTCTTCCAGGTCCGGCAACGTGTTCGCGAAATGCGCCCCGGCGCCGAGCAGGGCGCCCGCCAGCGGCGCCCACCACGGCGGCAAGGGGGAGCCGGGCAGCCCCAGCACCACGAATACCGGCAGCAGCCCGAAGGCGATCGTGTACGGCACCACTGACCACGGGGTGGCTTTCAGCCCGAGGTCATACGCCCACGCGAGGGCGACGGCCACGCAGTGCACCACCGCCGCTCGCCAGCCCGACAGCAACGACAGGGGCAGGACAGCGACGAGCGCGATCCCCGCTGCCCGCTGGACGGCTTCGGGTGAGATGTCGCCGCGCGCGACGGGCTTGTCGCGACGCCCGGAGGCGGCGTCACGCTCCCGGTCGACGTAGTCGTTGCACCAGCCGACGGATAGTTGACCGGCGGCCACCGCCACTGCGACGGCAGCCACCCCCCAGCCGGTGCGGCCGGCGCTCGCTGCGAGTGCCGCGGACACGGTGGTCACCGCTGCTGCGGGTTCTGGATGGGAGGACGCAAGCAGGAGCCCGGCGCGGCGCGGCACACTGCCGGCGGCCTGGCTTCCCGACATCCGCTGAGCTTGTCACCTGCGGCTTACCGGTGAGGACTCGCGGGGACAATGGGACGCGTGTGGGGTCAGCTCCCGGGGGTGACGATCGTCGCCGGCGTGCTCGCGGGCTACCTCGTCATCGGGCTGCCGCTTTCGGGGGTGCTCGGGCGAGGGGAGCTGCGACGCCGCCTGACCCTCGAGCCCTGGCTGCGATCGCACGCGTACCGGCAGGCGATCGGCCGGTTGTGGCTGCTGGCCGGCCTCTCGATCGGGATCACGGGACTGGCGAAGGTGCCGCTGACCGCCCTCGGACTGCGGGCACCCTCCATGCCTGCGGGGGACCCCGCGCTGCTGCCGGGCATCGTGCTTCTGGCAGCAGGCGCGGCAATCCTCGTCGTCCTGGCCCCTGGCCGGCGCTTTGGCGGCTCCAGCGCCCTGTTGCCCAGCACGAGTGCCGAGCGGCGGCTCTACGCCGCTGTCGCCGTCTGCGCCGGGGTGGTGGAGGAACTGCTCTTCCGCGGTTTCCTGATCGCGTACCTGACCGGAGCCGTGGGCTGGTCGGTGCAGCTCGCAGCTGTGGCGTCAGCGCTGGCTTTCGGGATCAGCCACCTCTCGCAAGGTGCCCTCGTCGCGCTCGTCGCGGGGATCATCGGCTATGGATTCGCCGAGACCTACCTGCTGACGGGCAGCCTGCTGGTTCCCGTCGTCGTCCATCTCGCGCTCGACCTTCGCCTGCTGTTGATCCCGTCGCGTCAGCGCCGCGGGTCAGCAGCTCTAGGGTCAGTAGTGCAGGAGGGCGAGAGCGCTCTCGAGCCGGTCACCTGAGTGGTAGACGTGCGGCGAGCCGGGCGCGAGCCTGCCGTCGCCCGCGACGAGCAGCAGGGTCGGCGCGGTGGTCGACGCGTGGTAGGTCTTCGCGAGCACGCCATTCACGTCGCGCACGCCGGTGGGACCGCGTGCGTCGTCCACCGCATCTGCCAGCTTGGCCGAAGTGGTGTCCTTGCCCTGCGAGACGATCACCATGTACGGCGCCGGCGGCACCTCGTTGACCTGCCCGAGGATCTGGCGAATCTCTGTCTCGCACTTGCAGCCTGCGGGAACGAGCACGAAGACCGCCGGACGGATCGTGCGCGTATTGAAGGACTGGTCGTCTGTCAGCAACTGGACGTCGGGCAGCAGGCCTCCGACCGTGCCCACCGCCTCCTTGGGATGCGCCAGCGGGCTGATCACCGTCTGCCGGGAATGCTCCTGCGTGACCGGCGCGAAGACGCTCAGCAGCAGCCCGGTGGTGGCGATGACGAGCAGCACCGCCGTGAAGATCGGGCTCGGCAGACCGCCGCGGGCCCACGACGGAGTGAAACGGTGACGCCAGCGCTGGCGGCGCTCAAAGCGCCGCGCGGCCTCGAGTTCACGCCGGTAAGCGGTGACTTCGGCGTCGAGCTCACGAAGATCATCGGGGACGACAATGTGCAGCAAATCATCGCTCGGGTCGAAGCGGCCGGGGAAGCCGTCATCGTCGTCAGCGTGTGCCACATCTCCCATGGTGCTCCGAAGAACGCGATTGGGGCACCCCAGGGGCACAATCTTCCGCAGGTTCCTGGCAGCGGCCGTCACCGATTGCGTCGGCTACGGGGAAGTTCCAGCTTCACCCATACGGCCCATCGCCGGGCTCCTGCACGCACACGCTCTGCTGTCAAGCCTGTGACCTGCGCGGATAGACCTGTTATCCTTAGACACAGGCGGAAGGGACAGCACACTTATGGCGTTCACTGTCGGTGAAACTGTGGTTTACCCACATCACGGTGCAGCACTGATCGAAGCAATCGAAACCCGCGTCATCAAGGGCCAGGAGCGCAGCTATCTCGTGCTCAAGGTCGCTCAAGGTGATCTGACGGTCCGGGTCCCTGCAGACAATGTCGAGCTCGTCGGCGTCCGTGACGTCGTCGGTCAAGACGGCCTCGAGAAGGTCTTCGAGGTGTTGCGCGCGCCGCACACCGAAGAGCCCACCAACTGGTCTCGCCGCTACAAGGCGAACATCGAGAAGCTGGCCTCGGGTGATGTGAACAAGGTGGCCGAGGTCGTTCGCGATCTGTGGCGCCGTGATCGCGAGCGCGGTCTGTCCGCCGGCGAGAAGCGCATGCTCTCGAAGGCTCGCCAGATCCTCGTCAGCGAGCTCGCTCTCGCCGAGGGCACCAACGAAGACAAGGCCGAGGCCATGCTTGACGAGGTGCTCGCCAGCTGACCGTCGCCGCGCTGGTGCCGGCCGCCGGCAGCGGTGTTCGGCTCGGCCCGGGAGATCCGAAAGCACTGCGCCTGCTTGCTGGGCGCAGTTTGCTTTTCCATGCCGTGACGCGCCTGCGTGCTGCGTCACCGGTCGCTGCGGTGGTGGTCGCCGTACCCGCGGGGTGCGAGGAGCAGATCGCGCAGGAGCTTTCGGTGGTCACGGTCACTGGCGGAGCTTCGCGTCAGGAGTCGGTTCGGGCGGCCCTCGAGGTGTTACCGGCGGAGGTCGACGTCGTCCTGGTGCATGACGCAGCGCGTCCGCTCGCGCCCGTGGCGCTCATCGAAGCGGTAGCGGCAGCGGTGATCGGCGGGGCGCCCGCCGTCGTGCCGGGCGTTCCGGTGGATGACACCGTCAAGCGCGTCGGGCCCGACGGCATCGTTCATGAAACGCCGCCGCGCGAGACGCTGCGCGCGATCCAGACCCCGCAAGGATTCCGGCGGTCCGTTCTGGAGCGCGCCCATGCGCAGCGGGGCCCGAGCATCACCGACGACGCGGGGCTCGTCGAATTGCTCGGCGAGCCGGTGCTGGTCATCCCTGGTGCGGCTGATGCTTTCAAGATCACCAGGCCGGACGACTTCGCACGCGCCGAAGCCCTGCTCGCCGCCCACACCGGGCCGCTGCGATGACCGCTCTCCCGCGCGTCGGCATCGGCGTCGACGTGCACGCCTACGAGGATGGCCGCCCGTGCTGGGTCGCCGGGCTGCTCTGGCCTGACGTGCGGGGGCTGGCCGGCCACTCCGACGGAGACGTTGCCGCCCATGCCGCCTGCGACGCCCTTCTGTCGGCGTCGGGTCTGGGCGATCTGGGGAGCGTGTTCGGCACGTCCGATCCGCGCTGGGCAGAGGCGGCCGGCGTCGCCCTGCTGCGGGAAACGGCGCGCCTGTTGGCGGAGGCCGGCTGGCAGATCGGCAACGTCGCGATCCAGCTCATCGGCACGAAGCCGAAGCTCGGTCCGCGGCGCCAGGAGGCCGAAGGCGTCCTGTCCGACGCCGCGGGCGCTTCTGTATCGCTGGCGGCGACCACCACCGATGGGCTCGGGTTCACCGGTCGCCGCGAGGGCCTCGCCGCCATAGCGACCGCACTCGTCACAGCGACCTCCTAGTCACCCACCGGCAGCACTGCCGCGCACCATCCGGCACCATGGACCGTGTGCCGGATCCGCTGCTCGCGAGCCTCGCTGCTGCCGTCGCCGCCGCACCGGACGATCTGCCCCTGCGCCTGCACTACGGGCAGCTCCTGCTGCGCGCCGGCCAGCCGGTCGAAGCGCTCACCGAGGCGGCCACCGTCGTACGCGCCGACCCCGGCAACACCGCAGCCCAGCAGCTGATGGCGGCGGCCACGGCGGCCCTCGCTGCTGACCCCCCAGCGCCCGAGTCCCCCGAGCCCCAGAAGGCACCGCCTCTCCCGACCGAGGCACTCGACGAAGGCGCTCCCGAAGGTTCACCGGACGCCGTCGACAGCCCCTTCGACTGGTCGGAGGCCGAGAAGGCGTTCGAGGGCGTAGTGCCGCCGATGTTCGTCGACGGCGACGACGACTCAGCAGCTGCGGCGCCGGGGGATGTGGAACAGGCGGGCGTGCGGCTTGCCGATGTGGCTGGGATGCAGCAGGTGAAGGAGCGGCTGGAAAGCGCGTTCCTGATGCCGATGCGCAACCCCGAGCTGCGCCGTCTCTATGGCAAGAGCCTGCGCGGCGGATTGCTGCTCTACGGCCCGCCCGGATGTGGGAAGACGTTCATCGCCCGGGCCGTCGCCGGCGAGCTCGGCGCCCGCTTCTATCCGGTCAGCCTCGTCGACGTGCTTGACATGTACATCGGGGAGAGCGAGCGCAAGCTACGGGCCATCTTCGACACCGCACGGCGCAACGCCCCCTGCGTGCTGTTTCTCGACGAGGTCGACGCGATCGGTCACAAGCGCACCGACCTGCGCGGCAGCGGGCTCCGCAGCGTCGTGCAGGCGTTGCTTTCCGAGCTCGACGGCGCGCAGGACAGCAACGACGGCGTCTTCGTGCTCGCCGCGACGAATCATCCCTGGGACGTCGACAGCGCGCTGCGCCGGCCGGGACGTTTCGACCGCATGCTTCTGGTGCTGCCACCGGATGAGGAGGCCCGGCGTGCCGTACTGCGGCTGCACTTGCGCACGCGACCGGTGGAGAACGTCG
>DATAVO010000168.1:0-2219 GCA_036267695.1 Frankiaceae bacterium
AGCGTCAGGCCCGGGTGCGCCGTGTTGGACACGATGCCCCAGCCGGCTGCGCGGCTGCGACGGTCCAGCTCGAGCGCGAACAGCATCTCGGCCAGCTTGGACTGGCTGTAGGCCTTCATGGCTTCGTACTTACCCTGGTACTGCAGGTCGTCCCACTGGAGGGAGCCTGAGCGGGCACCGAGGGCGGACAGCGTCGTCACCCGCGCGGATGCCTCGCGGAGCAGCGGGAAGATGCAAGCGGTCAGCGCGAAGTGGCCCAGGAAGTTGGTTCCGAATTGCAGCTCGAACCCGTCCTGGGTCTCGTGGCGCGTCGGCGGGGTCATCACCGCGGCGTTGTTGACCAGGATGTCGACCGGCCGGCCGTCCGCAAGGAGTTTGTCGCCAAGCGCGCTGACCGACTCCAGGGACGCGAGGTCGAGATCCGTCGTGGTGACCCTGGCTCGCAGCGCGGCGGCGCGGATGCGCTCGACCGCGGCGGCGCCCTTGCGCGGGTTGCGGACCGGCAGTACCAGGTCGGCCCCGGCCGAGGCGAGCCTGGTGGCGATCTGCAGCCTCAGCCCGTCGCTTGCACCGGTGACGACGGCTAGCTTCCCGGCCTGGTCGGGGATCTCGTAGGTGTTCCTGGTCATCTCGATCGGCTCCTTTCCACAGCTTGCTGCGGTAATTGTGAATGGCTCGTATGTCCAACAGTGCCTGTTCGCTCCGCGGAGATGAAGGCCGTCCTTATCCCCGGACGGGTAGTCCGTGGCTCGCGAGGACGAGGGGCTGCCCGCAACGTGAGGTAGCGGTGATCTGCCCTAGGCGGGGCACGATGGTCTCGCCGAACTGGGCGACGAACCCGACCGGGTCGCTCGTGACGGGTATGACCTCGACGAGGTCGACGCCGAGCTTCGCGTACCCATCCGTGCTCCGCAAGCAGCGCTCATCCGTGCGCGGTCATCGCGTTACGGGCGGGGCAGCGCGGCGAAGTCCACCTCACCCAGGCTGGCGGCGAGCTCGGCAGCCGCCTCCCGGATGCGGGCCGGCAGGCCGACGTCGTCCGGCTGGTCGGTCCAGCGCTCGAACGCGGTGCGGAAGATGGCGACACCGACCTGCGCGAGCAGCGTCGCCTCCGATTCGCCGGTGCCTCGGTCCCGCAACGCGTCCGCCACCGCGTCGGTTACGGCGGCGAACTTGGTCCGGCCCCGTTCCTGCAGCTCCGGGCTGGCCCGGACGACCGCGCGCCGTTGCGCGGCGAGCGGGGCCTGGTCGGCCAGCACGCCGGCGACGTCCACGAGAGCGGTCAGGAGGGCCTCGAAGGACGAGAGGGTGCTGTCAGCCTGCCGGACGCAGCGGGCGAGGACGGCCGGAAGTCGTTCTGATCCGGCAAACAGCACGTCCCGCTTGTCGGTGAAGTAACGGGAGAACGAGCGCCGGGTCAGCCCGGCCCTCTCGGTGATCTGCGCGACGGTGACGTTCTCGTACCCATGCTCGAGGAACAGCTCCAGCGCTGCCTCGCGGAGCCGGTCTTCGGCGCATGGGTCCCATCGCGGCATGGCCACCACCCTAACAGTGATGACTCAGTGAGTTATCATCGCTGCTATGCTGATGACTCACTGAGTCATCAGCATTCGAGGCCTAGGAGTAGGCACCGTGGCTCTTTCAGACCAGCGCATCGTCATCATCGGCGGCAGTTCAGGGATGGGACTGGCCGCGGCGCGCGCCGCAGCGGCGGCCGGGGCGGCAGTCACGATCGCGTCGAGCGACCAGGGGCGCCTGAAGGCCGCGCTCGCGGAGTTGCCGGACACCTGTGACGGGGCCGTCGTCAACACCCGCGACGAGGCTGACGTCGCTGCTCTGTTCGCCCGCTTCGGAGAGCTCGATCACGTGGTTTACACAGCCGGCGACACGGTGCGTCCGCAGCCGCTGGCGGACCTGCCGCTCGACGCTGCCCGGGAGCTGTTCGAGGTCCGCTTCTGGGGAGCAGCCGCCGCGGTCAAGCACGCGGCGCCGCGCGTCCGGCCGGGAGGCTCGATCGTGCTGACGTCCGGGACGGTCGCTGTTCGCCCCGCACCCGGTACAGCGCTCGCGGCCGGCGCCGCCGCCGCCATCGAAGGCCTGACGCGAGGGCTGGCTGCCGAGCTCGCCCCGATCCGCGTCAACGCTGTCCGGCCGGGAGCAATTCGGACGCCGCTGTGGGACCTGGTTCCGGAGCCGCAGCGTGCCGCGCTGTTCGCGGC
>DATAVO010000169.1:0-2784 GCA_036267695.1 Frankiaceae bacterium
TGGACCCGGCGCAGAACCACACGTTCCGCGACCACTACCTGGAGGTCGAGCTCGACCTGTCGGACGTCGTCTTCCTGGCCACGGCCAACGTGCTCGAGTCGATCCCCGGCCCGCTGCTGGACCGTATGGAGCTGGTCCGGCTCGACGGCTACACCGAGGACGAGAAGGTCACGATTGCCCGCGAGCACCTGCTGCCGCGGCAGATCGAGCTCGCCGGCCTGACGAATGACGACGTTGTCATCACCGACGAGGCGCTGCACGAGC
Source organism: Frankiaceae bacterium (assembly GCA_036267695.1). Lineage (GTDB taxonomy): Bacteria > Actinomycetota > Actinomycetes > Frankiales > Frankiaceae > DATAZK01. Next base: position 265 of record DATAVO010000169.1, read on the forward strand.
TGGCCGCGAATTACACCCGCGAGGCGGGCGTTCGCGAGCTGGAGCGGCTGCTGGCCAAGGTGATGCGCAAGGTGGCGGCGAAGCTGGAGCAGAACAACGGGCTGCAGACGGTCTCGCTGGATTCCCTGCGTGACTACGTCGGACGGCCGCGCTTCCTGCCGGAGACGCGTGAGCGCACCTCGCTGCCTGGTGTGGCGACGGGTCTGGCGGTCACCGGCGCCGGTGGTGACGTGCTCTTCGTCGAGGCGTCGCTGGCCGATGGCGAGACCGGAAGCACCGGGGTGACCCTCACCGGTCAGCTGGGTGACGTGATGAAGGAGTCGGCGCAGATCGCCTTGTCCTTCCTGCGCTCACACGGCGCGGAGCTCGAACTGCCCGTCGGCGACCTGAAGGACCGTGGTGTTCACATCCACGTTCCGGCAGGTGCGGTGCCCAAGGACGGTCCGTCCGCAGGTGTGACGATGACGACCGCGCTGGCGTCGCTGCTCTCCGGCCGGCCCGTGCGCGGTGACGTCGCCATGACCGGTGAGGTCTCGCTGACCGGGCGGGTGCTGCCGATCGGGGGCGTCAAGCAGAAGCTGCTCGCTGCTCACCGGATGGGCATCACCACGGTGCTGATCCCGGCGCGCAACGAGCCCGATCTGGACGACGTGCCGGCCAGCGTCCTCGCTGAGCTGACCGTGCACCCGGTGTCGGATGTGCGTGAGGTGCTGTCACTGGCGCTGGAGCCGGCGACTGTGGAGGCCGCGTCTTCGGCGCCGGCAATCCTCGCGGCCTGACCGCGGATAGCCGAAGAGAGGGGTCGGCGGCTGGGCTCTACCGTGAGCCCATGGCCGCCGACCCTGATCTGCTTGCTCGCGTAGACCGTCTCGAGTCGCTGGATGCCATCCGGCAGCTGGCCGCCCGCTATTGCCTTGCGCTCGACATGCGCGCGCTGGACGCCTTGGTCAACCTGTTCGCCGCTGACGTACGGGTGAGTCGGGACGCCGCCGGGCGCCAGGCCTTGCGGGCGTGGTTCGACGAGACGCTGCGGGTGCAGTTCACCGGCACCGCACACGTCACGGGAAATCACATCATCGAGTTCGACGATGCCGACCATGCGCACGGCATCGTCTACTCCCGCAACGAGCATGAGACCGGACCCGAGTGGGTCATCATGACGATGATGTATTGGGACCATTACGAGCGCATCGATGGCAGCTGGTTTTTCCGCCGCCGGCTCCCGCTCTACTGGTACGCCACCGATCTGAACAAGCCGCCGATCGGTGAGCACAAGATGCGCTGGCCCGATCGCGAGCAGTACGACGGCGGCTGGGGCGAGTTCTGGCCGACCTGGAAGCAATTCTGGGATGCCTCACTCGACCTCGACGGTCCCGTCGCCGAGCCGGCGCCGATGGGGGAGTTCCTCACCCGGCTGCGCGCCGGCGCCTCGCAGGACGTGAAGGTTCGCGTCCGGTGAGCGGGTACTAGGCATGCCGAGCGCGACGATCCGCTGGGGCGCCTGGTTCGAGGACTGTGAGATCCAGCTGGATTTCCCCGCCGAATACGAGGTTTTACGCTGCCCGCCCGCTGACGGTCCGGACATCGGGGCCGCGGGAATCGCCGCCGCGTTCGCCGCACCCGTCGGAGCACGGCGCCTCTCCGAGCTCGCCCGCGCGCGGCACCGGCCAGTGATCGTCATCGACGACCTGTCCCGACCGACACCGGGACGGCGGCTGCTGCCGCCGATCCTGGACGAGCTCGAAGCTGCCGGCATCCCGGCGCGCGATGTGCTGATCCTGGCGGGCGTCGCCAACCACCGCCCGATGCAGCGGGCTGATTTTCTCAAGAAAATCGGGCCCGATGTGCTCCGCCGCTGCCGGGTCAGCAATCACTTCTCGTGGGATGGCTGCACGCTGATCGGGACGACGTCGTTCGGCTCACCGGTCGAGGTGAACAACGAATTCCTCGCCTGCGATCTGCGGATCCTGGTGGGCTCGATCATCCCGCACGCCGCGGCGGGATTCGCCGGCGGGGCGAAGCTGCTGATGCCGGGGATTGCGAGCATCCGTTCGGCGGAGGCGTATCACCGCGGCTCGGCGCTACGCGGCGGATACGGGCTGGAGGCGCCGGACGCGCGGCTGGAGTCGGAGGAGGCGGCGCGGATGGCCGGCGTCGATTTCATCGTCAACGCCATCCCGAATTCCAGGCTTGGTCTCGCGGGTCTGGTGACGGGTGACGTGGTGGAGGCGCATCGGGCCGGAACGGCCATCGCCCGCCAGGTCTTCGCCACGCCGACGCCGCCCGAATCCGACATCTGCGTGCTGTCGCTGTACCCGAAGGACAGCGAATTTCTTCAGCATCTGACCGCTTTTGCGCCGCACGTGACGGCTGAAACGCACATCGTGCGCGAGGGCGGCACGTTCGTCGTGGTGGTCTCCGGCGAGGAGGGGCTCGGGTCGCACTCGCTCTTCGGTCCGGGCCGCCGGCTCGCGGCGCCGCGGCCGACCCGGATCCGGGGTCGCGACGTCATCTTCTTCG
>DATAVO010000170.1:0-25831 GCA_036267695.1 Frankiaceae bacterium
CTGCTGCACGAGCTCCGTGCCGCCGTCGTCGGCGGGATGGGCCTTCCCGGCGATGACGAGCTGTATCGGACGCTCCGGATGCAGCAGCAGCCGGGTCAGCCGCTCGGGGTCCGACAGCATCAGCGTGAGCCGCTTGTAGGACGGCACCCGGCGGGCGAAGCCGATGGTGAGCACGTCCGGATCGAACACGTCCTCGACCCAGCCGAGCTCGGCCGGCGACGCCCCGCGCTGCTCCCACGAGACGCGCAGCCGGCGCCGTACCTCCTCGACCAGTTCGGCGCGCAGCTGGCGGCGCAGGCCCAGCACCTGCTCGTCCGACAGCTCACGCTCGGGCGCATCCGGCCGGGGGCTCGCCCGCCGCTCGGCCAACCCGCGCATCGGCCGCGCCACCCACGTCGAGGCGTGGACACCGTTGGTGATCGAACCGATCGGCACCTCGGAAGCGTCGAACCCGGGCCAGAGCTCCTTGAACATCTCGCGCGAAACCCTGCCGTGCAGCAGGCTCACGCCGTTGGCCCGCTGCGCGAGCCGAAGGCCCATATGCGCCATGTTGAAGATGGCCGGATCGTCCTCGGCGCCGAACGCGAGGATGCGGGCGAGCGGGAGGTTGGGCAGCGGCGCGTAGTCCGGGTTGGCCGGGCCGAAGTGGCGCTCGACGAGCTCGCGGGGGAAGCGGTCGATGCCCGCCGGGACGGGAGTGTGGGTCGTGAACACGGTGCCTGCGCGGCACAGCGCCAGCGCCTCATCGAAGCCATGGCCGGCCGCGACGCACTCGCGGATGCGCTCGACGCCCTGGAAGCCGGCGTGGCCCTCGTTGGTGTGAAACACCTCTGGCTGCGGGGAATTCGTCGCCTCGCACCAGGCGCGTACCGCACGCACGCCGCCGATGCCGAGCAGCATTTCCTGCAGCAGCCGGTGATCGCTGCCGCCGCCGTAGAGCCGGTCGGTGACGCCCCGGTCGCGCGGCTCGTTCTCCTCGAGATCGGTGTCGAGCAGCAGCAGCGGAACCCTGCCGACCTGTGCCTTCCAGACGTGCGCCCACATGGTGCGCCCGGGCACGCCGATGCCCACGGTGACGACCTGACCCGACGCGTCGCGCAGCTGGGTGAGCGGAAGGCCGTGCGGATAGAGCCCGGGGTAGTGCTCTTGCTGCCAGCCGTCGGCGGACAGCGACTGCACGAAATAGCCGGCGCGATAAAGCAGCCCGACGCCGATGATCGGCACCCCGAGATCGCTGGCCGCCTTCAGGTGGTCGCCGGCCAGGATGCCGAGCCCGCCGCTGTATTGCGGCAACGTTTCGGTGATGCCGAATTCGGGCGAGAAGTACGCGATCGCCTTCGGGGCGTCATCCAGACCCTGATACCAGGCGGGCGCACTCAGATACGCGTCCAACTCGGCGGAGGCCTCGCCGAGCCGGCGCAGGAAATCCTCGTCAGTGGCGAGCCTTTCGAGCCGCTCGCGGGGTACCTCACCCAGCAGCCGTACGGGATCGTGCCGGCACTCGCGCCACACGTCGGGCTCCACCGACTCGAACAGGTCGAGCGTCTCGGGGTGCCACGACCAGCGCAGGTTCAGCACCAGCTCGGACAACGGCGCGAGCGGTTCCGGCAGTCGCGCGCGGACGGTGAAGCGGCGGAGGGCTCTCACGTTCCTGAGCCTATGGGCAAAGAGCCCATCAATGGATCACGCCCCCGCCGGTTCAGTCCTCGTTCGCCTGACGCGTCGCCACCTTTTCCGACAGCGCCGACATGACATCGGGATCTTTCAAGGTGGTCACGTCGCCGAGTTCGCGACCTTCCGCGATATCCCGCAGTAATCGGCGCATGATCTTGCCGGAACGCGTCTTGGGGAGATCGTCGGCCCAGATCACTCTCGCGGGCCGCGAGAACTTGCCGATCTTCACCGCGACGTGATCGCGCAACGCATCCACCGTCGCATCGTTGCCCTCGTGGTCACCGCCGAGGGTCACGAAGGCCACGATCGACTGGCCGGTGTCCTCGTCGCTCTGCCCGACCACGGCGGCCTCGGCCACCGCCTCGTGCGAGACAAGGGCTGACTCGACCTCGGCCGTGGAGAGCCGGTGACCGGAGACATTGATGACGTCGTCGATGCGTCCGATCACCCAGTAATAGCCGTCGCCGTCCAGCCGCGCCGCATCGCCAACCAGGTACGTCTCGCGATCGAAGCGGGAGAAATACGTCTCGACGAAGCGGTCGTCGTCGCGATACAGCGTGCGCAGCATGGACGGCCAGGGCTGGTCGAGGACGAGCAGTCCGGTGCCCGCTTCCATCGGCTCGCCGTCCTCGGACACGAGCTTGGCCGAGTAGCCCGGCAGCGGCAGGGTCGCCGAACCGGGCTTGGTCGACGTGACACCGGGCAGCGGCGAGATGACGATGCTGCCGGTCTCGGTCTGCCACCAGGTGTCGACGATCGGGCAGTGCTCCCCGCCGATCACCTTGTGATACCAGAGCCAGGCCTTGGGATTGATCGGCTCACCGACCGAGCCGAGCAGGCGCAGCGACGAAAGGTCGTGCGAGCCCGGATAGTTCGCGCCCCACTTCATGCACGCGCGGATCGCGGTCGGTGCGGTGTAGAGGATCGTCACCTTGTAGCGCTCGACGATCGACCACCAGATGTCCTTGTCCGGGTAGTCCGGCGCGCCCTCCCACATCACCGAGGTGGCGCCATTGGCCAGCGGGCCGTAGACGATGTAGCTGTGGCCGGTGATCCAGCCGACGTCTGCTGCGCACCAGTAGATGTCGCTGTCGGGGTCGAGGTCGAAAACCAGCCGGTGGCTGTAGACGACCCCGGTCAGATAGCCGCCCGTCGTGTGCACGATGCCCTTCGGCTTAGCGGTGGAGCCTGACGAGTAGAGGATGAAGAGCGGGTGCTCCGCGGACAGCGGGGTCGGCGGGCACTCGGGGTCGACACCTTCGCAGAGCTCGTCGTACCAGACGTCACGGCCGTCCTGCAGGTCGCATTTGGTGCCCGTGCTGCGCACGACGACGATGTGCTGAAGCGTCTTCACGGCGCCGATCTCGGCATCGACCGCCGGCTTGATCGGAGCGGTCTTTCCCTTGCGCCGCGCGCCATCGACCGTGATGAGGACCTTGGCCTCGCTCACCTCCATGCGCTCGGTCACGGCGGCGACCGAGAAGCCGCCGAAGACCACGTTGTGCACCGCACCGATGCGTGCGCACGCCAGCATCGAAACGACGACCTCGGGAATCATCGGGAGGTAGACCCCGACGACGTCGCCAGGCTCGACGCCCAGCGATTTGAGGCCATTGGCGAGCTTCTGGACGTCGCGCAGCAGGTCGGCGTAAGTGACCGCGCGCTGTTCGCCCTCCTCGCCGTGCCAGTGATAGGCGACGCGATCGCCGCGACCGGCGTCCACGTGACGGTCCAGGCAGTTGTAGGAAACGTTCAGCTCGCCATCGGCGAACCACTTGTAGAACGGCGGATTGGAGTCATCGAGCACCTGCGTGAAGGGCTTGGACCAGTCGACCAGTTCGCGCGCCTGAGAGGCCCAGAACTCGGCGATCGCGGCGCGGTCGTTGGCCGGACGCTCGGGAGGCCGGCGGTGCGGCGAGAAGCCGGGCGGCGGGTCGAAGAGCTCGATCTCCAGGAGCTTTTCCAGCTCGTGCTCCAAAGCTGCGGAATCACTCATGCTTGCGGCCCCTTCCGATACTTCAATCGCGTCCCGCGGGTGGCGTGTTGGCGAGCGTGAACCAGACGCGCTTTCCGGGCGAGCAGGGGTCTACGCCCCACCGGAACGCTAGCCGCGCGACAATAGCGAGTCCCCGACCGCCCTCGGCGCCGTCGGCCGGTGGCTCCGGGGTGCGGACGACATCGTCGGAAGATCGGTCGTACACGTCGATGCGAAGAACGCTCGCATCGTCGTAGGCCGCTTCAAGCTCCACCGTCGATTTCGCGTGGATCACCGCATTGGTCACCAGCTCGCTGGAAAGCAGTTCAGCGACATCGCAAACCTCGTCGGCGCCCCACTCCTGGCAGAGGTTGCGGACGAACAGGCGCGCCACGCTCGGCGCAACGGGAGTGCCGGGAAGCTCAAGCCTGGCGGTCTCCACGGTGTCCTTATTGCCCGTTCTGCAACATGTTCACCCTGCTCGGACCGGAAAACTCGCTTTGACGTCGGTCGAGGTCGCGGACCCGAGACGGGCGCCGGCTTCGGATTCCGAACCTGCCACGATCCCGGCAAGTAAGTCCACGACATCCTCGCCGCCGAGCACTCCCGCCCGGGCGGTCACGTGCATGCCCGCCGACAAAAAGCCCTGGTCATGCAGCTCACCGTGAGCAGGCCGGATCGCGACCGCAGCGCGCGCCAGCATCCCGCGATCCAGCAGCGAGTCCCCGGCGGCAACCAGCTGAGGCGCACCGGTACGCGCCAGGAGCTCTTCCAGCGCCGCCTCCTTGGTCAGCGCCGTGGGCACGAAATAGACCTTGCGACCCTGGATCGAGAGCGTCCAGCCGTCCGATTCCAGCCGCGTGGCCAGCGCGGACAGGTCAGGGATGAGCTCCCGCTGGTGCGCGACGAGGTAGACGAAGAAGCCATCGGCGTCACGAATGGTGCGCACCCACGAGCCAGCAGCGGCCAGCTCGTCGGCCAGCGCACGGACGTGTTCCAGGGAGCGGCCCGACGCTGCCAGCCGGGTCCGGACGCGCCTCGTCCAGTCGGGGTCGGGAGTGCCGCCGAGGAGCAGGTGTCCCCCGTTGGCGGCGATCGCGTAGGGGCACGGGATTCCCAGCTGCACCCGCTGGTACTGCTCGAGCGTGCGCGTCGTGACCGGCACCAGGGTCGCGGCGCGGGCCAGCTCCCGAAGGCCTTCGGCGGCGCGTCGGGTCAGGTAGCTCAGCGGCTCCCCGTCCAGGTATTCGACGGTGACGAGCTCTTCGGGGGCAGCATCCGGCGGCAGTCGGAAGGCGTTGCGCGAATAGATCAGGGTCTGGTCGAGGTCGCACGCGAGCAGCCAGCGACGGGGGCTCACAGCTCCCCCCGGGGCTGGATGATCCCGATGCAGGAGAACGTCAGACCGGCGCGCTGCTCCACGGGCACACCGCGCTCGCGCGCCAGCACGAGCACGTGCTCCAGATCCGCCTCGCGGCCGGGAGAAATCAGGATCCGGTCAGGAACCCGGCGCAGCAGCACTCGCGTCGTCTCGCCGACTCCCGGCTTGACCAGGTTCAGGTCGTGGATGCCGAATTCCGCGGCGATGGCCTCGACCTCTCGCCAGCCTTCCCAGGTCGGTGTCCGGTCGCCGGACGCCACCTGCCGCCAGGTCGCGGCGACCTCGTCAGCAGCGGACGGGAAGGCCGCCTGGACGGTCTCGATGTACCGGCGCGACAGGTCTGCCCCCGCGAGCTCGCGGTACATCTTCGCGCCGTGGAAATCGCCGGGCCCGATCAGCCGCTCGTTCAGCACGGTCCGGCTGACCAGGCCGCTGACCGTCGAATTCAGGCAGGCGCTCGGGATGAGGAAATCCTCGCGGGTGCCGAACACCGGAACGCAGCGGCCCGGGTCGGCGAGGACGGCGAGCGTGTCGTCGAGGCCGAGCGGCCGCACCGCCTCGGTCAGCTCGCGCGCGATGGCTCCCTTGCCGGTCCACCCGTCGACGAACTGCAGTGCGGCAGGGTCGTAGCGACGCATCAGCCAGCCCATGGCCACCTGATCGATGCCGCGGGCGCGCACGATCGAGACGGAGTAGTGCGGCACTTTCATGCCGTGCTGCCAGAGCAGCCACCGGCGCAGCAGCACCCCGATGGGCGTTCCCGCCCGGGCGAGCGACACCAGCACCGGCTCCGGCTTGGCTTCACGAATCATCTCGGCGACGATGCCGATCGCGACGGCGAGCCGGCGGGCCGAGCGCTGCAGGGCAGCTTCGAAGAGGGCGACGTACTCCGGCGGCGGCTGGTACTCCACCGGAAGCATTTCCGCATAGTGCGTGCCCGACTGGATGAGCTCCTCGCGTTCCTCGGTGCCGCGCTCGATGGCGACGTCGCCAAGATCCTTGAGCAGGAAGGTCACGTCTTCGGCGGCGTAGGACCCGAGCGGCTTGAGTACGGGATCGGCGTGCACCGAGGCGCTCATGAGCCGACCTCATCCCGCAGCAGGACCTCGGTCACCGGTGCGCATCCGCGAAGCGCCTCGACCATCGCGGCGGTGACTCCGCCATCGGTGACGACAACGATGTGGTCGGCGCTATCGGGCCGCACGTTGTAGACGAAGCTCTGCCGCTGCGGCTCATCCGGAGTTGGATCGCTCGCGCGAAAACTCAGCGCGCACCGCACCGCGTAGCCCTCTCGGTCCAGCGGCGCCACCGGCGATCGGGTCGTGGACTGGTAGCGCACCGAAGCGCCGTCCGCCGCATGCTGCTCGGCCAGCACCGCCGCCAAGCGCAGCGGCGCGTACATCAGCTCTTCGGTTCCGAGCACCAGAACGCGGGAGGCCCCGGAAACCTTGCTGCGCAAGCGTTCCGTGAGTGGGACGAGATGCGCCGCGAGCGCGTCCTCGTCCGCCGGACCCCAGCCGTAACGGGCCGAAAGCTTCACTCCCGCAGGCCATTGCGCCGTGACGCGGGTGGCCGGCCAGGAGGGCGCCAGGCGGAGCGGCGCATCAGCACCGGCCACCAGATCAGCGACGCGCTCAGGTGCATCTGTGGGCAGGCGTACCGAACCCGACAGCAGCGAAACGGCGCCTACCGGGACCCCGAGCTCAGCGGAAAGTTCAGCGAACGCAGCGCGCTGCTCCGGCGGCCGGACGTCGAGCAAAGACGCGACCACGTAAGCCGGATGGGGCGATTGCGCGTGCAGCGCCCGGATGGTGTTGACGGCCGTGCGACCGCTCGAGAGCTCGTCATCGACCAGCACGACGGCTCGCGGCCGGGTGAGCATCGCGGCCGGGGCGAGCACACGATGGCCGACCGCGTGCGAGTGTTCCTCGGCGAAGACGATGGTCTGCGCGCCGGGGCGCCGGGTCGACAGCACGCATTCCGCACCGGGAAGCGCGGCCGCGACCGCCTGCCCGAGCCCCGTGGCGGTCTCCGCAAAACCGAGCACGAGCACTGGCGAATCGACCACGGCATAGATCCGCGACGCGAGATCTGCGGCAGCGCGCAGCGCGACGGCGGGCTCGACCGGTAGGTGCTTGCCGAGCACCCGGCTCACGAGCAGGTGTGCCCGGCGCGGATTGCGTCGCAGCGCCAGACCGGCGAGCGCGTCGAGTGACGCCAGGGGGGCAGGCAGCTCGGGAACGCCGGTCGCCCATGACATTGCGAGCGCATCGGCGACCCACTGGGACGCGACGTCAGACCCGGGCGCAGCCGAGGCGCCCGGCAACAGCGAGGTTTCGGTCATCCGAGACGGCTGGCCATCCGCCGGGTCGGACGCGGCAGCGCCAGCTCGCCGCGGTGGGGCGGCGGCTCCGACTCGGCCTGGGCAGCAAGCACATCGACAAACGTATGGCCTGCGCGCAGCACCCCGAACGCATGCGCCCGCCGCAGCACGACCTGTGCCCAGGCCCGGTGCGGGCGAAGTTCGTTCATCTTGTTGCCGTAATCGCTGCGCCGCACGCCTCCCGCATCGCCGTCCATGACGATGCAGGCGTCGGTGTACTCCTCGTGCGTCACGACCATCAGGGCATGCACGGCCGGCACGTGGCTCGGGTGGATGACGGTCTTGCCGAGCAGCCCGTTGGCCTTGTCCAGCACCACTTCGCGGATCAGCCGGTCGTGGTCGCGGGAGAGCAGCGACTGGCGCAGCTCCGATTCGTGAGCCTGCTCGAACGGGGTGACGCGCAGCGGCGAGACGAACATGCGCTCGGCGTTGGCGAAGTACTCCCACACCGGGCCGGTCACGACGTGAGCCGCGTCCCGGGCACAGACGTTGACGATGTCGGCCAGACAGTCGCGCACCACCGCGATGTCATAGATCGTGAGGTCGCGGTCGCGGCGCAGCCCGTAGAGCCCGCACAGGTCTGTCGCGCCAACGCGCAGCGCCAGGACGATGTGCTGGTAGGTGTCGACGAGCTTGCGGATGGCGGTCAGGGCTTCCAGCCGGCGCTCGTTATAGATGATTTCCGGGCTTTCCAGCACCGGCATCGCCCACAGCTGGCGCCGAAGCCGGCGTCCCGCGGATTCCACCTCAGCCAGCAGCGCTCCGCCGCCTGCGGCCGCGCTGAACTTCGGCAGCACCACGCCGGCGAGCGCGCTCGAGCTTCCAGCCGGTCCGGCCAGCAGCCGGCGCAGTTGGTCCAGATCCCGGATGCGCACGAAGATCCAGGGCAGCGAGGGCTGGCCGTCCATCTCGATCAGCGCCGCGACGACGTTGGCCTCGGCGACGGCAAGGTCGTCGTCGGCCACCGCGTCTTCCAGGCAGAAGACCATGCTCGTCACCCCGCGCGCGGCCTGGTTGCGCGCATCATCGGCCAGTCGCTGACGGGTGCCCGGCGCGTACAGGGTGGCGCCGAGCGCAGTCGCGAGGGTCAGCCGATCCGCGGAAGGTGCGACTTCCTGCGGGTGGCGATGGAAGAGCGCGACCTCGCGGGCCGGGGAAAGGTGAGCGAAGTGGCGCACGATGGACCTCCCGGAAGCAGGATTCCCGCGACATTGCGAGGGGGAAGAGGGACTTCTGCCGCGCCGGCAGCTCTCGTTGCTACCGCACGCCCGTTCGTCATTGGCGGGCTCATTCTCCGGCGCCGGATCGCCACCGGCAATCGGAAGCTAACCGATATCTCGAACGTCGAACAGGGTTTTGGATGTCGTGAAGATGACGGGAAGCTGTCGGATCGGTATCGAACGGCGGGCAAGCTTGCTACTGGGGAGAGGCTGGTGGACACCGTTCTGCGGTGTATCGGCCGCACCAGTGGTGAAGCTGAACGCGACACCCCACCCAAAACGCGCGAGGTCAGCCTTCGGCGGCGACCTCGCCCCGATTTCGCCTGGCTATCAGGCTGCTCGCATAGGCAGCCGCGATGAAAGCGACGCCGATCAAACCGGTCACCACTTCAGGCACATCGGTCTGGATGCTGACCGCGAGCAGAACGGCCAGGGCACCGATCGCCCAGTGCGCCCCGTGCTCGAGGTAGATGTACTCCTGCAAAGTTCCCTTGCGCACCAGGAACACGGTGAGCGAACGGATGTACGTGGCGCCGATTCCGAGCCCGGCCGCGATCACGAAGATCTGCTGGCTGATGGCGAAGGCACCGACGACCCCGTCGAAGGAGAAGGACGCGTCGATCAGTTCGAGGTAAAGGAACAGGAAGAAGGCCGCCCGCCCGACCGCCAGCCGCTTGCCGCTGCTGTCGTGGGTGTCCTCGGAGATCTCCTCATCCTCGTCCTCCTCGCCGACCCCCTGCTCCTCGAAGAAGTCACCGAGGCCGCGTACCGCGAGATAGGTGGCCAGGCCAGCCACTCCGGCGGCGAGGACCTGCTGCACGGCATGAGCCGGGGTCGCTGCCTCAGCCACCACCAGCAGCGCCACCAGAGCGACGACGGTGGACAGCACGTCGAGACCACCGAGCTTGCTCAGGAACTTCTCCACCGCCGTCAACCAGTGGATCTCCTTCTCAGTGTCGAGCATGTAATCCAGGAAGATCATCAGCAGGAAGATCCCACCGAACGCGGCGATCGCCGGGTGGGCGGCCGTCAGCTTGTCGGCGTACTCCGTCGGGTGGTCGAGAGCGAGCCGGAAAACCTCGACGGGCCCCAGATGCGCGGTGAGCGAGACCACGACGACCGGGAAGATCAGCCGCATCCCGAAGACGGCGATGATGATGCCGACGGTCAGGAACAAGGCCTGCCAGTACTTGTTCATCCGGCGCAGGATCGTGGCATTGACGACCGCGTTGTCGAATGACAGCGAGATCTCCAGAACGGCGAGGATCGCCACGATCAGCGCGATCTTCGGTCCGCCGATGATGCCTGCCAGCACCAGACCGACCACCGTCGCCCCGAGGGGGAATCCGAACGTTCGCAGCAGCAACGCAGCTCTCCCTGCTGAAGTCTGAGCAGTCTGGTGAAGTCTTAAGTCAAAGCACTATCGGGTCGGGACCACGGTGAGGTCCCGACCCGATAGCTGTGCCAGATGCCTCGGCGCTGCCGGAATCTTCCGGACCGCCTGGAGGTGAAACGCTCAGACGCTGACGCCGAAGTCCTGCGCGATGCCGCGAAGGCCACTCGCGTAGCCCTGGCCCACTGCGCGGAATTTCCACTCAGCGCCCGCGCGGTAGAGCTCGCCGAACACCATCGCCGTCTCGGTCGAGGCGTCTTCGGTGAGGTCGTAGCGAGCGATCTCGGTCTCGCCCGCCTGATTCACGATGCGGATGAACGCGTTACGCACCTGGCCGAAGTTCTGCTGGCGGTTGTCCGCGTCATAGATCGACACCGGGAAGACGACCTTGTCGATGTCGGCGGGCACGGCGGCGAGGTTGACCTTGATCTGCTCGTCGTCGCCCTCGCCGGCACCAGTCAGGTTGTCGCCCTGGTGCTCGACGGAGCCGTCAGTGCTCTTGAGATTGTTGAAGAAGACGAACTGGCCGTCGGATGCGACCTTGCCCGCGGCCGTGCACATGATCGCGCTGGCGTCGAGGTCGAAGTCGGCGCCCGTCGTGCTACGGACGTCCCAGCCGAGGCCGACGATGACTGCCGTCAGTCCCGGTGCTTCCTTGCTGAGCGAGACGTTGCCACCCTTGCTGAGGCTGACTCCCACTGATTCCTCCTGTAGACGCGGGGCCCTCGACATGGGCGCCTGTCGTTGCTGATTGCGTCACCGAACCTCGCGAACGTCGTCCGGCCCGCCTTGCCCGCCGAAGCGTAGTGATGAAAGGCGTGGATGGGAACCGTTCGCGGCTGTCGGTTGCCTGATACTGCGACATGTCGGCAAGGCATTGCCGCACTGTTTTCACTTCGTCCCCCATTGACCGCTAGGGCTGGTCGCAAGCTGGGTAGGGTCCCGGAAGTGATCGGGCGCATCGTCATCTCCGACGTCTCCCCCGTCGTCTCTGCCGGGCAGTGGCCCGCGAAGGCCGTCACCGACGAGCTGATTCCGGTGTCGGCGACGGTATTTCGCGAAGGCCATGACCTGGTCGGGGCGAATGTGGTGGTCACCGACCCCGCCGGGCGAAAAGGCGAATTCAGACCGATGCATTTCGTGGGGTCGGGCACCGATCGCTACGAGGCCACGATTTCCTGCGCGGCGCAGGGCATCTGGTCCTTCCACATCGAGGCCTGGGCCGACCCCGTCGCCACCTGGCGTCACGCCATGCAGGTGAAAGCGGAAGCCGGGCAAGACGTCGACGAGCTGGCGGTCGACCTCGAGGACGGGGCCCGGCTGCTCGAGCGTGCCTTGCCGGGCATCGATCCAGTCCACCAGCCGGCGCTCACCCACGCCATCCAGACACTGCGCAATACGACGCTCGGCGATGTGACCGACCGGCTGGCCCCGATCATGGCGACCAGCCTGGTGGCGGCGCTGGAAGAGACTCCGCTGCGTGAGCTGATCACGAGCAGCCCGAGCTTTCAGATCACCGTCGACCGCCAGCGCGCGCTGTACTCGTCCTGGTATGAGCTCTTTCCCCGTTCCGAGGGCGCGAGCCTCGACCCGCAGCGCTCGGGGACGCTCAAACAAGCCGCCAAGCGCTTGCCGGCGATCGCCGATCTCGGGTTCGACGTGGTTTACCTGCCGCCGATCTCACCCATCGGCGAGGTCAACCGCAAGGGACCGAACAACACCCTTGATCCCGGGCCGAGCGATCCGGGAAGCCCGTGGGCGATCGGCTCGCGCTTCGGCGGGCACGACGCCGTGCATCCGGATCTCGGCACCCTCGAGGATTTCGACGCCTTCGTCGCCGAGACGCGCCGGCTGGGCATGGAGGTCGCGCTCGACCTGGCGTTGCAGTGCGCGCCCGACCATCCCTGGGCCAAGGCGCATCCGGAGTGGTTCACGGTCAAGAGCGACGGCTCCATCGCCTATGCCGAAAATCCGCCGAAGAAGTACCAGGACATCTACCCGATCAACTTCGACCGGGATTATCAGGGTCTCTACAAGGAGATCCTGAGGGTGGTCCGGCACTGGATGGCACACGGGGTGCGCATCTTCCGCGTCGACAACCCGCACACCAAGCCGGTGCCGTTCTGGGAAGAGCTCATCGCCGACGTGAAGCGCACCGACCCCGATGTGCTCTTCCTGGCCGAGGCCTTCACCCGCCCGCCGATGATGCACACGCTCGGCCAGATCGGATTCACGCAGTCCTACACCTACTTCACTTGGCGCAACGAAAAGGCCGAGCTCGAGGAGTACGGCGCCGAGCTCGTCGAATCCGCCTGGCACATGCGTCCGAACTTCTTCGTGAACACCCCGGACATTCTTCACGCGTACCTGCAGTACGGCGGCCCGGCGGCATTCAAGATCCGGGCCGTCCTGGCGTCGATGATGAGCCCGAGCTGGGGCATGTATTCGGGTTATGAGCTCTTCGAGCACGTCGCGGTACGGCCGGGCAGCGAGGAGTACCTCGACTCGGAGAAGTACCAGTATCGGCCGCGTGACTACGCTCACGCGCCGCTGAATTCCTATCTGAAGACGCTGAACCGGGTGCGCTCGGAGCACCCCGCCCTGCATCAGCTGCGCAACCTGCGCTTCCACTTCGTCGACCAGCCGCAGATGCTGGCCTTCTCCAAGCGTGACCCCGCGACCGACGACTGCGTGTTGATCGTGGTCAATCTGGATCCACACGCGGCCCGCGAGGCGACCGTCTACCTGGAGATGCCCGCGCTCGGGCTGGACTGGGGTGAGACATTCGACGCGTGTGACGAAGTCACGGATACCTCCTACAACTGGGGGCAGGCCAACTACGTGCGACTCGACCCCTTCCATGAGCCCGCCCACGTCTTCAGCGTGACTTACCGCCGATGACGACAACCAACAACCGGTTCGGCTCGACCGGCCCCGCGGACTCTCCTGGGATCACCCCGATTCCGGATCTGCCGCCGCTTCCTCAGACCGGCAGCGCCGGCGAGGAGAGTCGCGATCCACTCTGGTACCAGCGCGCGGTCTTCTACGAGGTGCTGATCCGCGGCTTCGCCGACTCCAACGGCGACGGCACCGGCGACCTGCGCGGCCTCACGTCAAAGCTGGATTACCTGCAGTGGCTCGGCATCGACTGCCTGTGGCTGCTGCCGATCTACGAGTCGCCCCTGCGTGACGGCGGCTATGACATCAGCGATTACTTGAAGGTGCTGCCCGAATTCGGTGACCTCGGTGATTTCGTCGAACTGGTCGACGGGGCCCACCGCCGCGGGATGCGCATCATCGCCGACC
The DNA here is from genome assembly GCA_036267695.1 of Frankiaceae bacterium. Lineage (GTDB taxonomy): Bacteria > Actinomycetota > Actinomycetes > Frankiales > Frankiaceae > DATAZK01. The sequence goes on from DATAVO010000170.1 coordinate 13,333, forward strand.
TCGTCATGAATCACACGTCGGATCAGCATCCGTGGTTTCTCGCGTCGCGGTCCGACCCCGACGGCCCCTTCGGCGATTTCTACGTCTGGTCCGACACCGACGACGAGTATCCCGACGCGCGGATCATCTTCGTCGACACCGAAAAGTCCAACTGGACGTGGGATTCCGTACGAGGCCAGTACTACTGGCACCGGTTCTTCTCCCACCAGCCTGACCTCAACTTCGACAGTCCCGCCGTGCAGGACGCGATGCTCGAGGTGCTGCGCTTCTGGCTGGACATCGGCCTCGACGGGTTCCGGCTCGATGCCGTGCCGTACCTGTTCGTGCGCGAAGGCACCAACGGCGAGAACCTGCCGCAGACCCACGAGTACCTCAAGCGGGTGCGCAAGGAGGTCGACAGCCGCTACGCCGACAAGGTGCTGCTCGCCGAGGCGAACCAGTGGCCCAGCGACGTGGTGGAGTACTTCGGCGATTTCGAGGCCGGCGGCGACGAGTGCCACATGGCGTTCCACTTCCCGTTGATGCCGCGCATCTTCATGGCGGTACGGCGCGAATCCCGTTACCCCATCTCAGAAATCATGGCTCAGACACCGAAGATCCCGGCCAACTGCCAGTGGGGCATCTTCTTGCGCAACCACGACGAGCTGACGCTCGAGATGGTGACCGACGAAGAGCGCGACTACATGTACTCCGAGTACGCAAAAGACCCGCGGATGAAGGCGAATATCGGCATCCGGCGCCGGCTCGCCCCCCTGCTGGACAACAGCCGCGACCAGATGGAGCTCTTCACTTCCCTGCTCATGTCGCTGCCCGGCTCGCCCGTTCTCTACTACGGCGATGAGATCGGGATGGGCGACAACATCTATCTCGGTGACCGTGACGGAGTGCGCACCCCGATGCAGTGGTCACCGGACCGCAACGCCGGATTCTCCGGGGCCGACCCGGCGCGGCTCTACCTGCCGGTGCTGATGGACGCCGTCTACGGCTACCAGGCGCTGAACGTCGAAGCCGAGATGCGGCAGAACGATTCGCTGCTGTGGTGGACGAAGCGGATGATCGAGATCCGAAAGCGCCACCCGGTCTTCGGGCTCGGCAGCTACGAGGAGCTCAGCGCGTCCAACCCGAGCGTGCTCGCGTATGTCCGCGAGTTCGGCGACGACCGGGTGCTCTGCGTGGCCAACCTTTCTCGCTTTCCCCAGCCGGTCGAATTGGACCTGCGGCGCTATGCGGGTCATCGCCCGGTCGAAATGACCGGCGAGGTCTCCTTCCCCAACATCGGTGACCTGCCGTATCTGCTGACACTTCCGGGTCATGGGCATTTCTGGTTCGCCCTGACCGCCGGCGATGAGGGTGGTTATGCGCGATGACTGCAGGGATTGACGGGTTCGCCGGCCGGGAGCTACTCCCTGGTCTCGATGGGCTCCTGCACGAGTGGCTGCCGCGCCAGCGCTGGTTCGCCGGCAAGGGCCGTCCGCTTTCCATGGTCCGTGTCGCCGCGGTTGAGCGGCTGTCGGACACGGTGCACCACGCCGTGGTCGAGGTCGGTTACCGCGGCGGCGAACCCGAGCGCTATCAAGTGCCGGTGACCCAGCTGCCCGAGCTTGATCCTGACCGCGGATACGCCCGGATCGCCCCGCCGCATGCGGATGACGACATGGGCGGCCCGCCGTTCTACTACGACGCGCTTCATGAGCCCGAGGGCATCGCCGCCGCATTCGCCTTGCTACGCGAGTCGGCGACGGTCGGAAGGCTGTCGGGTACGGCGGCCACGGAGCTGGAATTGCTGACCGGTCTTCCGGTCGGCGCCGAGCAGTCCAACACCAGCGTGGTCTTCGGGGATGCGTACATCCTGAAGTTCTTCCGGAGGATCTCTCCCGGGCTGAACCCCGATCTGGAGATCACCCGGGTGCTCGCCGAAGCGGAAAGTCCGCACGTTGCTGCCCCCGTGGGCTGGCTCGAAGGTGACCTGGACGGCGAGACGACGACCCTCGCTGTCTGCTCGCGATTCCTGAAGAGCGGCTCTGAAGGCTGGAAGCTCGCGCTGACGAGCGTGCGCGACCTGTTCGCCGAGGGCGATCTGCACGCCGATGAGGTGGGCGGCGACTTCGCGGCGGAGTCCGAGCGCTTGGGCACCGCGACGGCTGAGGTTCACGCGACGCTGGCCGAGCAGCTGCCCTCCCGGCGGGCGACGCCCGAGGAGCTCGGGGAGACCTCGGCGCGGATGCTGGCGCAGCTGGCCACGGCCGCGGCCGAGGTGCCGGAGCTGGCCGGCTTCTCCGGCGCGCTGGCGGCCACCTTCAGCGCGCTGCCCGGCGAGGCCGGTCCCGGTGTACCGGTCCAGCGCATCCACGGCGATTACCACCTCGGCCAGGTCATGCGCATCGATTCCGGCTGGGTGCTGCTCGACTTCGAGGGCGAGCCGGTCCGGCCACTCTCCGAGCGCGTCCGGCTGGCGTCACCGCTGCGCGACGTCGCCGGAATGCTGCGCAGCTTTGACTACGCCTCACGTTTTCTGCTGCAGGACAGGGTCGAACCCGGCCATCTCGCGTACCGCGCCGAGGAGTGGGCACAGCGCAATAGGGCGGCTTTCTGCGACGGCTACGCGGCCGGCGCTGGGGTCGACCCCCGCGAAGCCAAGCAACTGCTGCGCACCTTCGAGCTGGATAAGGCGGTGTATGAGGTGTTGTACGAAGCACGTCACCGTCCGTCGTGGGTGAACATCCCATTGGCGGCGATCGAGCGCCTGGTCGGCGAGGCAGGCTGATGGCGGCCCGACACCGGCGCGACTCGTCGCCGGCCACCGGCAAGACCAGCCCAATCGACGGCAAGGAGAACGGGGCGAAACCCGCTGCGGACATTGCGGTTGAGCCCGTCGTCGCCGAGCCGGTCGCACCGCAACCAGCTGCGGATCTTGTGGTCGAGCCCACCGCCACAGAACCCACCGTCACAGCCCCCGCGACGATTTCCTTCACGCCCTCGGCGCAGGAGCTCGAGCGCGTCGTCGGCGGTGCGCACCACGATCCGCACAGCATCCTGGGCGCTCATCCGATCGGCGGCCAGCTGATCATTCGCAGCCTGCGCCCGCATGCGCGCAGCGTCACCGTGCTCGTCGGTGAGGAGCGGACCCCAACGCAGATGGTGCATCCGGGGGTCTTCCAGGCGGTGCTCGAAGGCGAGCACTCCCGCGATTACCGGCTCGAGGTCGCCTACGGCGACGCGACGTTCATCGTCGACGATCCGTACCGTTTCCTACCGACCCTCGGCGAGGTCGACCTGCACCTGATCGGTGAAGGCCGGCACGAGAAGTTGTGGACCGTGCTCGGGTCTCACGTACGCCGGTTCGACGGCGGTGTGACGGGCGTCAGCTTCGCTGTCTGGGCACCCAACGCGCGCGGCGTACGCGTCAGCGGCGAGTGGAACTACTGGGACGGCACGGCCCATCCGATGCGTTCGCTGGGCTCGTCTGGTGTCTGGGAGCTCTTCGTCCCCGAGATCGGCGAGGGCACCCGCTACAAGTTCCAGATACTCGGCGCCGACTCGGTGTGGCGCGAGAAGGCCGACCCGATGGCCAGGCGCACCGAGGTGCCGCCGCAGACCGCGAGCGTCGTCACCGAATCGTCGTATGAGTGGGACGATTCCGACTGGATCACCGAGCGGACGCAGACGGTCTGGCACGAGGCGCCCGTCTCGATCTACGAGGTGCATCTGGGCTCCTGGCGCGCCGGCCTCAGCTACCGGGAGCTCGCGTCAGAACTGGTGGACTACGTCCGCGATCACGGCTTCACGCACGTGGAACTGCTCCCCGTGGCCGAGCACCCGTTCGGCGGGTCGTGGGGCTATCAGGTGACGTCGTATTACGCGCCCACCGCGCGCTTCGGCACCCCCGACGAGTTCCGCCACCTCGTGGATGCGCTGCACCAGGCCGGCATCGGCGTGCTGCTGGACTGGGTGCCCGCGCATTTCCCGAAGGACGAGTGGGCACTCGGCCGCTTCGACGGCACCCCGCTCTACGAGCACCCCGATCCGCGGCGCGGCGAGCAGCTCGACTGGGGCACCTTCGTCTTCGACTTCGGGCGAAGCGAGGTACGCAACTTCCTGGTGGCCAACGCCCTCTATTGGTGCGGTGAATTCCACATCGACGGGCTTCGCGTCGACGCCGTCGCCTCGATGCTCTATCTGGACTACTCGCGTCCCGAGGGCGGCTGGGCCCCCAACGAATTCGGCGGCCGGGAAAATCTGCAAGCCGTCGCGTTCTTGCAGGAGACGAATGCCACCGTCTACCGGGAATTCCCCGGCGTCATGATGATCGCCGAGGAGTCGACCGCGTGGCCCGGCGTCACGCGTCCGACCCATCTCGGCGGCCTTGGCTTCGGCTTCAAATGGAACATGGGCTGGATGCACGACACCCTGGAATACATGTCCAAGGAGCCGATTCACCGCCGGTTCCATCACCATCAGATGACCTTCTCGATGGTCTACGCGTACTCCGAGAATTACGTGCTGCCGATCTCGCACGACGAGGTGGTCCATGGCAAGGGTTCACTGCTGAGCAAGATGCCGGGCGACCGCTGGCAGCAATTGGCCAACCTGCGGGCGCTGCTGGCCTACATGTGGGCACATCCTGGCAAGCAATTGCTCTTCATGGGCAGTGAAATCGGCCAGGAATCGGAATGGTCAGAATCGCGCTCGCTCGACTGGTGGCTGCTCGACAATCCCGACCATGCCGGGATTTCCCATCTCGTACGCGACCTGAACGCGGTCTACAAGCAGACGCCGGCCCTCTTCACGCGGGACAACGACCCGACCGGCTTCGCCTGGATCGACGCCAATGATTCCGGTGGCAACGTGTTCTCGTTCGTCCGCAGCGGCGGACCCGACGGGCAATCCCTCGTCGCCTGCATCGCCAATTTCTCCGGCGGCCCGCATGAGGGTTACCGCGTAGGGCTGCCCCGCCCAGGACGCTGGTCGGAGGTCGTCAACACCGACGCCGACGGTTACGCCGGCTCCGGCGTCGGCAACCTCGGCGCCGCCCACACCGAGCCCGTCACCCACCACGGCCTGCCTCAATCGGCAGTCCTGCGTGTCCCCCCGCTCGGCACCCTCTGGCTCCGCTGGGACGGCTAGCCCCACTTGCACCACCCCGCGACGCGACGCCACTGACCGGCGGTCGGCTATGACGGCCAGTTGGTGTCGCCGAGCCTGGGCACGTGCGTAACCACTTGGCCTCGGCGTCGTTGAACGGGTCGTGCGCCCCAGATATGCATTAGCAGCCCTCCTGGCGACGAGCCTCGTGGCCGTCGCGATCCCTGCCGCCGCCGGATCCTCGGACAGCGCGGCAACGGCCCCGGATCTGGGGACGGTGACCAGCCAGCTCACGCCTGACGCGTCCGAGACGAGCGCCAGCGCCACTCCCGACCCTTCGGCCAGCGCATCTTCGGCGGCACCCAGCGCGTCGGCCTCGAGCTCGGCCGATCCGGCTGCATGCCTGAGCACCATCGCCAACCCGCTCGCTGCGCTCACATGTCTTTCGAGTTCCGCAGGGGGCAATCCGCTGACCGGGGTGATCTCCCAGATCACGTCGCTGGCAGGCAGCGGAGGAGCTCCCGGACTGCCGACAGCACCGCTTCAGGACCTGGCGGCCTGCGTGCAGACGAACCTGGCTGCGGTCCCACCGGACGGCACCAAGCTCGAAGGCTGCTTCAGCACGTTCGGAGAGGCCGTCACCGGCGCGCCCCAGGCGAAGTGCCTCGACCCGCTGCTCGATGGCGCTATCGGCGCGATTCAGAGCCTGCTCTTGCAGCAGGACCCCGCGGCGTTGGAGGCGTTCCTGCTGGGCGCGCAGGGCACGATCACCAACCTCGCGTCCTGCCTGACCGGTGCCGCGACCAGCCCGAGCCCGACGGCCACCGCGTCGACCGGCACCACGACGCAGTCGGGTGGAGCCACGACGCCCACCGATCCGACCGAGGCCGTCGCGGTCGCCGCCACCCCCACCTTCACCGGCTGATCACGACTCGCTGCACGCCCATCGCCACGGGAAATCCAGCACACCCCCAGCACCGCCGGACCCGGGAGAAGTACGCAGATGGCCATCCAGAACCCGCCACGCAAGCCGGCCCCGAAGATGCCTGAGTCCAACGCGAAACCGCCGCGCCGGCCCCAGCAGCGCCGGCCGCTCGTCCCCGGCTGGCTCTGGACGGTCATCGCCCTGCTCGCGATCGGCGTCGCGATCGCCGGCGTCACCGGCGGTTCGTCCACCAAGAAGGCGGCTTTCGTCCCGGCCACGGTTGCCGTCGCGCACTACTCGACCCTGCCGGTCTATGCGACCCCGGGCGGCGCGGTGACCCACACGCTGGCCAACCCCGACCCCACGAACTACAACCAGCCGCAGGTGCTCCTGGTCCTGCACAACGCCGGCGACTGGCTACAGGTGTCACTGCCGATCGCCCCCAACGGCCAGACCGGTTGGGTACGTGCGAGCCAGGTCACCCAGCACGCGAACGACTACCGGGTCGACGTGCTGCGCGCGGAGCATCAGCTGCGGGTCTACCGCCAGAACGTGCTGCAGAAGACGTACCCCATCGCCGTGGGGACAGCGGATACCCCCACACCCGGCGGTGTCTACTTCCTCAAGGTGCTGCTCCAGCCCCCGAACCCGGCCGGTGCCTACGGTCCCTACGCGTATGGCCTGTCGGGCTACTCGTCGGTGCTGACCAATTTCGACGGCGGCAACGGCGTCATCGGCATCCACGGCACGGATCAGCCGCAGGTCGTCGGCCACGACGCGAGCCACGGCTGCATCCGGCTCAACGACGCGGACATCACCGACCTGCACAACCGCTTCGACCTCAAGCTCGGGACCCCGGTGCGCATCCTCGCCTGAGCGAGTTTGTCAGAACAGCGCGTTGGCCAGGGCGCGCCGGGCGGGAGCGACCGAGGGGTGCTCGCCGAGCACGTCGAACAGCTCCAATAACCGCTGGCGCACCTCTTCGCGCTCGTCGCCGCTGCTGGTCCGGACCAGATCGATGAGGCCGGCGAGCCCGTTGTCGACGTCGCCGCTCGCGACCAGCAGATCGGCGACCTGCAGGCGCGTCTCGCGACCGGTGTCGCCTTCCTGGACACGGCGCTGCAGATCCGCCTGATCAACGGACGTGAGCCGGCGCGCGAGGCCGACCTGCGCCAGCCCGCTCTTGGCCTCCTGATCGTCAGGAGCCTCGTTCAGCCGGGCCTGGAACTGGGTTGCCGCGCCTTCGAGGTCACCGGTTTCGAGTGCCTGGTAGGCGGCTTCGATCGCGGGATCAAGCGGCGGTCCCATGGGCATTTCGGGCGCCCCGTCCGGTCCCGGCTCTCCCTCGGGACCACCCTCCGGCGCGCCGCCGCTGGCGAGCGTGACGATCTGGTTGATCCAGCCGCGGACCTGCCCCTCGGGCAGCGCGCCGGTGAACTCGGCGACCAGCTGCCCGTCGACCACGGCCTTGACCGCCGGAATGCCCTGCACGGCGGCGGCTTGTGCGAGGCGCGGGTTGGCGTCGACGTCGATCTTGGCGAGCACCCAGCTGCCGTCTCCCTCGCCCGCGAGCTTCTCCAGGATCGGTGAGAGCTGCTTGCAGGGGCCACACCACGAGGCCCAGAAGTCGAGGACCACCGGGACGCTGCGGCTGCGATCGACGACCTCCGTCTGGAAGGTCGCTTCGGTGACGTCGATGACGTTCACCCCGCCGCCGCCGGAAGGCGAGGCAGGCGGTGGCGTGCGGGCCGAGAGGTCTACGGCCCCGGGCAGGTTGATGCTGGTCGGATCGAATTGGCGCACGTGTGTATCCAACCGCACAGCAGGGGAGGTGTGTTCCCTGCGCTGGTCAGGCCGCTGCTAGAAGGTCGGCGGCTCGACATAGCCGCCCCAGATGTCGCGCAGCACGCCGCAGATCTCCCCGAGCGTGGCCTCCGCGCGGGCGGCTTCGAGCATCGACGGTACGAGGTTGGCACTGCTGAGGGCGGCGTCGCGTAGCGCGGTGAGCGTCGCCTGGACAGTGGCGTCGTCCCTGCCTTGTCGGCGCACCGCCAGTTCGGCGCGCTGGTCGCGTTCGATGTCGCCCGAAACCCGCAGGACTTCCAACGGGTGGTCGTCCTCGCTCGGGAGGATGTTGACGCCGACGATCTTCTTCTCGCCCTTCTCGACGGCGGTCTGGTACTGGAAGGCGGCTTCGGCGATCTCTGACGTGAACCAGCCCGTCTCGATACCGCGCAGGATCCCGCTCGTCATGCCGTTCCCGGCGGTCCCGTCGCCGAAGCCGCGGATCTGCTCGAAGATCGCCTCGGCCTGCCGCTCGAGCGCGTCGGTCAGCGCCTCGACGTACCAGGAGCCCCCGAGCGGATCCGCCACATTGGCGACGCCCGACTCCTGCGCGATCACCTGTTGCGTACGCAGCGCGATCTGCGCCGCCCGCTCGCTCGGCAGCGCGAGCACCTCATCGAGCGCGTTCGTGTGCAGCGAATTGGTCCCGCCGAGCACCGCGGCGAGCGCCTCGATCGAGGTGCGGACGATGTTGTTGTCAGGCTGCTGCGCGGTGAGCGAGACGCCCGCTGTCTGGGTGTGGAAGCGCATCCACTGCGCCTTGTCCGTTCGCGCGCCGTAGACGTCACGCAGCCAGCGCGCCCAGATCCGGCGGGCCGCGCGAAACTTCGCGATCTCCTCGAAGAAATCGATGTGAGCGTCGAAGAAGAAGGACAGCCCGGGCGCGAAGACGTCGATGTCGAGCCCGCGCGAAAGCCCGAGTTCGACGTAGCCGAAGCCGTCGGCGAGGGTGAACGCGAGCTCCTGCGCCGCCGTCGAACCGGCCTCGCGAATGTGGTAGCCGGAGACCGAAAGTGGCTTGTACGCCGGGACTTTCTCGGCGCAGTACTCCATGAGATCGCCGATGAGACGAAGGTGCGGCTCAGGCGGGAAGAGCCATTCCTTCTGGGCGATGTACTCCTTGAAGATGTCGGTCTGCAGGGTGCCGTTCAGCGCTCCGGGATCGACGCCTTGGCGTTCGGCGGCAACGAGATACATGCAGAAGATCGGCACGGCCGGACCGCTGATCGTCATCGAGGTCGTGACGTCACCGAGCGGAATCGAATCGAACAGCACGTCCATGTCCGCGGCGCTGTCGATCGCCACCCCGCAGTGCCCGACCTCGCCGAGCGCACGAGCGTCGTCGGAATCGCGGCCCATCAACGTGGGCATGTCGAACGCGACCGACAGCCCGCCGCCGCCCTCGCGCAGGATCATCTGGTAGCGCTCGTTGGTCTGGCGCGCGTTGCCGTAGCCGGCGAATTGCCGGATGGTCCAGGCGCGGCCGCGGTAGCCGCTCGCGTACAGCCCACGCGTGAACGGGAACTCGCCGGGCCAGCCGATCCGCTCGAAGCCCGGCGGGAGCGGCGCGTCAGCTGGTGGGCCATAGACCGGGTCGACGTCCTCGCCCGAGAGCGTGGTGAAGTCGGCGTCGCGCACGCGCGTCGCGTCGTATCTGCGCTGCCAACGCGCGCGGCCGTCCGCCGCGGCGTGCTTCTGAGGGGGTCCGGTCCCTGTCGCCATGCCCATAGTTTGCTCCGGACAGCCCCCGGGTGCGTCCGGACTCACCCGAAGGTCCACACTCACCGCCAAGAGTCCGCCAAGTGTCAGTGTCGGGAAGGACCCAGGCGTGAGCCAGAGCAGTGCGAAAAAAGAGCGAATTCTCTACGCGACCGCGGTCTTCGACCAGGACGAGATCGACTCGGTGATGAGCGTGCTGGCGGCCGGACCGAACGGAATCCGGATCGGCCAGCACGTGGCGCACGCCGAGAAGACGGTCGCCGAACTGACCGGCAAGCGCCACGGCGTCATGGTCGATTCCGGCTCCGCGGCGCTCTTCCTGGCCGTCGAACTGCTGGACCTGCCGCGCGGCAGCGAGGTCATCACCTCACCGCTAACGTTCTCCACCGACATTTCGGCTCTGGTGCGCGCCGGGCTGGTGCCGGTGTTCGTCGACGTCGAGCCCGACACGTTCAACGTCGACGCCAAGGCGATCGAGGCGGAGGTCGGCCCGCAGACCCGGGCGATCCTCATCCCCAACCTGGCCGGCAATGCCCCCGACTGGGACGTGATCCGCGGCGTCGCCGATCGCCACGGGCTCACCGTCATCGAGGACTCCTGCGACGCGCTCGGCGCGAGCCTTCGCGGCACGCCCACCGCCGCCCGGGCGGACATCACCGTCACGAGCTTCTCCCCCTCGCACATCGTCACCGGAGGCGGTTCCGGCGGGATGGTGTGCCTCGACGACGACGCGCTCTGGGATCGCTGCGTCACGCTGCGCGGATGGGGCCGGCGCTCGGAGGTCCAGCTCTACGGGAGCAAGGCCGATGACCACAATTTCTGGACCGACGTCGACGGCATGCATTACGACAACATGTTCATTTTCGACGAGCTCGGCTGGAATTTCCTGCCATCGGAGATCTCCGCCGCTTTTCTCGGCGCGCAGCTGCGCAAGCTGCCCATCAATCACGCCCGCCGCCAGCGCAACTTCGGCCTCTATTCGACGTTTCTCGCCTCGCGCGATCGCTACTTCGTGGCGCCGCGCCAGACCGATGAGCTCGAGACGGCATGGCTGAGCTACTGCTTCCAGGTGCGTCCGGACGCCGGCTTCTCCAGGGCGGACCTGCAAGCCGGGCTGTCCGAACGGGGCATCGACACCCGCACCGTCTGGACCGGCAACGCCGCGCGCCAGCCGATGATGAAGGGCGTCGAATTCCGTCAGCCCGAAGCAGGGCTGCCCAACGCCGACGCGGTGATGCAATATGGCGTTCTGCTTTCATGCAGTCACTCTCTGAGTGATGACGACATCGCGTTTGTCTGCTCGCAGATCGACGATTTCCTTGAAACGCTCCCCCGCTAATATTCGAGCTGTGTCGGGGGACCTGTTCGATTTACTCGGAGACATCGCGCTGCGCTTCGACGCAACGGGACATTTGACGTACGCCAACCTGATGGCGACGGAGTTGCTCGGCGATCGCCTGACCCTCGGTGCGCCCTGGCGAGACTTCATGTCCCAGGTTGCCCCACGACTTGCCGAAGGCCTGCCCGGTTCGGTGCCCACGGCGATCGCCAAACAGGGCCATTGGCGGGGCCGGGTGAAGCTGATCGACGCCGCCGGACACGGCGAGGTCTTCATGGGCACGATCGCCGTCGACAACCGCGTCGGTGACGCTCCGAGCGGAACCCCGAGCGGCTATTTCGCGATTTTCCGCACGCTCGGTGAGGCCAGGCGGCGCGAGCATGCCGAGCGCGAACTGGCCTACCGCGACGAGTTCGTCGCCCGCCTCGGACATGAATTGCGCACCCCGCTCAATGCCGTACTCGGTTTCGCGCAGTTGCTCGAACTCGAAGAGCTCGAACGCGATCAGCGCGACGGCATCGAGCGGATCCTCACCGCCGGCCGGCACATGCAGGCGTTGCTCGACGACGTCCTGGATCTCGCCCGCGTCCGCACCGGTGGCGTCGACCTCGACGTCGGGCCCGTGCGGGTGCTCGAGGTCGTACGCGGCGTGGTCGACCTCATCCAGCCGCTCGCCGACAAGCGCGGCATCCGGCGTTACGTCCAGCCCGCCGATGACGTCGTCGCGCTGCTCGACCGCCGCCGGCTCTGGCAGGTGCTGCTCAACCTGATCGGCAATGCCGTCAAGTACGGGCGCGAGGGCGGCACCCTTCGCGTCGGCGTCATTGCCAAAGAAAACGACCGGCTCCTGATCGAGGTCGCCGACGACGGGCCCGGCATCGAGCCCGAGCAGCTGGATCGGCTCTTCCGGCCTTTCGAGCGGCTCGGTGCCGAGCGCACCGGCGTCGAGGGGACGGGACTCGGCCTGGCGCTCTCCCTCGCGCTCACGACCGCCATGGGCGGCTCGCTGTCGGCCTCCAGCCGACTCGGCGCCGGCTCGACGTTCACCCTCGAGCTGGAAGCGGTCGCCTCGGGAGGTCTCGCCGAGCTTTCGGCGGAGGCGTCGCCGGATTCGCCGGCATCCGCAGTGGTTCTGCACATCGGCGCCGACCCGGCGGCGCAGGCGCTCGTGGCCCAGGCGTTACGCAGCCGGCTCTCGGCCGAGGTCGTCTCGGTGTCGCGCGCCGCACACGCACTCGACGCGGTGCACCGCAAGCAGCCCGCCGTGATCGTGCTCGACGCCGATCTGCCCGACGCCGTCGGCACCGAGTTGCTGCACCGGCTCGGCAGCGACCCGCTTTCTGCGCTGCTGCCGAAGATCGTGCTCTCGGAGGACTCCGACCCGAGAGTGCATCTGCGGCTGCGTGCCGCGGGTGCCCATCAGGTCGCCCAGCTGCCGCTGGACGTACGGGCTTTTGTCGATGCCGTCGGTGATCTGCTGCGCCGCAGATCGCTCTAGCGCCTGTCCGCCGTCAGGTCATCAGAGCGTTCGGCGGCGAGCCGGGGCCACTGGGCGGTGGGCCGTCCACCGGGCCATTCCGCCAGCGGTG
>DATAVO010000171.1:0-10331 GCA_036267695.1 Frankiaceae bacterium
ACCCTCGATGCGCTCGAGGTCGCAGACGTCGAGCGCATCCAGGAGGTCGAAGGCATCGGGCCGAAGACGGCCGCCGTGATCGCCGGCTGGTTCGCCGATCCGGTGCACCAGGAGATCGTCCGCAAGCTGCGCGAGGGCGGCATCAACACGACCGATGTCGGTGCGGAGGAGGACGGCGACCGTCCGCTCGAGGGGATCAGCGTCGTCATCACCGGCACCCTCAGCACGTTCAGCCGCGATAGCGCGACCGAAGCGGTTCAGGAGCGCGGCGGGAAGGTCACCGGGTCGGTCAGCAAGAAGACGGACTTCGTGATCGCCGGCGAGGATCCCGGGCGCAGCAAGTACGACAAGGCGCTGGCGCTCGGCGTGCCGCTGCTCGATGAGGCGGGTCTGCAGGCCTTGCTCGACGACGGAGCGGAGGCGGCACGGGCCCGTGTGGCCGTGACTGGGGATTCGCCGTCCACCGAGACCGACCGTGACATTATCGGCGGAGCCGGCTGACACCGAGTGATTGACGACGGCAAGGACGACGGCAAGCCTGAGGGCAGGACGACGGCAAGGCGGTCGAGACGATGAGGCGGGCAGGTGTCGCCCCGGAGCCGGTGATCGACGCCGCCCTCGATCCGGCCGGGCCGTCCGGACGCCATCGTTCTCGCTCCCCGGGTGGCCGCAGCTGGCGCGCCGGCGGCATCCATCGCGGGCGGCGCAGCCGGGCGTCGGACCCTCGCGAGCTCGCCCCCGTCAGCGATTCCGCGTCGTTCTGGCGTTACCTTGCGCTGGTCTGCGGGGCTGGTGCGATGGTGCTCGTCGCCGAGCTGTTCAGCGCCATCCGTCACCATCAGCGCTGGGACGGCCCTTACCTCGCGGTGGTGACCCTGCTGCTGGTCGCCGAGCTGCGGCCGCTGGTGAAGTCCGACAAGCGCGATCCGGCCGGGCTCACCACGTCGGAGGCGTTCGTCTTCGCGCTGCTCCTGCATTGGGGGCTGCCCCTCGCCCTGCTGGCGATGGTGGTCGCCATCGCCATCGCCGATGCGGTACGCGGGCGAAAACCGTGGCGGACCGCGTTCAACATCGCTCAGTACGCGCTGGCCTATGCCGCCGCCTCGCTGGTACTGATCGCCAGCTCGGTTGACCTCAGTGACCATCAGTCCGAGAGCATCGGCGCGCACGACCTGCCCGCGATCGCGGCAGCAGCGGTGGCGTTCTTCCTCGTCAACGATCTGCTTGTCGCCGGCGCGGTGGCGCGCCATCAGCGGGTCAGCTGGAAGAGCGTCCTGCTCGACGCGCCCGGCTACCGGATCGTCAGCACGGCGGCGCTGCTCTGCCTGTCACCGCTGCTCGTGGTCGTTGCGGAGCGCAGCAGCGGCTTCCTGCCGCTCCTGCTCGTGCCGCTGTACGCCGTCGGCCAGGCCGCGGCCTTGGCTCAGGAGCGCGAGCGCCAGGCCTTGCACGACCCGCTGACCGGCCTCGCCAATCGCACCCAGCTGCTGGAGCGCGCGCGGCCGGCGCTCGCGTCTGTCGGCGGGGAGTTTCCTCCGGTCGCGTTGCTGATGGTCGATCTCGACGACTTCAAGGCCGTCAACGACACCCACGGCCACCTGGCCGGCGATGAGCTGCTCCGCCTCGTCGGGGCGCGGCTCGCCGGTGCTGTGCGCCCCGGAGATGTCGTCGCCAGGTTCGGCGGTGACGAGTTCGCCGTGCTGCTGTGTGACCTGTCCGCAGAGGTACCGGCCGACGCGGCGAACATCTCGTCGATCGATCTCGACGCGCCGGAAACCGCGTCCCTGGAGGCCGCGTCCGCGGAGCCGGTGTCCCTGGAAGCGGTGTCTCCGGAGGCCGTGGCCGATCAGGTGGCGGCGCGTATCCGGCTGGCCCTGCGTGAGCCCTACCAGCTCGGCGATCTCGCGGTGACCGTCGGCGCGAGCGTGGGTACGGCTGTCGCACCGCCGTCGGGCGGCGACGTCGACGCGCTCCTGCACGCAGCCGACGTCGCCATGTACCGGGTCAAGGCCGACCGCCGAACCCCGGTCACCACGGTCGATGTCTCCTCGCCGGTGATCCACCTCAACAACGGGCGCGAGAGCGACGCGTCGATGTCAACGGCCGGGATCGGTGGATCACCGGAATCGATGGGGTCGGGTTAGCGCTCAGTAAGATCAGGACATGAGCCTCACCCGCCAGGAGGTCGCCCACCTGGCGCGACTGTCCCGGCTCGCCCTGTCGGACGATGAGCTCGATCACCTGGCGCCTCAGCTCGACGTGATCTTGGCGAGCGTCGCGCGAGTAGCCGAGGCCGGCACGCCCGAGGAGATGGCCAAGGTGCCGCCGACGAGCCACGCCGTTGCGATGACCAACGGTTTCCGCCCCGATGAGGTCGGGCCCTGCCTGCCGCGCGATGAGGTTCTCGCCGCGGCACCGGAAGCCGAAGGCGGCCGCTTCCGGGTGCCCCGCATCCTCGAGGAGGAGGGATGAGCGAGTCCGTGATCGTCGGTGCTACCGCAGCCGATCTCGCGTCCCGCATCGCCTCCGGCGAGCTGAGCGCTGTCGAGGTCACCCAGGCGCATCTTGACCAGATCGCTGCCACCGATGGGGAGCTGCATTCCTTCCTGCATGTCTCCGCGGAGCCTGCGCTGGCCGCGGCGGCGGAGATCGACGCCGCCCGTGGGCGGGGTGAGCCGCTCGGCCCGCTGGCCGGAGTTCCCCTTGCGCTGAAGGATGTTTTCGCTACCCGGGGAGTCCCGACCACCTGTGGTTCGAAGATCCTCGAAGGCTGGCGGCCGCCGTACAACGCGACGGTCGTCGACCGGCTGAAGGCCGCCGGGGTCGTCGTGCTCGGAAAGACCAACATGGACGAGTTCGCGATGGGCAGCTCGACCGAGAATTCGGCGTACGGGCCCACGCGTAACCCCTGGGACACCAGCCGGATCCCGGGCGGATCGTCGGGCGGCAGCGCTGCGGCGGTCGCCGCCGGCCAGGCGCCGCTGGCAGTCGGCACCGACACGGGCGGCTCGATCCGCCAGCCGGCAGCGGTCTGCGGGATCGTCGGCGTGAAGCCGACCTATGGCGGGGTCAGCCGTTACGGGCTGGTCGCGTTCTCCTCGAGCCTGGATCAGGGCGGCCCGTTCGCCCGCACCGTGCTCGACGCGGCATTGCTGCACGAGGCCATCGCCGGCTACGACCGGATGGATTCCACGAGCATCGCCGGTTTCAGCGCACCCGTCGTGGAAGCCGCGTCGCGTCGCGATGTCACCGGCGTGCGCATCGGCGTCGTCCGCGAGCTGGGCGGCGACGGGTACGAGCCCGCGGTCGAGGCGCGCTTCCGCGAATCCGTCGCGGTGCTCGAGGAGCTCGGCGCGGTCGTCACCGAGGTGTCCTGCCGGTCCTTCGCCTTCGCGTTGCCGGCGTACTACCTGATCGCCCCGAGCGAATGCTCGTCCAACCTGGCGCGCTTCGACGGGATGCGCTACGGGTTGCGTATCGGCGCTGACGACGACGGCGTCGAGCAGGTCATGAGCACCACTCGTGATGCGGGCTTCGGCGCCGAGGTCAAGCGCCGCATCATGATCGGCACGTACGCGCTTTCCAGCGGCTATTACGACGCGTATTACGCGCAGGCGCAGAAGGTCCGCACGCTCATCAGCCGCGATTTCGAGGCGGCCTTCGAGCAGGTTGACGTCCTCCTCTCGCCGACAACCCCGACGGTCGCCTTCCCGCTCGGCGAGCGCGTCGACAATCCGACCGCCATGTACGCCACCGACCTCGCGACGGTGCCCGCCAACCTGGCCGGCGTCCCCGCGCTCTCGATGCCGTGCGGGCTAGCCGAAGGCCTGCCGGTCGGCTTGCAGATCATGGCTCCGGCGCTGGCTGACGAGCGGATGTACCGGGTGGCCGGTGCACTGGAAGCCGAGCTCGACACCCGCCGTGGAAGACCGTTGCTCAGCCCCTACCTGAACGGATCGGTGGGTGCCCGATGACCGTCACCGCGCTCGGCACCGATTACGAGGCCGTCATCGGTCTGGAGACCCACGTCGAACTCGGCACCGTCTCCAAGATGTTCTGCGCCTGCCCGACGGCCTTCGGCGCCGAGCCCAACACCCAGGTCTGCCCGGTCTGCCTCGGGCTGCCCGGCGCGTTGCCGGTGGTCAACGAGACAGCCATCGCGCTGACGGTGCGCATCGGCCTCGCGCTCAACTGCGAGATCGCACCCTGGTGCCGCTTCGCCCGTAAGAACTACTTCTATCCCGACATGCCGAAGGACTTCCAGATCAGCCAGTACGACGAGCCATTGTGCGTTGGCGGCTACCTGGACGTCGAGGTGAACGGCGAGAAGCATCGCGTCGGGATCACCCGTGTCCACATGGAAGAGGACACCGGCAAGTCGCTGCACGTCGGCGGCGGCGACGGGCGCATCCACGGCGCGACACACTCGCTGCTGGACTACAACCGGGCCGGGGTCCCGCTCGTCGAGATCGTCACCGAACCCGACATCCGCTCCGCCGAGGTGGCCGCCGCGTATGTCACCGAATTGCGAGAACTGCTGCGGGCGCTGGGAGTTTCCGAGGTCCGGATGGAGCAGGGCCAGCTGCGTTGCGACGCCAACGTCTCGCTGCGAGTGCGCGGCACCGAGGCATTCGGCACGCGTACCGAAACCAAAAACCTGAACTCGATTCGCTCCGTCGAGCGGGCGATCCTGCATGAGATCGGCCGCCAGGCGGGGCGCCTCGATGCCGGTGAGCGCATCGTGCAGGAGACCCGTCACTTCGACGAGGCGCGGGGCATCACCCAAGCCGGACGCACCAAGGAAGAGGCGACCGACTATCGCTACTTCCCGGAGCCGGATCTGCTCCCGGTCGCGTTGGAGAAGTCCTACATCGACGAGATTCGCGACGCGCTGCCCGAGCTCCCGGCTGCCCGCCGGGCGCGGCTGTGCCAGCATTTCGGCTTCAGCCCGCTCGAGCTGGAGCAAATGATGGGCGCCGGGGTGCTCGACCTGGTCGAAGACACGATCGCGGCTGGTGGGGAACCGGATTCGGCGCGGGCCTGGTGGCTGAACGAGATCGCCCGCAGCGCCTCCGAGCGTGGGGTTGAACCGGGGCGGCTGCCGTTGACCGGCGTCGACGTGGCGCGGGTGATCGAACTCGTCTCCGCCGGCACGCTGACCAACGCGCTGGCCCGCCAGGTGCTGGCCGGAGTGCTCGACGGTGAAGGTTCGCCGGATCAGGTGATGGAGGCCCGTGGCCTCGCTGTCGTCGAAGATGCCGACGCGCTGGCCGCAGCCTGCGATGCGGCGATCGCGGATGCCCCCGAGATCGCCCAGAAGGTGCGCGACGGCAAGGCGGCCGCAGTGGGTCCGCTGGTCGGCGCGGTCATGAAAGCGATGAAGGGTTCGGCCGACGCGGCGAAGGTGCGAGCGGCGCTTTTGGAGCGCCTCGGAGCCGGCTGAGCGTCGGCTGAACCCGCTCGAAAACTGGTCGTCGCTGTCGGCTAGTCACACTGTCGCTGCCCCGAGGGCCGCACGTAGGGTGCGGTCGTGGCGTCAGACTCGCACCCCCGCAAGCCTCGCTCGTTCGAGGTGACCGAAGGCTTCGAGCGGGCACCTGCCCGGGCCATGCTTCGAGCCGTCGGCCTCACAGACGATGACTGGGACAAGTTCCAGATCGGCGTTGCGTCCTCGTGGAACGAGGTCACGCCCTGCAACATGCCGTTGCAGCGCCTTGCCGGTGCGGCGAAGGAGGGAGTCTTCGCCGCAGGCGGCTACCCGTTGGAGTTCGGCACGATCGCCGTGTCCGACGGCATTTCCATGGGACACGAGGGCATGCGTGCCTCGCTCGTCTCCCGCGAGGTGATCGCTGATTCGGTCGAGCTGATGATGCACGCCGAGCGCCTCGACGGAAGCGTCTTGCTGGCCGGCTGCGACAAGAGCCTGCCGGGCATGCTGATGGCGGCGGCCCGGCTCGACCTCGCTTCGGTCTTTCTCTACGGCGGCTCGATCCTTCCCGGCCGGATGCCCGACGGCCGGCTCTCCACGATCCAGGACGTCTTCGAGGCCGTCGGGGCCCGCTCCAGCGGGAAGATCGACGACGCTCAGCTCAAGGCGGTCGAGAAGTCGGCCTGCCCGAGCCAGGGCTCGTGCGGCGGCATGTACACGGCGAACACCATGGCCTCGGCAGCTGAAGCGCTCGGGATGTCCCTCATCGGTTCCGCGTCCGCGCCGGCCGTCGACAGCCGTCGTGACGCGTACGCCAGGGCGAGCGGCGAGGCCGTCGTTCGCCTGCTGGAGAAGGGGATCACGGCCCGTCAGATCCTCACCTTCGACGCCTTCGAGAATGCGATCGCGGTCGTGATGGCGCTCGGGGGCTCGACCAATGCCGTCCTGCATCTGCTGGCGATCGCGCACGAGGCCCGCGTCCCGCTCTCCCTTGATGACTTCGACCGGATCGGTCGCCGGGTGCCGCACATTGCTGACGTTCGCCCGTTCGGCACGTATGTCATGACCGACCTCGACCGCATCGGCGGCGTGCCGGTCGTGATGCGCGCGTTGCTCGAGGCCGGCCTGCTGCACGGCGACGCCCTCACCGTGACGGGCCGCACCCTCGGCGAGGAACTGTCCGACCTGGCGCCGCCCGACCTCGACGGCACCGTGCTTGCGCCGCTGGAGCGCCCGCTGCATTCCACCGGCGGCATCGCGATCCTGCGCGGGTCGCTCGCGCCCGACGGCGCGGTCGTCAAGAGCGCGGGCATGGATCAACTGGTCTTCGAAGGCACTGCGCGCGTCTTCGACGGCGAAGCGCTCGCCATGGAGGCGGTCACCGAGGGACGGATTTGCGCCGGCGACATCGTCGTCATCCGCTGGGAGGGTCCGAAGGGCGGGCCGGGGATGCGCGAGATGCTCGCGGTGACTGCAGCGATCAAGGGTGCCGGTCTCGGCCACGACGTGGCGCTGCTCACCGACGGCCGCTTCTCAGGGGCCACCTTCGGGTTGTGCGTCGGGCATGTGGCGCCCGAGTCGGCCGACTGCGGGCCGATCGCGCTCGTCGCCGATGGCGATCGCATCACCCTCGATGTGCCCAACCGCACACTCGATCTGCATGTCGGCGCTGACGAACTGGAGCGTCGCCGCGCCGCCTGGAAGCCGCTTGCGCCGCGTTACACCAGCGGCGTGCTCGCCAAATACGCCAGGCTCGTCGGGTCCGCCGCCGAGGGCGCGGTTTGCGACTGATGAGCTGTTTCAGCCCTTGCAACCCGGCTGAGGACTCGCGGTGAGCGACACCGACAGCCGCACTGACCTCGTCGAGCGCGAGAAGAGCCACTGGGTACGCATCACCATCCTCGCGCTCATCCCGATCCTCATCGTGGCCGGCGCCGGCGTCTTCGTGCTGACCCGCCACCACAAGGCGGACCACCGGCAGCAGGAAGCGCAGACGGCGCTGTCGGCGTATCTCGCGTCGTGGTCCCGGGCGAACTATGCCGGGATGGCAGCGCACGCCAACGTGCCTGCAGCCGCCATCGCCGCCGTCGACGGTCCGCTGCGGCGCAACCTGGTCGTCACGGCCGCGACCTACACGCCGGGGCTGCTGACCCGCGACAAGACCGGTGACCGCGCTACCGCGCCGTACACCGCTCGCCTCACCCTCAGTGGCCTGGGAGCGTGGAGCTACTCGGGCTCGCTCACGCTGGTCAAGACGCAGGACAGCGCGAAGCAGGACGTCTGGCGCGTGCAATTCACGCCGGCGGCCATCCAGCCGCAACTGACGGCCACTCGCGTCTTCGAGCGCACGCACGTATCGGCGACGCGGGGCCAGTTGCTCGACGCCGAAGGCCTGCCGCTGCGGGGTGCCGACGGCGATCTGGATGCGAACCTGCTGGGCACCGTCGGGCCGCTGAGCGTAGCGCAGGCGAAGGCTGCAGGCCCGGGATTTTCCGCGGGTGACATCGCGGGCCAGACCGGCATCGAACGCGTCTACAACACCGCGCTGGCGGGCGATCCCGGCGGCGCGATCGTGCTCATGCAAGGCGCGATTCGCCTGCAAACATTGAAGACTTACCCGGCTGTGGCCGGCCACAACGTCACGACGACGATCGACCTTCGCGTGCAGCGGGCCGGGGAGTCGGCGCTTGCACCGGTCGGCTTGCCGGCGGCGATCGTCGCCATCGACACCAATACCGGTGGAGTGCTCGCCACCGTTGACCATCCGCTCGGCGGCTTCGCCCGGGCGATCCGCGGCCAGTACCCGCCGGGCTCGACGTTCAAGGTCGTGACGACGACGGCCGCCCTCCTGGCCGGGCGCACCGAGACCACGCCGCTCAACTGCCCACCGACGGTGTCGGTGGAGGGCAACGTCTTCAAGAACGCCTCCAACGAGTCCTTCGGCGAGCTCGACCTCATCAAGGCGTTTGCGGTCAGTTGCAACACCGCCTTCGTGAACCTGCGCGAGTCGATGACCGAGGCCGACATGAAGCGCGCCGCGTTGCTCTACGGCTTCGATGAGACGCAGCCGCTGCCGATCCAGAGCTACGGCGGCTCGTATCCGGTCCCGCTGAACAATGTCGTCGCCGCTGCCGCCGCCTTTGGGCAGGGTCAGGTGCAGACGAGCCCGTTGCAGATGGCGACCGTCGCCGCGGCCGTCGCAGGTGGGGTGTGGCGCAAGCCGTTCGTGGCCGGCAAATCGACGGAGGTGCACCCGATCCCGCCGCTGGTCGACCTGGCGCTGAAGCAGATGATGCGGGCAGTCGTCACTTCGGGCACCGCTGACGTCTTGCAGTTCCCCGGCATCGTCTACGGCAAGACCGGCACCGCCGAGTACGGCAGCGGCAAGAACCCGCCGACCCACGCCTGGTTCATCGGCTGGCGCGGCACCGTCGCCTTCGCGGTCATCGTCGAGGGAGGCGGCTTCGGTGCCTCCGTAGCCGCCCCCATCGCCGCCAACTTCCTCTCCGCCCTCGGGCCGGCCTGACTCGCCCTTTCGCACCCGACACGCCGTTGCGCACGGACTAAAGGGCGAGCGAGGACAAGCTCGCTCGATCCACAGCTTGATCAACAACGCTCATCGGCGAGCTGGCATCGGCCAAGTTCGGGAGATGGACGATCCCTTTCACGTCGTGCTCAGGCGTGCCGCCGAGGCCGACGACGTCGTGTTGGTTCGTGAAGCTCTCCAACTTGGCTTGTCTCGCCGGGAAATCGAGCGGCTGCGGATGGCTGCTGCGCAGTCGGTGATGCGCGGTGCCCTTCCCGTCCCTGCGATCCGAAATCCGTTGAGGACAGCTTGCAGAGGTGCTCAACTCGTCGTTCCGGCAGCAGTCCTCAGCCATCCGACGGCCGCCCATCTCCAT
This sequence comes from Frankiaceae bacterium, assembly GCA_036267695.1. Taxonomy (GTDB): domain Bacteria; phylum Actinomycetota; class Actinomycetes; order Frankiales; family Frankiaceae; genus DATAZK01. The sequence goes on from DATAVO010000171.1 coordinate 9,331, forward strand.
GGCCTGCGGAGTCTGGGCTCTGGTCTCCGGAGCGTCCAGTCGACCTGACACTTCCCGGTCGGTCAACGCGCCGGCAGCGTCGCGGAGCACGTTTGCACTTCCGCGACATTCCGGCGGGCAGCGTGGTGGAGATGGATGGACTCCGAGTGACGTCAGTGGTCCGTACGCTCGCGGACTGCGCTGCCGAGGCCGATCGAGAGTCGATTGTGTCTGTCGTTGACAGTGCGATCAACCGTGGACGACTCGGTGCCGAAGATTTGCCGGCCCTGACTCAGCAGCTACGCGCGTCCAGGTGCTCCTTTGCCGTGGGGTGGCTCCGGCTCGTCGACCGCCGTGCTGAGTCCCCCTCCGAGACGCGCGTGCGCCTGGTGCTGGCGGACGCCGGCCTGCCGCCCGAGGAGTTGCAGCTGCTCGTGCTCGACGGAAGCGGGCACCCAATCGCACGCCTGGACATGGCGCATCGGCGGGGCGCTCTACCGCGACCGTGACAAGCACAATGCCTTGCGAGGGATGGGCTGGGACGTCCGTCAAGTCACGGCGAAGGATGCGTTTCGGCGTCCTCAATATGTGCTCGGTCAGGTTCTCAGCGCCCTCGGGTTACCCGACTAGCTCGCCCTTTCGTTCGCTGACCACAGCGTGTCGCGTACCAAAGGGCGGGCCCACCAACACTGACTGAGGCCCATTTGACGAAGCGCGGATCGTCAGCCACAGTGAAGACGTGCAGAACCTGCGACTTGTAGCCTGCTTGCGCCCGTAGCCATTCGCTGCGTGCGCCGCCCTCCAGTGCCTTCGGCACGGGGGGCTTTTGTTTGTCCATAAAACTGTTTGTCCATAGAACCCCCCGCTGAGGGAGCAGCCATGACACAGCCGAATCCGGCGACCATCACCGGCGCGCAGTCGCTCGTCCGCTCGCTGGAGGCTGCCGGCGTAGAGGTCATCTTCGGCATCCCCGGCGGCGCCATCCTTCCCGCGTACGACCCGCTGTTCGACAGCACGATCCG
>DATAVO010000172.1:0-3669 GCA_036267695.1 Frankiaceae bacterium
CGCACCAACGTCGTCTTCTATGACGACGTGGAGATACCGGACTACTGCCGCCTCGGCGAGATCAACGAGGGCGGCCGGGTCATGGCGGCCGCCCTGTCGGTCGAGCGCGGGGTCATGGGCGGCACCGCGATGATCGAGCCACTGGTGGAGAACACCGCGCGCTGGGCGGCTACACCTGGGCCCGACGGGACGCGTCCGGCCGACGACCCGGTGGTCCTCGAAGCAATCGCGCGCGCCCGCATCGACGCCGAAGTCGCTTTCCTGCTGACCCAGCGCACGGCCGAGCTGGGCGCCTCCGGGCAGTCGCCTGCCACCGCTGGAAGCATCGCGAAACACTTTGCGACGATGGCCTACCAGCGCGCGGCGCACGAGTTCCAGGAGGTCGCCGGGGTCGCCGGATTGCTGCGTCACGATGCGCAGGGCGCCATGGCGCCCGTGGCTCACGGCGAGGTCGAGCGCGCCGTCCGCCATTCCGCCGTCACGACCATCCAGGGCGGCACGACCGAGATCCAGCGCAACCACATCGCGCAGCACCGGCTCGGGCTCCCGCGCACCAAGCAAGCCTGACACCCGATGCATGAGGGCCCGGGCCTCGGTCCGGACGCCGAGGCGTTCCGCGTCGAGGTGTGCGCCTGGATGACCCAGCAGCTGGCCCCGGAAAGCACTGCGGGCCATGACAATCCGCGCGACCGCACGGGTCTCGCCGAATCATTCGAGCGTGGATTGCAGAAGGAGGCGGGACGGCGCGGGTGGCTCGCGGTCAGCGTGCCGGAAGAATTCGGGGGCGGCGGCCGCGGCGCCGATTTTGCGGCCGCATTCGGCTATGAGGCGGCCTATCACGATGCGCCGCTGATCGACACGGCGATCGTGCTTGCCGGTGCGCCCGTGATCGCGTTCGGCGACGCGCACCACCACGAAGCCCTGCTGCCGCTGATGATCTCCGGTCAGCTCGAGATGTGTATCGCCTACACCGAGCCCGAGGCGGGCAACGACCTCGGCGCGCTGACGAGCACCGCGATACCGCTACCCGACGGCCGCTACCGACTCAACGGACGCAAGACGTTGCTCACCGGCGCCGACAAGGCGGACGTGTGCCTCACCATCGCCCGCACCGACCCGAGCGTCCCGGCGCGCAAGGGATCGAGCATGTTCGTGGTCGACATGCGCGCGCCCGGCGTGAGCGTGATCCCGCAGCGCACGATGGTCGGGTACGACCTGTTCGAGATCGTCTTCGACGACGTCGACGTCCCGCCAGGCTCGCTCCTCGGCGAGCCCGGCGGGGGCTGGCGGCAGCTCGCCTACGCCGTCGAGCAGGAGCGCAACGGTATCTTCAATCTCGGCTGGTGCCAGCGGATCTTCGACGAGATCCACGCGTTTGCCAGGGCGGGCGGGTCCGGTGGGCGGCTGATCGACGACCCGCTGGTCGCTGACCGGCTGGCGCAGCTCTGGGTCGAGCTGCAGATCGGGCGGCGCAGCGCCATGAGGCTCGTCGCGGAAGAGCTGAGCGGGACGCGCAGCAGCACGACGGCGTCCATCGGCAAGGTGGTGCTGACCGAGCTCGCCCAGCGGCTCGCGCAGTTCGGCACCGAGCTCGCCGGGCCCGCCATCGGGACGTTGTTCGGTCCTGCCGTCGACGGTGTTCCCGCAGGCGGACGGTTCGGCTACGAGTACCTCTTCCGCTTCGACGGCAGCATCGGCGTCGGCGCGAACGAGGTCCACCGCGCCGGCATTGCTGCGCTCGCGCTTGGGATCCGCGCCGAGCGGCGGCAGCCATGACGCCGGCTCTGGATCTGCTTGCCGACGGCAATCCGATCCGCGAAGAAGTACGCGTGCTTCTTGCGGGGACGGCGATCTCGGACGCCTTTCAGCGCCGGCTCGGTCCGCGGCTCGGCGATCCCGAGGTGGTCCGCATCGCCCTGGAAGAGATCGGATACGCCCGCTGCCCGCTGCCGGTGGAGGCGGGAGACCTCGGGCAGCTCGCCGTATCCGCCGAGCTCGTCGGTATGGGCGCCGCCCTCCTGACGTTGACGACCGCGCGGGTGAAGGCGCGGCACGCGTTCGGCGCGCCGCTGGCGGCCATGCAGAGCGTGCAGCTAAGGGCCGCCGACATGTACCTGGACTTCGTCGCGGCGCGCGAAGCCGTGATCGAGGCCTCGCTATCCCCGAGCCCACTGGCCATGGCAGCCGCCAAAGTCACGGCGACCCAATCGGCCCTCGCGATTGCGGCCGGCGCACATCAGCTCTGCGGCGGTTGGGGGCTGCTCGACGAGGCCGGTCTGCATCACTACACGCGGGCGATCAAGGCGGCCGAAAGCCGACTCGGCTCGCCGCGGGAACACCGCCGAACCATCGCTGACTACCTGATCATGTATACAAACTAGGACTCGCCGCGACCTGGTGAACGACCGAGGGCCGCGCGGGTGCACGATGTCTATATAGGCCCTTAGGAGGCGTCATGAGTGCCGTGCCGGCCGAGGATCTCATTCTCATCAGCGTCGATGACCACATCTGCGAGCCCGAGGACATGTTCACGCGCCACGTCCCGGCGCGGTGGCTGGATCAGGCACCGCATGTCGTCGAGGAGGAGGGCGGCGTCCAGCAGTGGTATTACGGCGCGGTACGCGGCCGCAATCTCGGCCTGAACGCCGTCGCCGGCAAGCCGCGCGAGTACTTCAACATCGATGCCTCCCGCTATGACCAGATGCGCCCGGGCTGCTACAACGTCCACGAGCGGGTGCGCGACATGAGCGCCGGCGGGCAGCTCGCCGGGCTGAACTTCCCGAATTTCACCGGCTTCTCCGGCCAGGTGCTGAACCAGGGTCCGGACCGCGATCTGAACCTCGTGATGATCCAGGCCTACAACGACTGGCATGTCGACGAGTGGTGCGGCGCCTACCCGGACCGTTTCATCCCGTGCGGCATCCTGCCGCTGTTCGACGTCCAGCTGGCTGCGGCGGAGCTGCGCCGGCTGGCCGCCAAGGGCTGCCATGCGGTCACGTTCTCGGAGAATCCCGAAGCGCTCGCGATGCCCTCGATCCACACCCGGCACTGGGATCCGTTGTATGAGGCCGCCTGCGAGGAGGGCACGGTCTTGTGCCTGCACGTCGGCAGCGCTTCGCGGTCGTCGGCGTCGATGACCAGCAGCGACGCTCCCGCGAGCGTGGCGATGAACCTCTCGCCGATCATGTCGACCTTCTCGATGGTCGAGCTGATCTGGGCCGACATGTGGGAGCGTTTCCCGACGCTGCGCTTCTCGTTGACGGAGGGCGACATCGGCTGGATCCCGTACTTCCTGTGGCGCGCCGAGCACACCTTCAACCGCCACGGCGGCTGGACGCAGGCGTCGTTCCCCAAGGGGTACAGCGGGCCGACCGACGTCTTCAACAAGCACTTCCTCTCGTGCTTCATCGCTGACCGGATCGGGGTCAAGCTGCTGGATGAGTTCGACCCCAACACCGTGTGCTGGGAGTCAGATTTCCCGCACTCGGACAGCAACTGGCCCCACGCTCCGGAGGAGCTCAGCGCGCTCTTCACGTCCAACGGGATCGACGCGTCAGTGCTGAACAAGGTCACGCATGAGAACGCCATGAGCCACTACAAGTTCGACCCGTTCAAGATCCGCGGACGGGAGAACTGCACCGCCGGTGTGCTGCGTGCCGAGGCACCTGA
>DATAVO010000173.1:0-11836 GCA_036267695.1 Frankiaceae bacterium
GGCGGGGGCCACGCCAATGTGGACCCCATGACCGCGAACTCCGAAGCCGACGAGGCGATCTCCTACTCCTCGCGTGGCAACACCCGCTGGATCATCCTGAAGGGCAGCCGGGGGCGGACTTTCGACCGTGCGCTCGTACGCTTCACCGGGTTCTCGTTCATCACCTGGCAGTACGCCAAAGCCGGCGGCGTGAAGTACCGCCCGACCCTGCTGCTGACCACCATCGGCAAGCGCAGCGGTGAGCTACGGCCACGGGCCCTCCCATACGTCCGCGACGGTGACCGTTTCATCGTCGTGGGCTCCAACGGCGGCGGCCCGAAGGATCCCGACTGGGTGTGGAACGTGCGGGCGAACGGGACGGCCTGGGTGCACGTCAAACGGCGGAAAATCGCTGTGAATGCTCATGTTTCCGAGGGCGCCGAGTATCAGCGACTCTTTGACTACCTGGGGACCAAGGGTGATTCGCTGAAGCGCTATCAGGAGCGGGCGTCGCAGTTCGGTCGTACCGTCCCGCTCGTGGTGCTGGCACCGCGCGGCTGACACTGCCGACATGACGGCCCCAGGAAGAAACCGATTGCCTGTGGGCTCGTCAGGACGCGGCGCTGAGCCCCTCCGCCTCCAACGAGTGGAGGCCGAAGGGGGTCGCCAGTTGAAGCGGCCACCGGCAGAGCGTGGGGCCAAGCTCGCCGCGGAGCCCTGCCGCCCAACCGAGATCTGCCGCGGTGACGGCGTCGGGGCCGGGTCGACAGAGCAGCAGGACCGCTGAGCGCGCCGGGCTGGTTGAGGTCACCTCTCTGAGGATGTTTCCCAGGCTGCGGCGCAGCTGCGTATCGAGCGTCGCAGGCAGGTCGTCGATCGGAAACGCCATCGGCAAGGTGCGGTCATCCGCGTCGAGGAACACCATCCATAAACTGCGCCGCCGCCGCTCCTCGGCCGGGACGAGCGACATCCAGAGCGTGCGCACATCGGCATCCGTACGGATCGTGATTTCGACAGGTCGAGATTCCATACGCGCAGTGTGGCCATGACCCCGGATGCGCGGCCGAAGTTATCCACAGGCGTTTAGGAGCCGCCGCCGTTCAACCGAGGAGGCCGCGCTTGTAGGCGGCGGCGACCGCGGAGGCGCGGTCGCGCACGCCGAGCTTGGTATAGATGTGCAGCAGGTGGGTCTTGACGGTCGTCTCGCTGATGATCAGCGCCCGCGCGGCGGTCTGGTTCGTCGCCCCCTCCGCCACCAGCCGCAGCACTTCCACTTCCCGGGGGCTGAGGGCGCCCCCTTCGGGAGTGTCCCGCCGGGTGCCGGCTCGGGTCATGAGGGTCCCGGCGACGGATGGCGAGAGCACGGGCTGGCCGGCATGCGCAGCTCGGACCGCGCGCAGCAGTTCCTCGCGCGGCGCATCTTTCAGCAAGTAGCCGGTCGCGCCCGCCTCGATGGCCGGCATGACGTCGCGGTCGGTGTCGTATGTGGTGAGGATCAGCACCCGAGCGGGGTTTCCTGACGCGCGAAGGCGGGTGGTGGCTTCGACGCCGCCCATGTTCGGCATCCGCAGGTCCATCAGGATGACGTCCACCTCGAGCTGCCCGGCGAGCGCTAGCGCTTGGGCGCCGTCGCCGCCCTCACCGACAACCTCGAAGTCCGGATCGCCGGTGAACACCCCGCGTAGGCCGTCGCGCATGATCGGGTGGTCGTCGACGATGAGCAGCCGTATCGCGGTCATCGGCGGCCTCCGTCCGTCGATCCGGCTACCGGCACGACGGCGTTGACGCTCGTGCCCGACCCCGGCGTCGACTCGACGGTCAGTGTCCCGCCTACACGCGTGAGCCGCTCACGCATCCCGATCAGCCCGAATCCATGGGGGTTTCGCGCCGGAGCGAGCCCGACCGCGAAGCCGATCCCGTCGTCGACGACGTCGAGCAGCACGACGTCGTCGAGATAGGTGAGGGTGAGCCGCACCTTGCTTGCTCGGGCATGTTTTGCGACGTTCGACAGCGACTCTTGAGCGGCACGGAAGATCGCCGCCTCAGCGTCAGGACCGGCGCTCACCTGCTCGCCGGTCGTGTGCACGTCCGCGGCGACGCCGGACTGCAGCGACCAGGTTTCCGCGAGGACGCTGAGCGCCGCTGGCAGGGTGGCGTCCTGGAGCTGCTCGGGACGCAAAGCCCGTACCGAGCGCCGCGCCTCGGTGAGGCTGGAGCGGGCAAGGGTGCGCGCCTGCCCGATGTGGCGGGCCGATTCGCTCGGCCGTTGGCGGGTGTGCTCGGCTGCCTCGAGCTGCGCGATGATCCCGGTAAGTCCTTGCGCGAGCGTGTCGTGGATCTCGCCGGCGAGGCGCCGGCGCTCCTCGGTGATGCCGGCCTGGCGAGCCTGCACGACGAGCCGGTCGTGCAGCTCCGCGTTCTCCGCCATCGACGCTGCCAGCCGCCGGTTGGCCTCGGCCAGGTCGTCGATCATGCGTCCGCGCTCCTGGTTTTGATCCACTGCTCGATTGGTGATGCTGGACGTCGTGAGCACGAGCGCCAGCAGCACTCCCGCGACGACCACGTAGGTGAGCGCCTTGCCGGCGTCGGACGACGGGTAACCGCCGGACATGGCCGCCGAGACGATCAGGGCTGTCGCCGCGAAGCCCGCCGTGCGCCAGCGCGCTCCCAGCCCGTACGCGAAGAGAAACCCGATGTAGGCGAAGACTCCGTACAGGCCGTTGACCCAAACGAGCACGCCGGCAATCGCCGTGTGGGCGGCAAAGACCGGCAGCCGCCAGCGCGTCGAGGCGTCTCCCCGCAGGCGCACGCTGGCGATCGTCCATCCGACGGCCGCGGCCAGTGCGAGCGGAAGGCCGAGCTCGAAACGTGCCCAACCGGGTGCTGTGCTGCTCGGCACCGCCAGAGCCGCGGCGGTTGATACTGCGAGCATGGGTAAGGGCACGAGGCGGCGCAGCCGGTCGAGCCGGGCCTGCCACGGATCCGCGAGACGCTCGGTCAGGCGATCCGTGACAGGTCCGCCGCTCGTTTCGGTGGCCACGCCCACGCTCCTGATGGTGTCACCGACCCGTCCGATATGTCCGCCGGCTTTTCCGTATGGCGGCTATCGGGCGGCGAACAGAGACCGCAGTTCGCGGCCGTTGACCAGCGCGACGACACCGATCAGCAGCAGACCGCAGACGCTCTGCTCGATCTTCATCCACAGCGGGAAGGTGCCGGGGAGCGCCACGATGACCGCGATCGCCACGACCACGACGGCCGAAATGATGCGCACCCGCAGGAAAGCCCGGCGAGAGCCGCGCGCCGCGCCCGCCGCGAGCCGGAGCGTCACCAGGGCGCTGACGACCACGATGATCGCGCGGGTCCACACCGCCGAGTTCACGATGCCGGCGTGGCGGCGAAGGATGACGATGGCGGCGAGCGTCAGCACGCTCAGCGCCGTATAAGCGCCCAGGAGCAGCATGATCCGGTGAAACGTCCGCGCTGCCTTCGGCGGCGTGATGCCGGCCACCGGCGCTTCGAGGGTTGCTGTTCTGGCGGTCATCAGATGCCCTTCTCGAGGTGCCGATACGGCTGTACCGGCCCTTGGAGCATTCGCAAATCCGTCGCGTCGTGCATCGTCCGACGGGGCGCGACCAGGCGCCGCTTCGGAGGATGGCCCGTATCCACCGATCGATGGATACCGGGACCTCTGAGGGTGCCGCGTGGATCAGGTGGTCTCGTGGTTGGGGACCGCAGCCCAGTACTTGTAGAGCGCCGCGATGCCCGGACGGCCCGAGCCTGCGCGGTTGTAGATGACGAGCGTGTCGAGGTTGGTCGAGGTGGTCCAAGCGACCGCCGAGTTGGCGCTCGAGTCATTGGTGATGAAGCAGTAGAAGGCGCCGGCCGTCTCCGAATTATGGGTCCAGGTGCCGGCCGACGGCACGCCTGTCTGGCAGTTGAACTTTGCTGTCTGCAGGCCGCTCTCGCCGTTCTTCACGTCGGTGTCGAACGCGGCCTTGTTGACCGAGTGATAGGCGAGCACCTTCTGGCTCGGTGACGCAACCCCGGTGGCCGCCTTGGGATCGCAGTCCACGGCAGCATCCACCGAGGAGTCCTCGACCGTGAGATCGGGCGTGCAACTCCCGGTCTCGGTGAGCCCAACCGGGAGCCGCTTCACCAGAGCCGTCTCGGTGGAGTTGAGATCGCGCAGCTTCGCGGCGGACTTCACGACCGCGCTGTGCGCCGACTCCTTGTCCTTGATGGACACTGCCACCACCGAGTAGCTGTGGCTCTTCATGTCCGTGGGGAAGGGGTCCGTGAATGTCGTGGTGCGCAGGTCGGATTTCAGCACCGAGTTGTCGCGGAAAAGCACGTAGTGGTCGGCATTTTCCGACGGAAGCCAGGTCACCTTGATGGCGCCGGGAAGGGCCGCTGCCGTCACGTTGGCCGGCACGGCAGGGATCGGCGGCTTGCCCGGCTTCGTCAGGACGAGGACGGCGACGACAACCCCCGCAATGACAACGGCGGCAGCCGTTCCCCCGATAACCCATCGTTTCCTGCTCTTCTTGGGGCTGCCGGGCTGGGGGACGGTGCCGCCCGTGCCGACCGCGCCAGGAGCGCCCACCGTGCCGACAACGCCGCTAGTGCCGCCAGTGCCTGCGGCCCCGCCCCGGGCGATGTCCTCCACCGTGCGGCACAGCGACTGGACGGCGAGCGGCGGCTGACCCTGCCAGCCGACGGTCTTGGTGCCATTGCTCGCCTGCAGTGCGAGTTCGCGTCGCCCTCCCTGCCAGCTCGCCGACGGCAGCATCGGATCGAGGTGGAAGAACACGCTCTCCCAGAGTTCTTTGACCAGACGGTCGCTGTCGTAGCGGCTGAGCCGGTCGGTGTGCAGTTCGATCGGCGCCATGTCCTCGCCGCGGTACCAGATGCTCAGCGGCGGCTCGAGGCGCACCACGGGCGCCGTGTCGTGGATCGCTGACTCCAGCGCCTTCTGGAAGTCCATGCAGTTGCTGAAGCGATCGTCGCGGTTCTTGGCGATCGCTTGGTAGATCGCCCGGTCGACGACCTCCGGGATGCCCGGTACGAGTCGCGATGCGGGCGGCGGGTACTCGTCCATCAGTTGATGAAGAAGCTGGCGTGAGTCGGTGCCCGGGAAGGCCCGCCGGCCGGTGATCATCTCGTAGAACACGCAGCCGAGTGAGAACACGTCGACCCGGCGGTCGAGTTGGGCGCTGGGCATCGACAGCCGCTCGGGGGCGGCGTACGCGAGCGTCAGCACCGTCTGCGTCGTCGCCGTGAGGCCGAGCGTGTCAGCGGCGTCGCGGGCGATCCCGAAGTCGGTGAGGTAGGCCTGCTCCTCGCCGCGGCTGCTGGGCCTGCTCGCCAGCATGATGTTGGCCGGTTTGATGTCGCGATGCAGCAGGTTGTTGTCGTGCAGGTCCTGTACTGCCGAGGTGATTCCGGCCATCACGCGAAGGGCCCGGGACAGCGGGAAGGGGCCGTCCTGCTTCAGCGCGTCATCGAGGTTGCGGCCGTCGATGTAGTCCATCGCGATCCACAGCCGGCCCTCGTATTCACCACGATCGAGGATCCCGACGATGTTGGGATGCCGCAGCCGGCACGCAAGGTTGGCCTCGACGAGGAAACGCTGCCGGAAGGCGTCGTTGGTGCACAGCGGTCCAGCAAGCACCTTCAACGCGTCCTGCTTGGGAAGGTTCGGATGGTCAGCGAGGTACACCTCGCCCATTCCGCCGACGCCGAGCAACCGCCCGATGGTGTAGCCGGCAAACCGAGCCCCCGGTTGCAGCGTCACAGGACCCCCTGTCCCACATCCGTCCAACTTCGCCCTGACGGTTCAATACCAACATGGAGCCCGGCAGTACGTTGCCAAGTTCGCAATGTCAATTGGCCGACACCGCTGCGTGTGCCGGAAAAGCCGGGGAATTGAGGACGCATGACGACACTCGAAGCAGTTGACGCGCTCGCCCGCGAAGATCACGGCCTGGCGGTCGTCTCGACGCTGCGCGCCGCGGGCACGATCCACTCGTCCCTGGTCAACGCCGCGGTCATGACCCATCCGCTGCAACCCGCCAGCACGGTGGTCGGCTTCGTGACCTACGGCAAGGTGAAGCTCGCGAATCTGCGCGCCCGCCCGCAGCTCACCGTCACCTTCCGCAGCGGATGGAGATGGGCGTCGGTCGAGGGCACCGCCGAGATCATCGGCCCGGACGATCCGCACGCCGAGGTCGACGCCGAGCGGCTCAGGCTGCTGCTCCGAGAGGTGTTCCAGGCGGCGGGCGGCAGCCATGACGACTGGGCCGAGTACGACCGGGTCATGCGTGAGCAAGGCCGGACGGCCGTCTTCCTCACGCCGACGCGAACCTACGGGGTCTGAGCCGGGGCCACCGCCACGACATTGCCGAAGCGGTGCAGCGTCCGGCTGACCGCTTGCTCGCGGCGGTAACGCAGTCCCTCGATCACACCATCGGCCAGTGGGATCGCGTCGTCGACGAAGCATTCGTGGGCCAGTGCGGCGAACTCCGGCGGCCGGGTGCCGAGCACCCGAAGGGCGTCGGGCGGGGCGCCGAGCAAGCGTTCCGTCAGCTGCTGAGCGCTGGCCGTACCGACCTCGATTCCAGGGACCTCCAGGGTGCTGTCGGTCGCAGCGACGCATTCGAGGTCGCACCCGGCGGCCGCCGCCGCGGCGTAAGCGCGCAGGACATGCGCCGGCCTGGCGTCGGGGGAGATCCAGAGGACCACGCGACGGCGTGGGCGGAAACGCAAAACGTTCGACTCGCAGAACAAGCCGGTCGGGTCGTGGTCGATGCCGAAGTACGAGCTCTGCCACCACGCATCGCTGCGGACGGCAGCGGCCAGCCAGTCCCGTTCGGATGCCTCCAGAGCGTGGCCGGCGGAGGTCAGCCACGATGCCATCGCCGGGAGGGGCTCCGCGCTGCGCTCAGGGAGGCCGTGCTCGTGCCAGCGCCCGAGCTGGGCAACGTAGTGCGGACCGCCGGCCTTGGCGCCCGGCCCGACGACCGAGCCTTTCCACCCGCCGAACGGCTGCCGTTGCACGACGGCGCCGGTGATGACCCGGTTGACGTAGGCATTGCCGACTTCCGCGCCCTCGAGCCAGCGGGCGGCCGTCGCCGGATCGAGCGTGTGGATGCCGCCGGTCAGCCCGAAGGGCGTGTCGTTGGCGATCGCCAGCGCCTCGTCAAGATCAGCCGCATGCATCAGGCCAAGCACCGGGCCGAAGCACTCGGTCTGGTGAAACCACGAACCCGGGCGTACCCCTTCCTTGATGCCGGGTGACCAAAGATTCGCGTGGGCATCGACCAGCCGCGGTTCCAGCAGCCACCGCTCGCCCGGATCGAGCCGGGTCAGGGCGCGCTGGAGGGACGGGCCCGGTGCACCGATGAGCGGTGCGAGCGTCGTCGCTGGCTCGGTCGCTGAACCGATCACCAGGCTTGCGGCGGCGTCGATGAGCTGGCGGCGGAAACGGGCCGAGGTGTAGACATCGCCGACACAGATCGCCAGGCTTGCTGCCGAGCACTTCTGGCCGGCGTGACCGAACGCGGAGTGGACCACGTCGCCGGCCGCCAGGTCGAGGTCGGCGTCGGGCATGACGATGATCGAGTTCTTGCCCGACGTCTCGGCGAACAGTGGAGTTTGCGGCGCTAGCCGGTGGAAAAGGTCGGCGGTCTCGCGGGCGCCGGTGAGGACGATCGCGTCGATGCCGGGGTGCGCCACCAGATGCTCGCCGATGACCTCTTCCGGACACTGCACGTACTGCAGAACATCAATGTCCACAGCGTTTTCCCGGCAGGCGGACCAGACCGCCTCGGCGATGGCGTACGCGCACTGCGGGGTCTGCGGGGGAGCCTTGAGCACGACGGCATTGCCGGCTGCCAGCGCCGCCAGCACGCCGCCCGCGGGGATGGCGAGCGGGAAGTTCCACGGCGGCGTGACCAGGACGACGCCGAGCGGCGCGAAGCCGGCCTCAGCCTCAAAGGCACCGCCGAGCCCCGGAATCTGCTCCGCGTAGTAGGCGGCCATGTCGATCGCCTCGCAGACTTCACCATCGCCTTCGGCCACGGTCTTGCACGCTTCGTGCGCCATGACGGCCATCAGGTCCGGCCGCGTTCCGGCCAGCTGCCGTGCTACGGAACGCAGCAGTGCCTGGCGCTGCTGCGGCGTCGTGGTCAACCAATCGTCTCTGGCGGCTGACGCTTGTTCGACGACGCGGTCGATGCCGGCGGTGTCGACGACGGGTTCCGGTAGCGGGGTGGGCGTCCACTGCGTGAGCGCTTTGCGGATCGCGTTGCGTGCTGACGTGTCCGTCGGGTCGGTGTCGGGAGTGTTGTGAAAACCGGGCAAGCGCTCGAGCGGCTGGCGGCGGCGAGGCTGCGAGGACACCTGCCACCTAGCGGCAATGGACTGCTCGAAACGCCTTTGCTCCGCGGCGAATGCGCCGGCGTCACTGCTGAGGTCGAACGAGCTGCGCAGGAAGTTCTCGCCGCGGCTGTTCTCCTCGAGGCGGCGGAACAGATACGCCAGCGCGGTGTCGAAATCGGCCGCGGCGACTACGGGGGTGTAGAGCCGCAGACCACCCGTCGCGGTACGCACCGCGGCATCGATGCCCCGCGCCATCCCTTGCAGCATCTCGAATTCGACGCGCTTGCCGACCCCACGTGCTGACGCGAGCAGGTGGCCCCACGCGACGTCGAAGAGGTTGTGGCTGGCGATCCCGATGCGAAGGCGCGAAAGGCGATCGGCATCCAGCACCCAGTCGAGCATGCGGGCGAAGTTCGCGTCGGTGTCGGTCTTCGTGTCGTACGGCGCCCGCTGCCATCCATGCATGGCCGCTTCGACCGATTCCATGGCCAGGTTGGCGCCTTTGACGATGCGCACCTTGACCGTCCCGGCACCCTCGCGGGCCGAAGCCCACTCGACGATTTCGCGCAGGACATCGAAGGAGTCCGGAAGGTAGGCCTGCAGCACGATGCCGGCGTCGAGATGACGCAGTTTCGGCTCGTCGAGAAGGCGGGTGAACGCGTCGACCGTCAGGCGAAGATCGGCGTACTCCTCCATGTCCAGGTTGAGAAACATCGCGCCGCCGGGTGCATCGGCTGCAGCGTGAAAGAGCGTGCGCAGTGCCGTCATGACGCGCTGCAGGGTGTGCTCGTAGCCCCAGAGGTTGAGCTGGCTGGCGACGGCAGATGCCTTCACCGAGACGTAGTCGACATCGGGGCGGCGCAGCAGTTCCCCGATCGCGGCGAGCCGGCGGGTGGCCTCCTGCTCGCCCAGCACGTACTCGCCCAGGAGGTTCACGTTGACGGCGAAACCTTCGCCGCGAAGGCGCCGGAGGTGGCGGGCGAACGCCGGGTCCGATCGATCGACGACGAGGGCGCCCACGATCTGGCGGAGGCGACGGCGGGTCGCCGGCATCACGACCGCAGGAATAGCGCCTGCGAGGCGCACCCCGGCCCTCAGCAGCACGCGGTCCGCCGCGCCCAGGAAAGGTGGGGTCGGCCCCTCGGCGACAGCACGAAGCTGGGCGGCTGCTACCGCGTCACTCTCCGGGCGCAGCACCCGATCGCAGAAGGCCATCGTGAACGCCAGCGAGCGCGGGTCGCCGGTCAGGATCTGGAACCGTCGCCGCTCGCGCCGTTGGCGCCGGGAGAGTGAGGCTTCTGCGCTGTGCAGCCATTCGGTGACCAGCGCCGCCGCTTCCGCCGTGAGAGCGTCGCCAACCCCGTCCGGCGGACCGATCGGCGCGTCCATTGCTACAGAATGCCTGCCGCGGCGAGCTGGCCGCCTTCGAGCAAGCTCAAGGCGTAACGCGTCGCGGCGGCCGCATCGAGCGCCTCCGCCGGATCGACCGGCTCGCCGAACGGGTGCGTGTACCGCTCGTGAATCGGGCCCAGCACGCGGCGCAGCGAGGGCGGAATGGGCCGGTCACCGCGCGACCGGATGGCGTCGGCGGCGGCGAGCAATGCCGCGAGTTCTGCGCTTCCCGCATCGCCCGAGGCTCGATTCGCTTCCAGCACCGCGGCGGCCGTTTCCAGGCAGAGCGCGACCGGGAAGGTGTAGGTCAGCGCCTGAGCCGCTTTCAGCGCCGATTGGGCGTGGGTGCAGGCTTCGGCCGCATCGGCGTCAGCCAGGCAGGCAAGCGCCCGGATACAGCGCAGCAAGGGCAGCTCGCGTTCGACGCCTAGAGCGGTGCCCTCCTCATCCGCTCGTGCGGCGTAGTCGAGTGCGGCGCTCACGTCGCCGCGCTCGAGCTCCAGGGCCGACGCCACCGAAAGCCAGACGACACGGGCAATCCGGCGGTTGTCGCGATGCAGCGGTTCGGCTTCGGCGACGAACGCGCGAGCCTGCTCGAAATCACCTGCCTGCCAGCAGACCATCGCGGCTGTCGAGATCACCGCAGCGAGCTGCGCCGGTGTGCCGCCTTCCCGGCACAGCTGGGCGGCGTGCACCGCATGCGTCGCCGCGGCAGGGTCGGCCCGCTCTGCCAGCACGCACCCCACCCCCGAAAGTGCAGCGACTTGAAGGTCGACCGACTCGACCAAGGACGAGGCCTCGATCGCGCGGTCGACGCATGCCAGCGCCTCGCCGACGCGGTCGAGATCATCAAGCAGGCCGGCCAGATAGATCAGCGAGTGCGCGGTGTACGTGACGTCCTTTTCGCGGAGCGCTTCGGCAGCCGACTCCAGCTGGGTGACCGCCATGTCGGCATCGCCGGCCCAGTACGTCAGGTATCCGAGGGCGAAGGTGGCGTAGCCGTGCCACTCACCGCCCGATGCCTGGGCCAGGAGACGCGAGAGCCAGAAGCGACCTTCGGCCACATTCGTCGCGGCCCAGAAACGGTGCAGCCGAAAGGCGATTTCGAGGCCGCGGTCCAGATCGGCACGACCGTCGATGGCCGCTCCGAGGTAGGAGCGCACGGAGCCGATCATGTCGAGAACTTCGTCCTGGTAGCCGCTCGGCGGGGTGCGGGCGTCATCGGGCAGGGCTGCGCGGATCGCCTCGGCGAGACGAGCGAAGGTCTCCTGTTCCGACCCGGCGGCGACGAGGCGGTCGGCGGCGAACCGGCGGACGTCGTCGTCCATCTGGTAGCGCCAGCGCGCGCCGGAGCGATCGACCCACATCAGTCCGGCTGCCGTCAGCTCGCGCAGCACCCGTATGACGCGCATCGGCGCGACGCGAGCTTCCGAGACCACGCGGCGCACGAGCGGCAGCCCGACCGCGCCGTCGAGGATCGCGAGGGTCCGGAACACCTCGGCCTCGTCAGGATCGAGCAGCGCGTAGCTACGTTCCAGCACCGCGCGCACCCGGTCGTCGTCGCCGCCGATGGTGAGATGCTCGAGCAGGTCGCTCAGGGACATGACGGTGAGCTGCGCGGCGGCCAGCTCCAAAGCCAGCGGCAGCCCTCCGCATCGCGTGCACAGGGCGGCCACGAGCGGCGCGTTGACCTCGTCGACCTCCAGCAGCCCGCCGCCGGTGGTAACCCGGTCGACCAGTAGCTGCACGGAGTCGTTGGCCTCGAAGTCGGAGAGGTCGTTCGGTGCTGGAGCCGCAAACGGTTGCAGCATCAGGACTTTCTCGTCCTCGAGGCCGATAGGGGAGCGGCTCGTCATGAGGACTGTCAATTGCCGGCAGGTCATCAGCAGCGCGCTGACGAGCGAGGCCACGCCGTCACGCGTCGCCTCGCAGCCGTCGAGCACCACCAGCGCCCGCCCGAGCGGCGCGAGTTGCGCGGCGATCGCTCCGTCGGGATGGTCGGGCCCGACGGCGATGCCGAGCTCGAGCGCGGCCGTGGAGGCGACGAGCTCGTTGTCGGCGACGGCCGCCAGCGAGACCCACC
>DATAVO010000174.1:0-5985 GCA_036267695.1 Frankiaceae bacterium
CCTTGACGGCCATCTTCTTCCCCCGGGCAACGATGTTTTCGATCATCGCGCCGGAGTTGAAGTCCTTGAAGTACAGGACTTCCTTGTCACCGTTGGCGTAGGTGACTTCCAGGAAGCGGTTCTCATCGGTCTCGGTGTACATGCGCTCGACGACCCGCTGGATCATGCCGGCGCACGTCGCCTCGCGGTTGCCCGCGTGCTCGGCCAGATCGTCCTCGTGCAGCGGGAGACCGGGGATGACGTACTTGGAGAAGATGTCGCGCGCGGACTCCGCGTCGGGACGCTCCACCTTGATTTTCACGTCGAGCCGGCCGGGGCGCAGGATGGCCGGGTCGATCATGTCTTCACGGTTGGAAGCGCCGATGACGACGACATTTTCCAGCAGCTCGACGCCGTCGATCTCCGCGAGCAACTGCGGCACGATCGTGTTCTCGACGTCTGAGCTGACGCCGCTGCCGCGGGTACGGAAGATCGAGTCCATCTCGTCGAAGAAGACGATGACCGGCATGCCCTCGGACGCCTTCTCACGGGCGCGCTGGAACACGAGCCGGATCTGCCGCTCGGTCTCACCGACGTACTTGTTCAGCAGCTCCGGGCCCTTGATGTTGAGGAAGAAGGCCCGCCCGTCGCCCTTGCCGCTCTGCTCCTTGACCTTCTTGGCCAGCGAATTGGCCACGGCCTTGGCGATAAGGGTCTTCCCGCAGCCGGGAGGGCCGTAGAGCAGGACGCCTTTCGGCGGCTTGAGCTGGTGCTCGGCGAACAGCTCCTTGTGCAGGAACGGCAGCTCGACCGCGTCTTGGATCGACTCGATCTGGGCCGCGAGCCCGCCGATCGCGGTGTACGCGACATCGGGGACCTCTTCCAGCACGAGCTCCTCGACCTCGGACTTGGGAACCCGCTCGTAGGCCCAACCGCTCCGCGTGTCCACCAGCAGCGAATCACCGTTGCGCAGGGGGCCATCCATCAGCGGGGCCGCCAGGTAGACGACCCGTTCCTCGTCGGCGTGAGCGACCACCAGCGCCCGGTCGTTGCCCTCGAGCACCTCTTTGAGCAGGACGACCTCGCCCTGACGCTCGAAGTCCAGTGCCTGGACGACATTCATCGCCTCGTTGAGCATGACTTCCTGGCCACGCTGCATCTCGCTGACCTCGACGGCGGGCGAGACCGTCACGCGGAGCTTGCGACCCTGGGTGAAGACATCGATGGTGCCGTCGTCGTGAGCGGCCAGGAAGACGCCATAGCCGCTCGGCGGCTGACCCAGCCGGTCGATCTCTTCCTTGAGCGCGACGACCTGATCGCGCGCTTCCCGCAAGGTGGCGACGAGCTTCTCGTTCTGCCCGACCAGACCGCGCATCCGGGCCTGGCTCTCGGCGAGGCGCTCCTCGATCATCCGGGCGACGCGCGGCGATTCGGTCATCCGGCTGCGAAGGCCAGAGATCTCTTCCTCCAGGAAAGCGATCTGCGTGTGCAGCTGCTCGACTTCCTTTGCCGACGCAGCCTGCTTGGACTGCGGATCGGACGGGCCTCTTTCGCCGCGCCCGCCCGCGGGTGGACGAGGACCAGCCACAGCCGTCACCTCCCCGGTCGGGTCGAGATCCCACACTAACCATCAGTAGGCGTGAGCGGCGACACCATTCGCGCTCGCGTCATCGCGAATACGGCGCTTGTTATCAGGCTGTGACGGCTCCAACGGCGGGTCGGTTGCTAGCGTCGAGGCATGCGGGTCTACGTCGATCAGGACAAGTGCACTGGCGACGGACTGTGCGTGCAGTACGCCACGGAAGTCTTCGAGTTCGACATTGACGGGCTGGCCTACGTGAAAGGACCGGACGGTGAGCTGCAGACCGCCGTGGGCGCCGAGGTGAGCGTCCCCAAATCGTTGCAGCTCGAAGTCATCGACGCGGCCGAGCAGTGTCCCGGCGAGTGCATCTACGTGACGGCTGACGACGGATCTGTTATAGGTGGCCCGACCGACTGATCGGGCGATCCCGGCGCGACGGTCTCGGTAGGCCGTGCCCCCTTCGCAGGACGGGTCCGGCGCGCGGGCGGCTTGACCCCCGGTGCCATCCGGCGAGACGTCATCAGAAAGCCGGTGTGGCCGACCATGCGGTGGTCCGGGCGCACGGCGAGCCCGTCGACGTGCCAGCCGCGCATCATGCTCTCCCAGCTCGACGGCTCGGCGTAGCAGCCACTTTCGCGTACCGCCTCGACCAGCCGCGAGAGTTGGGTCGTGGTGGCGACGTAGCCACACAGCACGCCGCCGGGAATCAGCGCCTGCGTCACCGCGGGCAGTACCTCCCAGGGCGAGAGCATGTCGAGCACGACGCGATCGACTTCGGGGAGGTCGGGCTCGCCCTCGAGCCGCGTGCCGACATCGCCGACGTGGCACTCCCACGCCGGGTGCGGCGCGCCGAAGAACATCTCGACGTTGCGCGCAGCGATCTCAGCGAAGTCGGGGCGGCGCTCGTAGGAGATGACCCGGCCCGACTCCCCCACTGCCCGCAGCAGCGAGCAGGAGAGCGCTCCGCTGCCCGCGCCTGCCTCGAGTACCCGCGCCCCAGGGAAGACATCGGCAAAACCGACGATCTGCGCGGCATCTTTCGGATAGACGACGGTGGCGCCGCGCGGCATCGAGAGGACGAAGTCCGACAGCAACGGCCGGAAGGCGACATAAGGCGTGCCGCCGGTGCTGACGACGACGATCCCTTCAGGACGGCCGATGAGTGTGTCGTGGTCGATGGCGCCCTTGTGGGTGTGGAACTGCTTGCCGGCGGTCAGCAGCACCGTGTGCTTGCGCCCCTTGTCATCGGTGAGCTGAACCCGATCGCCGACCTTCAGAACTCCCGTGCCGCCACCGCTCACCTGCGCGGCACGAATCGCTGAGCGGCGGCGGGATCGATGCGGGCGACGACGTCGACCATCACCAGCACGCCGGTGAGCTGCCCGTCGAGGCCGTAGACGACGTACTCCGACGCCGGTGTCTCGGCGAGCCGCTGCATGAGCTCCTGTCCGCCGAGATCGGCGGGGATCCGCATCCCGTCCTCGATGGGACGCGAAACCTGATTGATGGTGGTCCAGGGGCGGCGATCGTCGGGGGTGGCGTCGACGGCTGCGCCGTTCATGACCGCCCACGGGCGCCCGCTGCTGTCGGAGACGATGACCGCCGTGACACCCATGGTGTCGGCGCGCCGCAGCGCTTCGGAGAGGGGCAGGTTGGCGTCGACGGTGACCGCGGGGCGTGCCACGGCGCCTGCCGTCACCCCCGGAAGCTTCTCGATGACGCGGCTGCGCCGGATCGCCTGGGTGGCGCCGAGGGCCAGCAAGAGCGCAATGAGGAGCAGGTAAAGCCCGGAGCCATTCGAACGCTGAAAGCGAAAGCCCACGACAACCAGCGCAGCGGCCACCACGTATCCGGCGTAGCCGGCAGTTCGCGTCGCCACGTTGCGGTCGCCGGTGAGCTTCCAGACGCCCGAGGCGAAGGCGGAACCGCCGTCCAGAGGCAGCCCTGGAAGCAGGTTGAACACTCCGAGGGCAATGTTCATCCAGGCGATCGAGAAGACGAAGAAGCCGCCGGTGCCGTTGGGATCGACGGAGGGGTAGGCGAGCCACGCGGCGCCGCCGATCACCAGGTTCACCAGCGGACCGGCCACCGACACCAGGAAGCTGCGCCCCGGGGTCTGCGGCTCAGGGCTGAACTGCGTGAGCCCCATGAACCCGTTGACCGAGATCGCGTCGACCTCGAACCGGAAGCTCTGCGCGACCAGAGCGTGGCCGAGTTCGTGAAGCACGATGCAGATCATCAGGATCAGCGCGTCGGCGAGGCCGAGGGTGTAGCTGCGCGCATTGGCGACGCCGGTGACGTGGTCCTGCGCGAGGGTGGAGAAGCTCGCGGCAAAGAAGAAGATGAAAAGCAGGGTGAGCGGCGAGAAGTAGATCGGCACCCGGTGCACCGTCAGCAGGCGCACTCCGCGGCCGGGCACGGTGCGCGGCGGAGGAGGCTGCTGATCGGTCACACGCTTGATGGTGTCAGACGCAGGCGTAGCGGGGGTGCGACCGTACGGTGATTGTGTGAGCAGCATCTCCGCCGAGTCCAATCCCGCCGCGCCTTTTGCCGTCAAGGCGATCGATCTTTCGAAGGATTACGGCAGCGGCGAGGCCCGGGTGTCGGCGCTGCGGCAGGTCAACGTCGGTTTCCCGGCAGGAGTGTTTTCCGCGATCATGGGGCCGTCGGGCTCTGGCAAGTCCACGTTGATGCACTGCCTGGCCGGTCTGGACTCGGTCACCTCCGGGGAGGTCTGGCTCGGTGGGGGCAAATCCGGCGAGAAGGCCATGCTCCTGTCGAAGCTTTCGGACAAGAAGCTCACCCAGGTGCGGCGCGATCGCGTCGGCTTCATCTTCCAGCAGTTCAACCTGCTCCCGACGCTTACCGCAGCGGAGAACATCCGCCTTCCGCTGGACATCGCCGGGCGCAAGGTCGACGCCGCCTGGTTCGACCAGGTGGTGGCGACGCTCGGGCTCCAGGACCGCCTCAAGCACCGCCCCACCGAGATGTCCGGAGGGCAGATCCAGCGGGTGGCATGTGCGCGCGCTATCGTCTCGCGGCCCGCAGTGATCTTCGCCGATGAGCCGACCGGCAACCTCGACTCGCACTCGAGCGCTGAGGTGCTGGGCTTCCTGCGGCAGTCGGTTCGCGAGCTCGGCCAAACCGTGATCATGGTCACGCACGACCCGACCGCGGCCTCGTTCTCCGACCAGGTGGTCTTCCTTGGCGACGGTCAACTCGTCGACGGGATGAGCGAGCCGACTGCGGACCGGGTGCTGGACCGGATGAAATCGCTCGACACCTCAGGCGCCGCCGGGGCTCCCCAAGGTCGCCGCTGATGTTGCGGGTCACCTTCCGGGGGCTGTGGTCGCGCAAGATCCGGCTGCTGCTGTCGGCGATCGCCGTCGTGCTCGGTGTGGCGATGGTGTCGGGCACGTACGTCCTCACCGACACCATCGGCAACGCCTTCGAGAACCTCTTCGCCTCGATCAACCGCAACACCGCCGTGGCCGTGCGCGGGACGACCGGCGCCGGGTTCAGCAACACCGATTCACAGACCGATCGTTCGTCGCTGCCGGCCTCGCTGCTGCCGAAGGTGCAGGCGGTACCGGGCGTCCGCGAGGCCGAGCCCAACGTCTCGGGTAGCGCACAGATCATCGACCCGCGGACGAACAAGCCGGTGTCGAACGCCGGTGCTCCGGGCCTTGGGGTGAACTACTCCGGCAGCCCGCTCGCGACTTTGACGCTGCGGCAGGGGAACGTTCCGCACGGCGCCCAGATCGCGGTGGACCGCGGGACGTTCAACAAGGTTCATCTAAAAATCGGTCAGCGGGTGCTGGTGCAGGCGGGGACCCTGCCCGCGACCGCGTATCAGATCGTCGGCGTGGTGACCGTCGGCGACATCGACAGCCTCGGCGGCGCGACCCTCGCGGCCTTCGATCTGCCGACGGCACAACGGGTTCTGCTGCAGCCGGGGCGGTTGAGCCAGATCACCGTCGCCGCCGACAAGGGCGTCTCACAGACGGTGCTCGCCGGCCGGATCAAAGCGGTGGTCGGCAAGTCCGCCGATGTCGTCACCGGAGATCAGCTGACCCAGGAAACCTCGAACGGCATCAAGAACGGCCTCGGCTTCTTCAACCTGATCCTGCAGGTGTTCGGCGGCATCGCGCTGGTGGTGGGCCTGTTCATCATCGCCAATACGTTCGCCATGCTCGTCGGGCAACGCGCACGTGAATTGGCGCTGCTGCGCGCGGTGGGCGCGAGCCGGGCTCAGGTCGTGAGGTCGGTGCTTGCCGAAGGACTCGCCGTCGGCATCGTCGGGTCGGTGGTCGGCCTGGGGCTCGGGATCGGCATTGCCATCGGGATGAAGGCCGTCTTCAGCTCGCTGGGGATCGACATCCCCGCCGCGGGGGTCGTCGTCGCCACGCGCACGGTGATCGTGG
>DATAVO010000175.1:0-6305 GCA_036267695.1 Frankiaceae bacterium
CCTCGTCCTCCGCAGGCGTTACCGCCGCTCCTCGCGCTGTTTGCATGACACGCACAGGGTTGCACGCGGGAAGGCCTGCAGCCGGGCCTTGCCGATCGGGTTGCCGCAGCTCTCACAGACCGGGTAGGACCCGTCGTCAAGCCGCTGAAGTGCCCGCTCCACCTGCGAGAGCAGGTCACGGCTGTTCGCGGCCAGCGACATCTCGTGCTCGCGCTCAAAGGTCTTGGTGCCGGCATCGGCCTGGTCATCGCCAGCGCCCTCACCGCTGTCGCGCTGCAACGCCGCCCAGGACTCCTCGGCGTCGGTGATCTCGCCGCGCAGGTCGCGTACCTGTGCCTCGAGCGATGCGCGCACCTTTCCCAGCTCGGGCTTGGTCCACGGCCGCTCGCCGACGAGCACCGTTGCGCCCGACTTCGGCGCCACTACCTCGGCCTGCGCGGGCTTCGCCTGCGCGGCTGCGGCGGCGGCCAGCAGCTCAGCGCGGGTCGGCGGAGCAGGAGTGTCATCCAAGACCTCGGGCTCAGCGCGTGCGGCAGCCTTCTTCGTAGCAGCCTTGCCGGCAGCCTTGACCGCGGGAGCGAGAGCTGACGTCGCCGTCGCCGCCGCCTCTTCGGCGGCAGTCTTTGCCGCGACTGCCTTGGCCGGTGCAGCTGCCTTCGACACCTTCGTCGCAGTGGCCGGGGCCGTCTTCGCACTAGCGGCAATCTTCGCCGGCGCGGCCTTCACTGCCTTCGCGGGCACAGCCTTGACGGCGGCGGCCTTCTTCGCCGGCACAGTCTTGGCCGACACTGCCTTGGCCGGCGCCTTCTTCGCCACCGCCTTCCCCGGCACAGCCTTGGCCGGCGCAGCCTTCTTCGCCGGCACAGTCTTCGCCGGCACTGCCTTGGCCGGCGCCTTCTTCGCCACCACCTTCCCCGGCACAGCCTTGGCCGGGGCAGCCTTCTTCGGCGACGAGGTCTTCACAGACACCACCTTGGCCGGCGCAGCCTTCTTCGGCACTGCCTTTGCCGGTGCCGACTTGATAGGCGCCGACTTCGTCGCGGTCGTCTTGGTCACTGCCTGCTTCACAAGCGCCTTTCCAGTCGCTGTCTGCTTCTTCGTCGTACTCGCCGCCACAGGTCGGGGCGCCACCTTCTTCGCGGCTGGCCGGCTTCCCGCAGCCGGCTTTGCAACGGTGGAGCGTGCGCTGGTGTTCCTCGCGACCGTGGAGCTTGCGCTCGAGCGGCCGCCGCGCCGCAGCGCCTCAGTAGCCGATCGCTGCGCGTTCCGTTGCGCCGTTCCGGCTGCTGCTGATGTGACTTGTGTGGCGAACGTTGCGGCGCCCGCGACGGCAGCTCCAGCACCCGAAACCGAGTCCACGACGCCACGAGGGGTCACGAGACGACGCAGCCGACCACCTAGGGGCGAGTGCTCCCGTGCCATCCTCGGCCTCCCGAACCTCTGCCGGCTCTGCCGCTGCCGAGCCGTGCCAGCCGCACGCCGATCTTGGGTGCGCGCAGAATAGAACCGCGTTCACCTCTCAGCAACGCGCCGCGCCGCAACAGGCACACCCGGCTCTTCCGTACCAGCAAGGCTACGCTTGGGTTACACGCGCGCCACCGGCCTGATCTGCCGGTCGACTCGAGCGTGCTCGAGCTCATCGGAGGGTTTCTTGACCGGCGACGACCGCGCTGGGTCGTACCGTCAGATGAGCCCGCAGGTCGATCTTCCGGCGCTCGAGCGCGAGGTGCTCGCCCGCTGGCAGGACCGCGATGTGTTCGCGCGCAGCCTCGAACAGACCGCAGATGGCCCGCTGTGGACGTTCTACGAGGGCCCGCCGACCGCAAACGGCCGGCCCGGTACCCACCACGTCGAGGCCCGCGTATTCAAAGACCTGTTCCCGCGCTACCGCACCATGCGCGGCTACCACGTCCCACGCCGGGCGGGCTGGGACTGCCACGGCCTGCCGGTCGAGCTCGAGGTCGAGAAGCGCCTGGGCTTCTCGGGCAAGAACGACATCGAGGACTACGGCATCGAGGCATTCAACGCCAAATGCCGCGAATCCGTGCTCGAGCACGTCGGCACGTTCACCCAGATGACCGAGCGAATGGGCTACTGGGTCGACCTCGACGCCGCGTACTGGACGATGGACCCGGCCTACATCGAGAGCGTGTGGTGGTCGCTCAAGCAGATCTACGACAAGGGTCTGCTCGTCCAGGACCACCGGGTCACGCCGTACTGCCCACGCTGCGGCACCGGGTTGAGCGACCACGAGGTGGCCCAGGGCTACCTGGAGGTGACCGATCCGTCGGTTTACGTCCGTTTCCCCATCACCAGCGGCCCGCTCGCCGAGCCCAGTACCTACGGACAGCGGGTCGCCCTGCTGGTCTGGACGACGACGCCATGGACGCTCGTCAGCAATACCGCGGTGGCCGTCAACCCCGACGTGACGTACGTCGTCGCCCGTCCGAGCGGCTCGGATGAGCTGCTGGTCGTCGCTGAGGCGCTGGTCACTCACGCGCTCGGCGAGGGCGCCGAGATCCTGGACCGGATGCCGGGAACGGCGCTTGAGCACGTGACGTACTCACGCCCGTTCGAGCTCGTCGACATCCCCGAGGCCCACTTCGTTGGGCTCGCGGGCTACGTCACGGTCGAGGACGGCACCGGCTTGGTCCACCAGGCGCCGGCGTTCGGTGCCGACGACCTCGCCGTCGCACGGCGCTACGGTCTGCCGGTCGTCAACCCGATCGAGGCTGACGGCCACTTCGAGGCCGATCTGCCGCTGGTCGGCGGGCAGTTCTTCAAGGCGGCCGATCCGGCGATCGTCGCGGACCTCCGCGAGCGCGGGCTGTTGCTGCGCAAGGAGGACTACACCCACTCCTATCCACATTGCTGGCGATGCGACACGCCGCTGATCTACTACGCGCTGCCGTCCTGGTACATCCGCACCACTGCGGTCAAGGACGTGCTGCTACGAGAGAACGCCTCGACCGACTGGCACCCCGCGACGATCAGGACCGGACGCTACGGCGACTGGCTCGAGAACAACATCGACTGGGCGCTGTCCCGCAACCGCTACTGGGGCACGCCGCTGCCGATCTGGCGCTGCGAGTCCGAGCACCTGACAGTCGTCGGCTCGCTCGCGGAGCTCTCGTCGTACGCCGGGACCGACCTGTCGGGGCTCGACCCGCACCGGCCGTTCGTCGACGACGTCACCTTCGCCTGCCTGACGTGTGGCGAGCTGGCCCGACGGGTGCCGGAGGTCATCGACTGCTGGTATGACGCAGGCTCGATGCCGTTCGCCCAGTGGGGCGCCCCGCACCGCAACCAGGCCGAGTTCAGCGCGTCGTACCCGGCTGACTACATCTGCGAGGCGATCGATCAGACCCGCGGCTGGTTCTACACGCTGATGGCCATCGGGACGCTGGTGTTCGAACAGTCGTCGTACAAGACGGTGCTCTGCCTCGGCCACATCCTGGACGAGCAGGGCCGCAAGATGAGCAAGCACCTCGGCAACGTGCTCGACCCGTTCGAGCTCTTCGAGCGTCACGGCGCCGACGCGCTGCGCTGGTTCATGCTCACGGCCGGCAACCCCTGGTCGGCCCGCCGTGTCGGCCACGAGTCGGTCGGCGAGGTGGTCCGCAAGGTCCTGCTGACCTACTGGAACACCGCGTCGTTCCTCGTCCTCTATGCCCGCGCGAATGACTGGACGCCCGACCAGCCGGCTCCGGCTCCGGCCGAGCGCCCCGCCCTGGACCGCTGGGCCCGCTCGGAGCTCCACCGCACGATCGTCGAGGTCACCGAAGCGCTCGACGACTTCGACCCGACGCGAGCCGGGCGCCGCCTGACCGAGCTCGTCGACGACCTTTCGAACTGGTACGTCCGGCGCTCACGTCGGCGGTTCTGGGAGGGCGATCCGGCGGCGCTGGCAACCCTCGCCGAGTGCCTCGACGTCATCACCCGGCTGCTCGCGCCATTCGTGCCGTTCGTGACCGAGGAGGTTCACGAGCGGCTCGCCCGTGACGTCGACTCCGACGCCGCGGACAGCGTCCATCTCGAGTCCTGGCCGGTCGCGGACCCGGCAGCGGTGTCGGGCGACCTGGGCGGGCAGATGACCCTGGTCCGCCGGGTGGTGGAGCTAGGCCGCTCCGCGCGTGCCGAGTCCTCCGTACGGACCCGCCAGCCGCTCGGCCGCGCGCTGGTGTCCGCGCCGGGCTGGGAGGCGCTGCCGCCCGAGCTCGTCGCCGAGGTCGCCGACGAGCTCAATGTTCGTCAGGTCGAGCCACTGTCAGGAGCCGGCGACCTCATCGACGTCACGGTCAAGGCGAACTTCCGCGCGTTGGGCAAGCGGTTCGGTCCGCGTACGCCGACTGTTGCCGAGGCCGTTCACGCTGCCGACCACGCTGTGCTCATGGCCGCGCTTCGGTCGACCGGTCGAGCGACCCTCGACGTGGACGGCGAGGCCATCGAGCTCGACGCCGACGACGTGATCAGCACGGAGACCCCCCGGGCGGGATGGGCGGTCGCAAGCTCTGGGCCGGACACCGTTGCGCTGGACCTGACGCTCGACGACGAGCTTCGGGCGGCTGGCGTCGTCCGCGAGCTGGTGCGCTGCGTTCAGGACGCCCGCAAGTCCACCGGCCTCGAGATCACCGACCGGATCGAGCTTTGGTGGCAGGCCGAAGAGCCGGCCGCGTCGGCCGTTCGCAACGGCGCCGACGTGCTCGGCGCCGAAGTGCTCGCGGTCACCGTCACCGAGGGCCCGCCAACCGCCCCGCTGGCCGAGCACAACCTCGGTGAGCCCGCCATCCGCTTCTGGCTCAGGGCAGCCGGCTCGTAGTCCTGGCGTAGACCCCGTAGTCCCGCATAGGCATTGCGGACCAGGCCGATCATCGCCAAACTGGCGTATTTCTGCCACAATCGGGCCTCGGAGCACTGCTGTAAGCGACAATTAACCCGTTCGGTCTAGTGATTCTCACGCGTGTCTGGCCCGATGCTGTAGGTGCGTCATGTTAGATACCCAAAAGCGACGCGCACGATCCGGAGGTGCGAGGTGTCTTTGACGCTTCTCAAGACGTCAGCTGACGGGCTTCGTCTCAAGACGGAGGCCGTTGCCGTCCCGGCTCTGACGAGCCAGGTACGCCCCGCGCTGGTGCTTCCCGAGCTACAGGCACGCGCGCTGCTGGACGCCGCCGCCCACGAGGATGTGACGCAGGGCGGCCGCTTCTCGGCTGGCCCGGCGGGCATCCAGCTCTGGAGCGGTCCGTTCAACGGTCCCGACGGCAGCCGAGGCACCGCGGTCCACCTGGGCTCGGTCGACTGGACCTACGACACCCCTGCAAAGCACTGGGCGCTCATCTATCGCGCGATGGTGACGCAGGAGGGAATCGAGGCCGGCGAGACCACACTGTCGGTTCTGTGCCACGTACTCGGCCTGACCGGTCTGTCGATCGAGGGCGACCGGGTACAGCTGCCGACTCCCCCGGCACGCGACCCGTTCCGCCGGGTGGCCAACCCGTAGCCGAATGCCCGCTGAGGATCTCAGCGGGCATAGAAGAAGGGCCCCGCCGGTAGGCGGGGCCCTTCTTCTATGGCGGGCCTTCTCTGTAGCTAGATGACGCAGCTGCTAGCGCGCTGTCTTCTTGGCGGCTGTCTTCTTCGCAGCTGTCTTCTTCGCGGGCGCCGCAGCCTTCTTGGCCGTCGTCTTCTTGGCCGGGGCTGCTGCCTTCTTGGCCGCGGCGGCCTTCGCCGGAGCGGCCTTCTTCGCGGCGGACTTCACCGGAGCCGCAGCCTTCTTCGTGGCCGTCTTCTTGGCCGCGGTCTTCTTGGCAGCACCACCTGCGCCCTCGGCGAGGCGGGCCGGGAGGACGGCACGCGGACGGGTCGTCGACGTGCTGCGGAGCCGGCTCGCGGCGGGGCTGGTTGCCCGCGCCGGGCGCGTCGGCGCGGTGGCCGGGCGGGCCCGCTCCACCACGCGGGCCGGAGCCGCTGCAGCGGACTCGCGTTCCTCGAGCAGCGCGGCAGTTGCGGCCGCGGCGCCAGCCGCAGCCGCCGGACGGCGGCCACCCGCCGGGACCAGGGTCACGTCGGTGCTCGCCGGCTCGTCCGTGGAAGGCACCGCGCCGCGAGGCGCGGACGGCGCCGGAGCAGCCGCCGGTGCGACGACATCCCGGCGCTGTCGAACTCCGACCAGCAAGAACACGAATGACAACACGCTGACAGCGATCGAGGCGTAAACCCACGCCAGCGGGCCAAACAGCCCGATGACGAGGAACACAACCGCGATGAGCAGCAGGATCCCGCTGATGACGATCACGTCGTCGACT
>DATAVO010000176.1:0-2841 GCA_036267695.1 Frankiaceae bacterium
CGGCGCCGAAGCCGCCGCACGAGGCGGCGGCACGTCGACCACCGGCGCCGCGCCACTCGCGGCGGCCGCGAGCGCGCGCTGCTTCGCCTTCGTCCTGCGCTTCCAGTAGGCCGTGCCCGCGACGCCGTCGGGGTTGCCGACCAGCGTCACGAGGAGGCCGACCGCGCCGATCAGCAGCGCCCAGTTGCCGCTCAGCCCCCACCAGGTGTCGAGCGCCTGCGGGATGAGGCCCTGGGTCGCGCCGAGCCCGGCGAACAGCGCGCCGGTGATCATCGTGATGCCGCCGAAGTAGGCGTAGGCGATGATCACCAGCGAGTTGACCGTGCTGAAAAGGTCCGAGCTGACCGTCTGGAAGTTGTACGCGTACAGCGCGCCGCAGACGCCCGCGATGAGCGCGGACACCATGAACGCGGTCAGCTTAACCCGCCGGACGTCGATGCCCGCAGCCGCGGCCGCGCGCTCGTTGGAGCGGACGGCGAGCATCTTCTGGCCCATCGAGCCCCGTCTGATGGCCGCCACCAGCAGGCAGAGCAGGACCAGCACGACGAGGACGACAAACCCGTAGACCGGGCTCGGCACCTTGTCGTCGATGCCGCGGTAGGAGGCCGACGGCGACAGGTTTATGCCGAAGATGTGCAGCGGGTTGACGGGCGAGCCGCTGTTCTGCTGGCCCCAGGCCGCGTTGCCGAACCCGAAGTTCTCGATCGCGTACATGCCGGCCAGGGTCACCACGGCGAGGCTCACCCCCCTGACCCGCAGCGAGGCGACGGCGGTGATGAAACCGACGATCAGCGCGCAGCCGATCCCGATGAGCGGGGCGAGCGGGAAGTCCGCCCACACACCGCCGACGTTGACCAGCATGTGGGACATCGCGTACCCGGTGACACCGGCCAGGCCGACCTGGACCACGGAGATCTGCCCGACGTAACCGATCACCACGATGAGCGATAGGCAAATCATCGCGCCGAGCATCGAGTTGACCATCGCCTGCCGGAACTCGTACGGCAGGATGATGAGCAGGACGACGCCGACCACCAAGCCGATCACCGAATAGCGGGTCAGCTTCTCCGGTCGCGGCGCGAGCGGCATCCGTTTCTCTGTTACCTCGCCGCGCGCGGGCACCTTCGAGCCGCGCCAGAACATGGCGATCGCGACCAGCACGAAGAACAGCAGCTCGGCCAGGCCGTTGAGCGGGTTGCCCTGGGACTGGGGGAACCAGCTCTGCGAGGCCCAGTAGTTGAGCAGTGACGCCCCGGCCCCCATCAGCAGGCCGGCGAAGCACGCCACGCCGAGCGAGCTGAACCCGGCGAACAGCGCCGCACCGAGCGCCGGCACGATCTCCAGCGGCAGCGTGGTCGTATTCAGCGTGATCAGCGGCGCGACGAGGATGCCGACCGCGCCGGCGATGACGCTGGCGATCAGCGAGTTGGTCAGCGATAGCCGCCGCGGGGACACCCCGGCGTACATCGCGTACCGCTCGCTTTCCGCCGCCGCCCTGGTGGCCAGGCCGAACTGGGTGAAGCGGTACAGCGCCCACAGGGCGATACCCAGCACGATCGCGATCCCGGCGAGGATCATCCGGTCGACCGGGACGACGGCGTCGAACAGGTGGAACACGTTGCTCGGCAGGACCGAGGTCGGCGACAGCGAGTTATTGCCGTAAGCGATGGCGATGATCGCCTGCGCGAGCAGCAGCAAGCCGAGGGATGCCGCCAGCTTGGCGAGCGGCGAGCTGCCGCGCAGCGGCCAGAACAGGCCGAACTCGATGATCGTGCCGAGGATGGCAACGAAGACCAGGACGATGATGAAGGCGAGCCACCAGGGCGGTCGGAAGCCGAGCGCACCAGCGTTGTTCACGCTGTAGAACAGGTAGCTGCCCACCATGGCCATGGCGCCCATGGACAGGTTGACGGTACCTGAGCCCCGGTAGAAGACGACCACGGACATGGCGAGGGCGGCGATAAGCGCGCCCTCGCCGAGTCCGAGGACCGCGAAGAGCAGGATGTTCTGCACGGGTCGGGATCCCTTTAGTTAGTTCGTCCAGCCCTCAAGCAGCTTCCACTGCCCGTGGCCCTCGTACTCGTAGAACTGGTCGAAGTCGCTGCACGAGTTGGTGTCCGCCGGGTACAGGGTGCCGGTGCAGTCGATCTGCGCCGGGCCGAGCGGCATTGGGCCGACGTAGGACTTGAGCTTGGCCGTGACCGCCGCCGGCGTGAGCTGGGCGAACGGGACCTCGTTCAGCACCTTGTCCGCCAGCAGGAGGTTGCCGAAGGCGAACCCGGCGAACGGGTTTTGCGCGTTCGCGGGCGACAGGCCTACCCCCTCGATCGCCTTGAAGTAGGCCGCGACGCCCGGGTCCTGGGTGGAGGACAGGTTCGCGGTCGCCTCGCCGGCGATCCAGTGGGGCAGGTCGCCACCCGGGTAGGACGAGCCGGGCAGGCCGTTCCAGAGCGGGACGGAGAGGGCCGGCTTGGCAGCGCTGATCTCGCTCATCGCCTTGGCCATCAGCGGGCAGTCGACGAAGCCGCAGTCAGGGATCGTGAGCTGCGCCTGCTCCATCTGCGTCGCCTGGGCGATCAGGTCGGTCGCGGTCGAGGAGTAGGGAATCATGGTGACCGTGAAGCCGGCCCCTTGAGCCGACTTCTGGATCGCCTGGCTGATCGGGACCGCGCCGGGCAGGTTCTGGTAGGCGATCGCGATCGTCTTGTCGTCCGGGTACTGCGAGCGCAGGAACGGGCCGAACGCGACTGTCGAGCTGGTGCCGCTGCCCTCCAGCTCGAAGACGTTCTTGCCGGTGTCGTCGGCCGGATCGGCGGACACCCCGACCAGCGTCGAGATCGA
>DATAVO010000177.1:0-11990 GCA_036267695.1 Frankiaceae bacterium
GTCAGCATCCTGCGTGACGACTTCGACATGCGCTACGGGCTGCGCGTGACACTCGAGTGGCCCGACCGGGAGTACCCCCTGCCGCTCGCGACCGCGGTCACGCTCTACCGGTTCTTCCAGGAGGGTCTGCTCAACATCCTCAAGCACGCCGATGTCGATGAAGCCGTCGCGTCGCTCACTGTCGACGGCCGCCACCTGACCGCCGTCGTGCGCGACAGCGGTCCCGGCTTCGACATGACGAAGCAGGCCGCGGCCGGGGTCGGTGGCCGCCATGTCGGGCTCGGCCTGCTGCGCGAACGTGCCCGGCTGGCCGGCGGAACGGTCGACGTGATGAGTGCACCCGGCGCCGGAACCATGCTCACGCTGCGGCTGCCGTGCCCGGCGGCCCCTGCCGAATGGGCCGGAGCGGCCGAACAACCCGGGGTGCCGACCCAGCGCGACGCGCCCGACCCGCTGTCAGCGCACGCGACTGGTCAGTGACACGACACCGTTGGCCGGAGGCTCACCCGCCATCATCGTCATGAGGTCGCACAGCGCTTCGAGATGGGCGGCGATCGACTCGGGATCGTCGGTGGACCATTCCGGCGACCACGAGCAGCGCAGCTCGACCTCGCAGGTGTCGTCCTCCTCGCGGAGCTGACCGAAGCGCGCGGAGGCGGTGGTCGTCACCGTTCCTGCCAGCGCACCGAATCCGGCCTCGCGCTCGGCCAGCGCCTCCTCTAGCCACGACCAGGTGACCTCGGGGAGCATCGGATCGGTGATCATCTCGGGGTCGAGACCGGCCCGTGCGTAGCAGGCGATCCGGAAGGTGCCGCTCCACGCCGGCTGCCCGGCGGGGTCATGCAGGACGACGAGGCGCCCGGCAGCGAGCTCGACGTCACCGCGCTCCAGCGTCGCCGCCAACGCGATCCCGTACGGAGCCAGCCGGGTCGGGCGCCCGGCCTCGCGGATCAGGATGTCGGTGCGCGCCTGGCCGGCCTCGAGAAGGGCATCGACGACCGAGGTGAATTCCTGGGGAACCGGATCGGGCTCTGGGGAGCGCACGGATTCACCGTAGGCCGCAGCAGGGGGCGGCGATTGCGCCGCCCCTCCGAAGGAGAGCGGCGTGACTCGGGCGCTCACGCGACCCGGTGACGGGAGTGGCGCCGGGCCGGAGGGGTGGGAGTGGAGCGGAACATCTCCTCCTCGAGCGCGCCGACGAACACGGCGGATCCGCAGGCCACGCAGAACCACTCCGGGCAGTCCAGCCCATGCCCGTCGCTGCACGGAGGCTGCTCGAACACGCTTTCTTCGCGGCACTCGGGACAGGTGAGCCACATACGCGTTCTCCTTCCTCGTGCGAACTCGCAGTTGCGCAACAGGAACGGTCGCACGGGGCTCTGACAGAACCGGGGAACTCGAACAGGTGTGTCGGCTCACACCGACGTCAGGGGCGGCGCATGGAAGGATCGACGCGTGCACCCCGGGCTGGAAACCGCGCCGTTCCTCGCAGCTGCGCACCGCAGGCCCGGGCCCACCCCCGTCTGGTTCATGCGCCAGGCCGGCCGGGCGCTTCCCGAGTATCGCAAGCTGCGCGAGGGCGTCGCCATGCTGGACTCCTGCCGCGACCCCGACCTCACGGTCGAGATCACGCTGCAGCCGGTGCGCCGCTTCGGGGTCGATGCGGCGATCTTCTACAGCGACATCGTCGTCCCGCTGGCCGCCGTCGGCATCGATCTCGACATCGTTCCGGGTACCGGTCCGGTCATTGCCGAGCCGATCCGCGACCAGGCGGCCGTGGCGGCCGTGCGAGCGCTCGAGCCGAACGATGTGCCGTACACCACCGAGTCCGTCGGGCGCCTGATCGAGGAGCTCGGCCCGATCCCGCTGATCGGCTTCGCGGGCGCGCCCTTCACCCTCGCCAGCTATCTGATCGAGGGCGGCCCGAGCCGCAACTACGCGCGTACCAAAGCGCTCATGTACGGCGAGCCTGCCGTCTGGCACGAGCTCGCGTCACGGTTGGCGGAGATCGCGCGTACCTACTTGCAGATCCAGGTCGCCGCGGGCGCCAGCGCGATCCAGCTGTTCGACAGCTGGGCCGGCGCGCTCTCGGAAGCCGACTATCGCGAATACGTGCTCCCGCACAGCGCGTACGTGCTGGCCGGGGTGCCGGACGTGCCGCGTATCCACTTCGGGGTGGGCACCGGCGAACTGCTTGGCCCGATGGGAGAAGCCGGGGCCGATGTCGTGGGCGTCGACTGGCGGATCCCGCTCGATGAGGCGGCCCAGCGGATCGGCCCGGGCAAGGCCGTGCAGGGCAACCTCGACCCGACGACGCTGCTCGCGCCCTGGCATGTGGTCGAGGCGCGTGTGCGGCGGATCGTCGCGGAAGGCAAGCGCTGCGAGGGCCACATCTTCAATCTCGGCCATGGTGTGCTCCCCGAGACCGATCCCGACGTGCTGACCCGGGTTGCCGAACTCGTCCACGAGCTGGACTCATCTCATGAGGGGACATGACCGCCCGGGTACTCATCGTTGGCGGCGGCGTCGCCGGGCTGTCGGCGGCAATTGCCTTGCGGGGCAAGGCTTCTGTCACGTTGCGGGAGCAGGCGGGACAGGTCGGGGGCAAGCTGCGCAAGGGGCCGCTCGGCGTCGAGGAAGGCGCCGAAGCCTTCCTGTGCCGCCTTCCCGAGGGGGTCGCGGCGGCGGGCGAAGCCGGGTTGGAGCTCACGCATCCGCAGGCTGTCCCGGCCCGGCTCTGGCTCGGCGGGAAGCTGCAGCCGCTGCCGTCCGGAACCCTCCTCGGCGTCCCCGGCGATCTGCGAAAAGCCGCGCCAGTATTGGGTTTTCGGGGTACGGCACGCGCGTTGCTCGACCGCGTGCTGCCGGCCACGCACCCCGGTGACGACCCCGCCGTCGGGGCGTACGTGCGGGCCCGCCTCGGCGACCGCGTGGTGGATCGGCTCGTCGATCCCTTGCTCGGCGGCGTGTACGCGGGACGCGCTGATGAACTCTCGCTGCGGATGACCACGCCGCAGCTGATACCGGCGCTCGGTGAGCGTTCGCTGCTCGACGCGGCCCACCGGCTGGCACCGAAACCCACCGGCCGGCCGGTCTTTGCGACCCCGGTGCAGGGGATGGGTCGGCTGGTGCAGCGGCTCGCCGAGGTCAGCGGGGCCGAGGTCGTTCTCGGTAGCCCCGTCACCGATCTCGACCGCGACGGCGACGGCTGGCGGGTCGACGGCGAGCGCTACGACGCGGTCGTGCTGGCGGTGCCCAATGCGCCGGCCGGCAAGCTGCTCGCCCCGCTCGGCGTGGAGGTGCCGTCGCTCGCGTACGCCAGCGTCGCCCTGGCCACCTTCGTCTTCCCGAATGACACCGAACTCCCCGCAGCCAGTGGGTTTCTGGTGCCTGCGAGCGAGCGCCGGCTCATCAAGGCGTCGACGTTCCTGTCCTCGAAGTGGAAGCACATCGCGGAGGGTGTCGACGGCGTCGTCGTGCGCTGCAGTGCGGGCCGGGCGGGCGCCGCCGGTGACCTCGCGCGTTCCGATCTCGAACTCTCCGGCGTGCTCTGCGCCGAACTCGGTGAGGCGACGGGAATGCGTCGCCGGCCGCTGGAAACGAGCGTCGTGCGCTGGGGCGGCGGGCTGCCGCAATACGCGCCCGGCCACCAAGGTCGGGTCGCCGCCGTCCGCGCTTCTTTACCGCCGGGCCTCGCCCTCGCCGGCGCCGCCTGGGACGGGGTGGGGATCCCCGCCTGCCTTCGCTCGGGAACCGCCGCCGGCGCCGCCGTCGCCGCCGGCCTCGCCGCGCCTCAGGCTTGAGCTTCTGGTCGCTTTTCGAGCCGGAAACCGACCAGAACCTCAAGCGCGAGGATGTCAGATCTGGTGAGAGACTGGAGGCATGGCCGAGAGCGAGAAATCTGCCCGCGAACTCAACGACGAGATGCTGTATTGCTGCTACGCGGTCTTCCGGGCGCCCCAGCCGCTTCCGCAGGACCGCACCCAGCTGACGGCCGAGGCGGAGGCGCTGCTCGAGCAGGCGCTGGCGAAGGACGTCTACACGCGGGGCACGTACGACGTCAGCGGCTACCGCGCCGATGCAGACCTGATGATCTGGTGGACCTGCCCCGACCCTGACGTGCTGCAGGAGACCTACAGCCGCTTCCGGGCCACCGCGCTAGGACGCCAGCTCGAGCCAGTCTGGTCGGCGGTGGGGCTGCACCGGCCGGCCGAGTTCAACCGCAACCACATCCCGGCGTACGTACGGCGCGAGGACCCGCGGCACTTCGTCTGCGTGTACCCCTTCGTGCGTTCGCTGGAGTGGTACCTGCTGCCTGACTACGAGCGCAAAGGCATGCTCGCCGAGCACGGGATCATGGGACGCGAGTACCCCGACGTGCGCGCCAATACCGTCGCCGCGTTCGGTCTCGGCGATTACGAGTGGCTGCTCGCCTTCGAAGCCGACGAACTGCACCGCATCGTCGATTGCATCCGGCACCTGCGCACCAGCCGTGCCCGGCTCTACACGAAGCTCGAGATCCCCTTCTACACCGGCGTTCGCAAGCCGCTGGGGGAGATCGTCGCCTCGCTGGCGTGAGTCGCGCTCAATCCAGCGAGCGAGCCCAGATGCAGGACCCGGCGACCGCTGCGGACGTGACGGCGCCGGGGATCGCGGCCTTGACCGGCAGCCCGTCGGTGGCGGCCGCGACCAGTTCGGCGATCCCGGCAATCGCGTTGCCGAGACCGACCGCGAGCAACCGCGAATCCTGCCCTTCGTCGCCTGCAGCGGCGCTCATGATCGACATGCTGAGCAGGGTCGTCCCCCAGAGGCGGGTCATCTGACGAAGCTCCGGTGTGGTCTCCGCGATCCCGTACACGCGCTGCATCATCCGTGGGGCCGCCAGCGCGAAGACGCCGTAGCCGATCCCGATGCCGTTCAGGGCTTTGACAACCGCCGTCTTGTTCATGAAGTCCCCAGATGAACGCCCGAATTGGTGGCGCGACTGTAGCGCTCCGTCCGCTTGGGCAACAGGGCTTTCGGGCTCCCTCCGGCAACGCTGCTAAGCCGCCGCCTCCGGAACCATCGTGTGCCACCGCTGCTGCCCGACCGCCTCTCCCATGTCCAGCTCGCGTCGTGCTCCATCGGGTTCCCAGCCCGCCGCAGAGAGCAGTGTGTGCATCGGGGCATCACCGTCGAAGGTCCACATGCGGGCGAGCGTGAAACCAGCGTCGCCGAGCGACTGCATTGCCGCGGCCAGCAGCCGGCTTCCGTGGCCCATCCGCTGCTCGGCCGGCACGACGGTCAGGGCGAGCACCTCGCCGTCGGTCGGGGCAGCGTCCTCGTCCTCGGCCGGACCGATCGCCAGATAGCCGACGATCTCGCCCGCACTCAACGCGACGAGCAGCCGGTGAGCCGGCGATGGCGGCGTCCTGATCGCCGCCCGCCAGCCGGCCTCGACGAGCGTCACATCGAGCGCGTCCAGCGCCCCCTCGGGCAGGCGCGGGGCGTAGCAGGTGAGCCACGTGTGCACCTGGGCCTCGGCGACCGCGGGCGCATCTCCCACCCGGGCGGGCCTGACGCTGGAATCGGCAGCCACCGGCCGGGGTCCGCTCACACCTTCGGGAACTCGGGGGACCACGTGCCGTCGTCACTACGGACGAAATCGCCGAGCAGTCCTGGCAGCTCCGGCACCATGATCGCGGCGACCTGGTCGAAGATGCGCCGGATCTCGTTCTCCGCACCCGGGTCGGTGCGGGCAGCGATCACGTGGCGCAGCGCCCGCACGTTGACGGTCCACCCGATGCTGGTGGCGACCCCGTCAGGGGCGTAGCGGCGCAGCCCCGACGTCACTTCCTTCTTGCGGTGGAACGGCACGCCCTCGCCGTCGAGGCCGAGCTTGTCGGCCGCCATCACCTGGAAGTGCTCCATGCGCTCGAGCAGCTCCTGCGCCTCGGCCAGCAGCTCCGGATCCTCGCGGATCTCCTGCGGGTGCTCGAAGGGCAGGTCGGTGAGGCGAACGAAGCGCAGCGACTCCTGGGAGAACGCGCTGCCGGCGCGGTGGCGCACCAGCTCGTGCGTGGCGACCCGCGAGACGTTGAGCAAGACGAACGTGTAATTCGCGTGCTCGATGACCGATCCGTGGCCGCTGCGCAGGATGTTGGTGAGGTAGACGTCGGTGTCCTCGCGGATGCGCGTCACGTTGGGGTTGAGCCCGACCTCCCACGACCGGTAGCACAGCCGTCCCATGAACTCCACGAGCCGCTCGCCCTCGGCGCGACCCGCCTCGCCCTCGCCGCGCACCCGGTCGAGCCAGGCGGTGCCGCCGACGGCCTCCAGGTAGGCACGGACGCCGTCCCAATCCAGGGCCGGACGCGAAATCAAGAAAACCTGCGGGCTCACCTCTCGCACGCCGGTCAGCGTACGGGGCTGGGCCGCCCCCTGGGGGGACCCGCCGCCGTCGCCAGCGAATCCGTGGCGCGCCGCCGCAAAGGCGGGGTTACGGACCGAATGTCTCTTACTCTGATCCGGCTTTGCGCGCTCTTCCCCCTTGCCCGCAGACCGCCGCCAGTCGCGATGCGCCAATGCAAAGAAATGAGGGTTCGATGCGACACGCCCGTCGCCGAACGGTTTCCGTCCTTTGTGCCGGAAGTGCGGCATTCGCCGTGGCCGCCCTGCCGGCGCTGACCTCGTCGGCAGCTGCCAGCGAGTCACCGCGGGTCGAGGTCCAGGACACCCACCCGACCTGGGCCGTGACCTCGGCAGAGGTCACCACTGCGCCATCGACCAAGTCGATCGAGGCCCGGGTCTACCTCAGCCCGCGCGACCCCGCAGCGCTCGACAAAGCCGTCACGGCGGTCAGCACACCGGGCAGCCCGAGCTATGAGCACTTCATCACCCCGGCGCAATTCCGGGCGCAATTCGGCCCCGCTCCGGACGCCGCCGCAAAGGTGAGCACGTGGCTGCGGCAGGCCGGCTTGAAGGTTTCTGCGCTGCAGCAAAACGGGCGCTATTTCACCGTTACAGGATCGGTGAAGAGCGCCCAGAAGGCCTTCGGGACGAAGCTTTCGCTCTACCGCCGGGCCGGTGGCACGTATCAGGCACCGGCAAGTGCGGTGACGGTGCCGACGAACGTGAGCTCCGACGTGCTGAGCGTGACGGGTCTGGACGAGGCGCCTGCGACGGTGTCCCCGAAGGCCGCTGTCGACCTGCTCCCGAGCCAGTACGAGGCGA
Organism: Frankiaceae bacterium; assembly: GCA_036267695.1. Classification (GTDB taxonomy): domain Bacteria; phylum Actinomycetota; class Actinomycetes; order Frankiales; family Frankiaceae; genus DATAZK01. Next base: position 7,213 of record DATAVO010000177.1, read on the forward strand.
TGCTCAAGCAGAAGCCGTCGGACTTCCCGATCGGCTTCCGCAACGCCCAGCCCTGCGCGACCTACTGGGGTCAGCTGACCGCCAACGTCCAGAACGACTTCTCGACCAAGCTGCCGATCTTCCAGGGACGCTCCCTCTTCTATGGCGTCTGCGGCTACACCCCGAATCAACTGCGCAGCGCGTACGGGGTACCCACCTCGCTCACGGGCAAGGGCGTGACCGTCGCGGTCGTCGACGCCTACCAGTCACCGACGCTGCTGAAGGACGCCAACCGCTATGCCAAGGACACCGGCAACAAGCCGTTCGCGTCCGGCCAGTTCACCACCCTCGGACCCTTCGTCCCGTACTACGACCAGGACGCGTGCGGGGCATCCGGCTGGTCGAGCGAGCAGGCGATGGACGTCGAGGCGATCCACGGCGTCGCACCCGACGCGAAGCTGATCTACGCCTCCGGCGCCAGCTGCAACGGCATCGACCTGCTCGAGACCGAAGTCGGCGTGATCGATGACAACCGGGCCTCGATCGTCTCGCTGTCCTACGGCGATCTGGAATCCAGCGAGACGACCGGCCAGGCCACGTTCGACACGTACGTGCTCAAGCAGGCCGCCCTGCAGGGCATCGGCTTCTACATCGCCTCCGGGGACAACGGCGACGAGGTGATCAACAGCGGTATCAAGCAGGTCGACGCCTCCGCGAACAACCCGTACGCGACGGCCGTCGGCGGCACGTCCCTCGCGATCGGTGCGCAGGGGCAGTACAAGTTCGAGACCGGCTGGGGCACCCGCCTCTGGTCGCTCGCGCCCAACGGCAAGAGCTGGGTCAACCCGCAGTTCCACGGTGGCGGCGGCGGCGGCTTCAGCGCCCTGTTCCCCGAGCCGGCCTACCAGCTAGGGGTCGTCCCGGCCGGGTCGCCCTCCGGCCGCGCAGTGCCTGACGTGGCGATGGACGCCGACCCCAACACCGGGATGCTGCTCGGGCTCACCCAGCAGTTCCCGCACGGGGTCTTCTACGACGAGGCGCGCGCGGGCGGCACCAGCCTTTCGGCACCGCTCTTCGCGGCCGTCCAGGCCCTCACCAGCCAGGCGCAGAACACCAGGCTCGGCTTCGCCAATCCGCGGATCTACGCGCTTGCCCGCCAGCAGGCCGCCGGCACCGGCGCCGCGGCCTTCCGCGACGTCAACGGCGACCACGACGGCGCCGCGATCGTCAGGGTCGACTTCGTCAACGGCGCCAACGCCTCGGACGGTTACTTGTACACGGTGCGCAGCATGGACGACGACACCTCGCTGGCGACCACCGCCGGCTGGGACGACGTCACCGGCGTCGGCAGCCCGACTACGGCGTACTACACGGCGACCGGTCGCTAGATCATAAATTCTCGGGGAGTTGGCGCGGCGACTCAAGGCTCACCCTCCAGGGTGCCGATCGCTCTGTCACCCGCCACACCCGTAACCCCCGGACGGGTGTGGCGGGCCTACATGCCTGCGGTAACGGACTTTTGTCGGCGCTCGGCACTAGCGTGGGGGCATGGGAATCCTGCCTCCCGGCCCGTTCGGTCGCCTGCTGGTTGCGATGGTGACCCCGTTCACCGCCGATGGTGGGCTCGATGAGGCCGGCGCGCAGGCGCTCGCGTCCCACCTGGTCGATCAGGGCTGCGATGGGCTGGTGATCAGCGGCACCACCGGGGAGTCCCCGACCACGAGTGATGCGGAGAAGGATCGGCTGCTGCGCGCCGTGCTCGAAGCGACGGCCGGCCGGGCTCAGGTGATCACCGGCGTCGGGAGCAATGACACCGCCCACTCGATCGAGCTGGCCATCGCGGCGGAAAAGGCCGGGGCCAGCGGTGCTCTCGTCGTGACCCCGTACTACAACAAGCCGCCGCAGTCGGGCCTGGCCGCACACTTCACTGCCATCGCCGATGCCACCGATCTTCCCGTGATGCTCTACGACATCCCGGGGCGCACCGGCATACCGATCGCGACCGAGACGATCCTTCGCCTCGCCGAGCATCCCAAGATCGCGGCGGTGAAGGACGCGAAGGGTGATCTCGCCGCGAGCAGTGCCGTCCTCGCGGGCACCGATCTGGCGTACTACTCCGGCGACGATGCGCTGAACCTCCCGCTGCTCGCCGTCGGCGCCGCGGGATTCGTCAGCGTCGTCGGGCATGCGTTCGCCCCGCTGCTGCGCGAGATGCTCGAGGCTTTCGACCGCGGTGAGATGACCCGCGCCATCGCGCTGCACCACCAGTTGTTGCCTGCCTACGTGGGCTTCTTTCGTACCCAGGGCGTCATCACGACTAAGGCGGCGCTTGGATTGCTCGGCCTTCCCGCCGGTCCGGTCCGGCTGCCGCTGGTCGACGCGACCCCGGCGGAGATCGCCGTCCTACGAGCTGACTGCGCGGCAGCCGGTCTGGAGCTGCCCGCATGAGCCATCCGCATCCCGATCTGACCGCCCCCGGTCCGCTCGCGGAGGAGGGCCTGCGCATCGTCGCGTTGGGCGGCCTCGGCGAGATCGGCCGCAACATGACCGTCTTCGAGCACGCGGGGAGGCTGCTGATCGTCGATTGCGGCGTGCTCTTCCCGGAGTCCGACCAGCCCGGCGTCGATCTGATCCTGCCGGACTTCAGCTCCATCCGTGATCGGCTCGGCGACATCGAAGCCGTCGTGCTGACCCATGCGCACGAGGATCACATCGGGGCCGTCCCGTTCCTGCTGCGCGAGCGTCCCGATCTGCTGATGGTCGGCAGCCGCTTCACGCTCGCTTTACTGCGGGCCAAGCTTTCCGAGCACCGGATGAAGCCCGAGATGCTCGAGGTGATCGAGGAGGGCCGGGCCAGCTTCGGCCCGTTCGACTGCGAGTTCTTTGCCGTCAACCATTCGATTCCTGACGCGCTCGCGGTCGCCATCCGCACCGCGGCCGGCACCGTGCTGCACACCGGCGATTTCAAGATGGATCAGCTCCCGCTCGACGGGCGTATCACCGACCTCGGCGGCTTCGCCCGGCTCGGCCGCGAGGGCGTCGATCTGCTGCTGTCGGACTCGACCAATGCCGAGGTGCCGGGCTTTGTCACGAGCGAGCGCGAGATCGCGCCGGTGCTCGATGACGTGTTCCGTACCTCCGAGCGGCGGGTGATCGTCGCCTGCTTCTCCAGCCACGTGCACCGGGTGCAGCAGGTACTCGATGCGGCGCAGGCCCATGAGCGTTCGGTGGCGTTCGTCGGGCGCTCGATGGTGCGCAACATGGGGGTCGCCCGCGATCTCGGCTTGCTGCGCGTTCCGCCCGGCCTGATCGTGGATGCCCGCGAGATCGACGCGCTGCCTGATCAGCACGTCTGCATGATCTCCACCGGCTCGCAGGGCGAGCCGCTTTCAGCCTTGTCGCGCATGGCCAACCGTGATCATCCGGTGCGCATCGAGGCGGGCGACACCATCGTGCTGGCGTCGAGCCTGATCCCAGGCAATGAAAACGCGGTCTACCGGGTGATCAACGGGCTGACCCGCTGGGGCGCCCGGGTGATCCACAAGGACGTCGCCAAGGTGCACGTCAGCGGCCACGCCCCCGCCGGCGAGCTGCTGTACGTGCTCAACATGACCCGCCCCAGCAACGTCGTCCCCGTCCACGGTGAGTGGCGCCACCTGCGCGCCCACGCCGAGCTGGCGATTGCCAGCGGGGTGCCCGCCGACCGGGTGCTGTGCGTCGATGACGGCATGGTGGTGGATCTCGTCGACGGCCACATCTCGGTCGCCGGCAAGGTCGATTGCGGCTACGTCTACGTCGACGGCAGCAATGTCGGTGACGTCTCCGAGGAGCAGCTCAAAGACCGTCGCATCCTCGGCGAAGAAGGCTTCATCACCATCACGGTGGTGGTCGACTCCACCACCGGCAAGGTCGTCGGCGGCCCGGAGATCTTCGCGCGGGGCTTCAGCGCGCTCGGTGAAGCGGCCTTCGATCAGGTACGCGAGCGGGCGGCCCAGGCGCTCGACGCCTTACTCGCGGAGGGCGTCTCGGAGCCGGCCGCGATGCGCCGCGCGCTGCGCCGGGTGGTCGGCCGGTGGGTCGCTGACACCTACCGGCGCCGGCCGATGCTCGTCCCGGTGATCGTCGAGGTCTGAGCTGGGCGAAGAGCCGGATCAGACGGATCAGACGGTGGCGGGCTTGCGCAGGACCATCGCCGGCATCGAGAGCGGCCGGCGGTGGCGCGTGATCCAAGCGCGGCCGCGGTCGGTGTAGGCGCAGGCGAAGAGGGTCCCGAGGATCAGCGACGACAGGTGGCCGAGGGCTGACATGTCCAGGCCGGTGATGCCTGCGAGCAATCCGGGGATCACGATCGCTCCCGAGAGCACGGCGGCCAGGCGAAGCTTCCAGCTTCCGAGCACGAGGCAGGCGGCCATTGCGGCGAGGATCACGTAGCTCGGGCCGACGTCGAGGATGTTGACCGCCGAACGCGGCTGGGCGTGCCACGCGATCTGCATCAGCAGCATCCCTTCCGAGATCAGCGTCGCGATCACGTGAGCGCCGAACGCGATCAGGAAGGCGCGGCCGGGACCGAGCTTGCGCTCCAGGCCCCCGAGCAGGATCAGCGTCAGCGGCACCCAGAGCCAGGTGTTGCCGAGATCGACGAAAGCGCTGGCCGGAAGCACGAAGAGCGGGTCGATCGCCAGGTGGGTGATGTTGGTGCTGGCGGCGTGGGCCGCGGCCTGCTCGTCAGCGCTGGGCAGCAGCCACATCACGAACTCGGTGAGTACCAGGCCGAGCGCGAAGAGGGCGGCGAGCGGCGT
>DATAVO010000178.1:0-2092 GCA_036267695.1 Frankiaceae bacterium
CCGCGCCCGCTCCCACTGGCCCGACCAGCGCCTCAGCTGACGATCGGCATACGGCTCGGGACGCAGGAATTCGGCCATTGCGTCGACCTTCTGCGGGTCGATCGTGTGGAGCTCGGCGAGCGCGTCGACGAGCGCCAGACCCACGGTGTGGACGGTCTCGTCCGGCAGCGGTGTCAGCGACTCGACCGTGTGCACGCGGCCGGTCAAACGCTCCATCACGTAGAACGGCGCACCGATGACATCGAGGTCGTCGCAGGGCGCCACCATCGTCGCCAGCGGGAGCCCGGTGCCTGCGCTGGCGAGCGCCGCCTGGATCCGGTACTCGCGGAGCATGTCGTGCGCGTTAGGCAGCGCCCCGCGCACGGGTGGGCGCCGCAGCACCCAATCGTGGCTCCCCGACGTCACGCTCGCGGTGATGTTCGACGAGCCGCCGGCCAGCTGGGTGACGACCGCCGCCGGATCGGACGGCGAGAGCAGGCCCGCCGCGCGCAGCCACGCGTCCAACGACTCGGTGGCGACGCCGGGTGCGCCTTCCGTCATGCCGGCACCGGGACTGTCGCCTTGCCGGGGACGTCGAGGAACTCGGCGTACTTGCGCTCGGCCTCGGCCCGCCGGGTCGGGATGTGCTCGGTGGGGTAACCGTCGACAGCGGTGTAGCGCCGCAGGATCATCTTGGCGACCTGCTCGATGTGAACCTCGTCGGCACCGTCGGAGATCCGGAAGTTGCGGGCCGTCCGGTACATCTCTTCCAGCGGGAGATCGGCGCTGTAGCCGAGGGCGCCGTGGATCTGGATGGCGCGGTCGACCACATCGTGCAGGATCTGCGCGCCCCAGTACTTGATCTCCGAGACGGCCTGCCGCGCCGCCGTCGGCCCCTCGTTGTCCCACGTCCAGGCGGCCTTCAAGGTCAGCAGCCGGAACGCCTCGATCTCGATCGAGGACTTGGTGATCATCTGCTGGATGAGCTGACGGTCACCCAAGGGTGCGCCCTTGAGCTGACGCGAGACAGCCCGCTCGCAGAGCATGTCGAAGGCGCGCCGGCACTGCCCGACCCAACGCATCGCGTGGTGGATGCGTCCGCCGTTGAGCCGGCGCTGAGCGAGCAGGAACGCATCCCCGGGTTCGCCGATCAGATGGGCGTGGGGAACCCGGCAGTCCTCGAAGAGCACCTCCGCGTGACCCCCGCCAGGGAAGTGCACGGCCGGCTCGTACGGGTGGTGCATGGTCGGGACATCGCGGACGATGTTCAGCCCCGCGGTGCCGCGCTCGACGACGAACATCGATGCCCGGCGGTGGCGCTGCGCCTCGGGATCAGTGACGGCGAAAACCAGCAGGAAGTCGGCCGAGCTCGCATTCGAGGCGAACCACTTGTGGCCGTTGAGGACCCAGTCGTCACCGTCGCGGCGGGCGGCCGTCGTGATGGATGTCGGATCACTGCTGGCGATGTGCGGCTCGGTCAGCGCGAAGCAGCTCGTGACCTTGCCGTCGAGCAGCGGCTCGAGCCACCGCTTGCGCTGCTCCGGATTGGCGCCAACCGCAAGCAGCTCGCTGTTGCCCGAATCGGGCGCCTGGTTACCGAAGATTGCCGGTGCCGATGGGCTGCGGCCGAGGATCTCGTGCATCAGGGCGAGGCGAAGCTGGCCGAAGCCGCCGCCGCCGAGGTCGGGATCGAGATGGGCGGCCCAGAGCCCGCGCGCCTTCACGGCGTCCTTCAGCGGCTGCGTCACCGCTTGCCACTGGGTCTTGCTCATGCGGAGCCGGACGAGATCGAGGAGCTCGATCTCCGCGACCATCTCGCGGATCCACTGCAGCTCGATTTCGGTGTCGGGGTCGGTGCGAAAGTCCCATGCCATGGCGGACACAGTACTTACCCGGGTCAACTAACTCACCGGGGGGTGTGGCTGACCCGGGCGTGGATGCGGCCAACGCGTCGGTACGGCCGCAACTGGACAACGCGTCCACAACGTTTGTCCACACCAGTGGACAGCCTCCGCGGGTTCGCACTAATGCGTTTCGCGCTGGGGCGCAACGCTGGACAGGGCTCCCGCCGTCGGGGGGGTGTCGGCGGGAGCCCTGGGCTCAGCGAACGACC
>DATAVO010000179.1:0-43847 GCA_036267695.1 Frankiaceae bacterium
GAGCATCAGCAGCGTCGGGCGCTCGTCGAGCGCATTGCGCAGGTGCTGGGCCGCCCGCCAAGGCGCGATCAGAGCGGGAACGGCCTCGCCCAGCCACTGTTCGAGCACCCGATACGGAGCCGGGGCCACAGACTCTCTAGCGTTTGCGTACAGGACCCGAAATCCCGGCGAGCCGGCACTGATTTCGCGAAGGAGCGTGGATTTCCCGATCCCGGGCTCCCCTTCGAGAACGAGCGCCACCGGCAGTCCAGCCAAGGCGCGATCGCGGGCAGCCGCGACCTGTTGAAGCAGCGTCTGGTTCCATCGGATCACAGGGCTGGCGCCACCTTCGTCACCGACCGGCGGAAGTAATTTGCAGCTACGAAGTAGATAGATTTGTGCTCGATGTCAGGAGTTTATAAAACGCCTTAAGGCTCGTGCCGTAAGGGGTGGTCCGATGATCCACACCAACCACGCGTAGTTGGTCACCAAGAGCAACGGAATAGACAACCCGAACCCGACCAGCATCCCGATCGTCTGCCGGTCGATTCGGGCCCGCAACCGCGCTGGCGTGTCCGATGCGAAAAGGCGGCGGCGATCGGCGTGATGGACCATCGCCAGAAACAGCAAGCTCGCGATCATCTGCACGATGGCGTAAAGGCTGAAGAGCATCACGTGCCCAGAACGTGTCGTTCCTTCCTTCGACACTGAAAGCAGCCTGGTAGCAAAGGGAATCAGCACGATGGTCATCAGCCAGGCGAGGTTCAGGACGCGCATGGCGGAGTCCGAACGGTCGATGAACCGGAAGACCTGATGGTGCGCGTTCCACATGGCGGCGATCACCGCAAAGGAGATGAAGAACGCCAGGAAGTACCGCCCGTTGCGGCTGAAGCTGTCCCAGAGTTCGCTCGCCGAATGACCCTCAGGTACCGGCAGGTCGAGTGCCAGGAGCGTGATGGCGATGGCAACGACACCATCGGAGAACACGATGAGCCGCTGCGACTCAGGGGTGTCCGAAACGCCGAAGGCCTCAGGGTCGGCCACTGCGCTCTCCTTTCGCCGCGTAAGCGGTCACATCCACGCGCGGGCAAGTGCGGCGGGCTCCGCGGCGAGTCGTTGCCCGCTGCTCCACCACCGGTCGAACTCAGCGTCCGGCAACTGTTCGCGGAGAGTCACCAGCCTCTCGGCGGTTCCGGGATGACGCGGCCAACGACGTCCCGCCCGGCGGTGCTGCGTCGAGGATGCGGCGTAGCACCGCACCGCCTCTCCGGTCTGGCCACCGTTGGCATGGTGGGCGCCGCGCTGCTCCAACGTGTCGCCGATGTTGCGCATCCCCAGCGCCGACTGGCAGAGCAACGATTGCGAGGTCCAGCTCAGGCCCGCGCGCCAGTCCCCTGAAGCAACTGCCGCTATCCCCTTGGTGACGTAGGCGAAGAAGGCTGCAAAGGAATTGTTGAGCGAGGCGTTGGCGCTCAACACGTCATCAGCGGCCGCAGCCGCGGCGACGAGATCGCCGCCTGCGATGAGCGACGCCGCCCTGACCGCCTTCGCGCGAATCGAGACATGACTGAGCCCCAGCCGGGCCGCGAGCAAGCCAACTTGGCGAGAAAGATCATCGGCGGTCGCCCAATCGTCTGCCACCCAGATGGAGGCACTCATCAGCAGGAGCACATTGGCAGCTTCCTCGCCGTGCGAGGGCGGCGGATCGCTGATCGTCGCCACGTGCGGCATGAGGTAAGAGAGTGCGAGGTCGGTCTCCTGGTTGTACGCCACAGCGCAGCCGTACAGGCATTGTCTGACCGCGAAGTCATAGTCATTGTCGCGCGCGATTGTCACGTCGCGACCGATCTCGAGCCAGCGCAACCCATTGATCAGCTGGTCACGCTGCAACCAGTAGCTCGCAAGATGACCGAGCAGCCGCGTGGCGCTCGGATCAGGCGCGTCGATCAGGACGCTTTGCAGCGTTGACTCCACCGCGGTCACGTTTTCATCGAGCCAGTCGAACCAGGCATCCTGACCCACGCGTCCGTCGTCAGGAGCGGTGATGATCTGATCGAGAACCCAACGGTTGCAAGCTTCTTGCGCCATGGGGCCCTCGGCGGCGGCGGTCAGCGCGGCCCGTGCATGGGCCCTGACGGGGACGAGCTGGACGAAGTGCTGATCGGAACCGCTCCTCTCGGCGGTGAGCAACGAACGGTGCACGAGACCGCTGACCAATCCCAGCGATTGCTCGACTCGAAGGGGAGGCAGAGCGCAGAGGTTCGCGGCCGCCTCAAAGGAGAACGGTCCCGGCAGCACCGCCAGCCGACGATGGAGCAGCCGCTCGTCGGGACGGGCTAAACGCAGGCTCCACTCGACCGTCTCGTCCAAGCTCACGTGACGCAGCGGACCTCCGCCGAGGCGAGTCAGGTCACCGGGGGCGCGCTCCAGCGCCTGCGCTATCTGGCGGAGCTCGAAGCTTCGCGCGTGTGCGGCCGCGAGCTCGATTCCCAGAGGCAGCCCTCCCACGGCGACGCAGATTCGACGGATGCTTTCCAGATCAGCGGCGTCTGCTTGGTAGCCGGGACGCACGCTGACAACGCGTGCCAGGAACAGTTGTGCGGCCGCTGCCGTGACGTCCAGGGGAGCGAGCTCCCATACCCGTTCACCGTCGGCAAGAAGGGGCTCACGACTCGTCGCCAGGATCGACAGGAGCGGGCAGCTGATGCGCAATTGCTGCACCAGCATGGAAATCGGATCGACCATGTGCTCGCAGTTGTCGAGAATCAGCAAGGCGCGGCGCGACGCCAGGAAACCCACGAGGGCCTCCTGCACCGTGGCTCCGGCGCGAGGTGCCAAACCGAGCCCGCCGGCGGTGAGACCAGCAGCGTCCATCGTCTCACCCGCCGATGCGAGGTCGATGAACCAGACGCCGTCGGGAAAGGACGCGCGCTCATGGCTGGCGGCTTCGACGGCCAAGCGCGTCTTGCCGCAGCCCCCTGCGCCGGTGATCGTCGTCAGCCCATTCGCGCCGATCAACCGGCGGACTGCCGCCAGCTCCTGCGCCCGGCCGATGAGCTCCGAGTGTCGCGCCGGCAGGTGTATTTCGCCGCCGGCGGCAGCCCGGTCTGCATCCGGGGGCCCCTGTAGTGAGATGTCCTGAGCGAGCATCCGACGATGGAGGTCCTGCAGGGCGCCCCCGGGTTCGACTCCCAGTTCGGTGACCAGCAGCTGGCGGACCTCGGCGAAAGCACCAAGAGCGTCCACTTGTCGACCACATCGGTAGAGCCCGAGCATTCGAAGCTCCCACAGGCGTTCGCGGAAAGGATGCTCGGCCAGCAGCGCCGCGGCATCTGTGGCCGCTCGCTCCGGATGATCAGAGTCGAGGAGCGCAGCGAGGCGGTGCTGATGCACGTCGAGATGCCGTTCCTCCAAGCGAGCCCGAAAAGGCGTCATCCAGTCAGATTCCGATACGCCCTCGAAGGGACGGCCGCGCCAGAGTCGCAAAGCAGCGTCAGCAAGCTCAAGGGCCTCGGCGGTCGCGCCTGCTTCGAGCCGTGCGGCTATATCGATGGACGCCTGCTCGAAACTCCACGAGTCGACGTCATCGGCATCGACCGCCAGTCGGTAGCCGTGATCCTCCCGACGGATGACCGTGGCCGCCTCGCGCGGAGCCCTTCCCGGCTCGACCATCTTGCGCAACCGCCAGATGATCGTTTCCAATGATTGAGCGGCGCGCTCCGGGACGGCCTGACCCCAGACCGCGTCGATCAGCGGTTCCGGCCCGACCACGGTGCCGGCATTTGCGACGAGCATCGCCAGTACTGATCCGATCCGCCCGCTGCCCACGGGTCGCTCCATGCCGCCGTCATCGATGAGCAGCGAGCCGAGGTCGCGGAACCGCACCTGCCCCAACGTAGGGCCGCGCGATTCACCACCGCAGCCCGGGGGCCAGAACGTGCCACACGGTTCGTGAGCCGGGTGAGAGTGAGTTGAGAGTCGACGCGTCCACGATCCCCCCATGCCCCCTTCCGGTAGTCATTCGAACCGATGGCTCACGTTGATCGCCATGACCGGATCGCTATCGATGATCATGCTCGATCAAACGGTGGTGTCGGTGGCGCTGCCGTCCATGACACGGGACCTGCCGCTGAGCCCGACCGGTCAGCAGTGGGTCGTCAACGCCTACGTCCTCGCGCTCGCGGCGCTTGTGGCAATCGGCGGAAAGCTGGGTGACCGCTTCGGTGGGGTCACCACCTTCCGCTGGGGCGTGACGATCTTCTTCGTCGCCTCGGTGGGCTGCGGTCTGGTGCCGCACGGCAGCTGGGGCCAGCCCGCGATCATCGGCTTCCGCGCGCTGCAAGGCGTCGGAGCGGCGCTCATGATGCCGGTCTCCGCCGCCATCGTGATGGGTGCCTTCCCGCTTGCCGAACGCGGCCGCGCGATGGCGGCATACGCCGGGATCAGCCAGATCTTCCTGGCGGTCGGTCCGCTCGTCGGAGGACTGCTGACCCAGCTGGTCTCATGGCGCGCCGTCTTCTGGCTCAACGTTCCGGTCGGGGTCGCCGCGCTCATCCTGGTTCGCGTCGCAGCCCCGCAGAATGTCCGGCGGGCCGACGCGCGGGTGCCGCTCACCTCAGCGAGTCTGCTGGTGGCCGGCGTCGGCGCCACGGTGCTGGCGGTGCAGCAGGCCAGCTACTGGTCATGGACCTCGCCGACGACCCTGCTGACCCTGCTTGTCGGGGTCGCGCTCACCACCCTGTTCGTCGTTCGGCAGCTCGGCGACTCGGCCCCGGTCGTCAACGTGCGCCTGTTCGCCCGCCGCGGCTACCTGGCCGACGTGTTGGTCGTCGGACTCACCCAGTTCGGACTGCTTGCGGTCGTGCTCTTCAGCTCGCTCTACTTGCAGGATCTTCTGCACCAGGGGCCCATCAAAGCGGGCCTCGCGGTCCTTCCGCTTGTCCTGCCCATCACGGCAGCCGCCCAGATCGGCGGGCGCTGGTATGACCGGTCCGGCGTTCGTGCGCCCGTTGTGACCGGGCTGTCGCTGGCCTTCGCCGGGTTGATCGCCTGGACGATCTCTCTCCCCAGCTTGAATTACTGGCTGCAGACTCCGGGCATGGTGCTGACCGGCCTCGGGCTCGGGCTGATCCTCTCACCGTCGAATACTGACGCGCTGGGTCGCGTCGAGGTCAGCGAACGCAGCCAGGCATCGGGGCTCATGCAGACCGTGCGCCAGCTCGGCGGCACCCTGGGCGTAGCCCTCATCGGGGCGATCGTGCTCGGCATCGAGCACCACGGCACGAGCGGCGGCCGCCAGCATGCAGCCGATGCCATCACCGCTGGCTTCGCTGCGGCCGCAGTGTCCTTCCTCGTCGCCCTCGTCGTCGGCTACCGGCTCCTCTCGCGCGATCGTCTCACCGAAGCGCCCGCCCGCGAGCCGGCCGCCGCACTCGCCTGAGAACAACCATCCACGTTCCCAACAGCAAGGAGATCACCATGACCAGGTTCATCGAAGACGATGACTTCAACGACCAGTTCCTGCGGACGCTGACCGCCGCCACGCGCGACAGCGCGGATCTCGGCGAAGCTCTCGCCATTGCAGAGCGCATCGTGCCGGGAGACTTCGCTTCCTGGGCCCGCGAGTGGACCCGCGCGGCCGAACAATCCGTCGTTGACGCCGATACCAGCCTCGGGGTGGACGACACCGTCAGTGCACGTCGGGCCTACCTTCGCGCCGCCGAGTACTACCGCCAGGCCAGCTTCTACTCCCGCACCGATCTCGACGACCCGATCCTGCACTCCTCCTACTCCGGGCACGTCAGCGCGTTCCGGTCGGCGCTGCCGCTGCTCGGACACCCGGTGATCCCGATGGAGATCCGTCACGGTGACGTCCTCGTCCGCGGATATCTTTTCCTGCCCGACGACAGCGGCCAAGCCCGGCCGACCATCATCCAGCCCGCCGGTTACGACTCCACCGCGGAGTCCGGTTACATCACCGCCGCAGCCAGCGCCCTGGCCCACGGAATGAACTGCTTGAGCTTCGAGGGACCGGGGCAGGGCGGCGTGCTCTATGAGGATCGCGTCACGATGCGCCCGGATTACGAGGTGGTGCTGACCCCGGCCATCGATTGGCTGCTTCAGCAGAAGGGGGTCGACGCGTCACAGCTCATCCTGCTCGGACGCAGTTTCGCCGGCTACCTCGCACCCCGCGGCGCGGCCTCCGACTCGCGGCTGGCGGCGCTGATCTGCGACCCGGCTCAATACGATTTCGGCGCCGGAGTGCGCAAGCAGACCGGCGACGAAGTCTGGCAGCGGCTGCAGGATCACGACCCCACGCTCGATGACGACCTCGCTCTCTTTCTCCTGGCGGAACCGCACAAAGCGAACGGTTTCCGGTGGCGAATGACGGCCCACGGGGTCTCGTCGCTCAGCGACTACCTGCGCCACATGACGACCTTCAGCCTTGTCGGCCTGGCCGACCGGATCACCTGCCCCACCCTCGCTCTCGCGGGCGAGGGGGATTTCGCGAACACCGGCCAGCTCGATGTCTTCGCCGACGCGCTCACGGTGCCCGTCACGCGTCACGAATTCACGATCGCCGAGGGCGCGGGCGGGCATTGTGAGGGCCTCGGACAAGAGCGCTTCGACCAATACGTCTACGGATGGCTGGCGCGCACTCTCAGGTAGTCGAGCGACGCGACTAGTGCAGCGCTGGCAGGCGCTGGTCGCGCCGCAGCACGCCGGCGAACACGTCGCCCTTGTCGCCCAGGCGGCTCAGCACCGAACGGACGGTGAAGCGGTCGGATGCCAGGGCGGGGTCGTCGAGCTCGTCCCAGTCGATGGGCGCGGATACCGGCGCACCAGCCGCCGCCCGCGGACTGTAGGGCGCCACCAGCGTCTTGTTGACGGCATTCTGGGTGTAGTCCAAGCGGGCCAATCCGCGGCGATCGTGAACCCCCCACTTCCAGCTCACCAGCTCGGGGACGACAGCGCCGACCGTCTTGGAAAGCTGCTCGACCCAGACGCGGGTCTCCGCAAAGCTCGGCCCCGTAGCAATCGGGATCCAGATCTGGATGCCTCGGCGGCCGGTGACCTTCGGGTAGGCCCGTACCTTCAGGTGCTCCAGAGCGGTGCGATGGAGCCGGGCCAGCGCGAGCAGGTCCGGCCACGAGGTGTCCTCACCCGGATCGAGATCGATGAGGGCATACGTGGGGCGATCGGGCTCATCGACGGTGGAGGTCCACGCGTGCCATTCCAGCGCGCCGAAGTTCGTGGCCCACACCAGGGCCGCGGGCTCGTCCACGACGAGGTAGGTGCTGGCCTCACCGCGCTTGGCGCCGGGATTGTGCCACCGCGGCAGCCACTCCGGGGCGTGGCTGGGCAATTCCTTGTGCCAGAAGCCTTTCGCGTCAGCGCCGCTCGGAAAACGGTGCATGTTCAGCGCCCGGCGACGCAGGTAGGGCAGGGCGACCGGGGCGATCTGGGCGGCGTAGCGCAGCAGATCCCGCTTCGTCACGGGAGCTTCGCGCTTGCGGCCCGGGAAGAGCACCTTGTCCAGATTGGTCACGCGCAGCTCACGTCCGAAGACTGACCAGCGTCCGGCCTCCCCCAGCGCATCGAGCGCGGCCAGCTCGTCTTCGCTGGCCGGCTCGGTCCGCTCCGGGCGCAGGAGCACCGCTGCGCGCGCGGCCGGCAGTTCGGACCGCCAGAGCCGATCCGGGTCGGCCTTCACCTCGTCATTGGTCCGCTGCGAGAAGACCGACTTCGGGAAATCCTCGGCGTCCCAGCCTTTTACGGCGTAGTCGTCATGTTTGTGCAGCATGAGCCACTCCTCCTTGCCAGAGGAATTGGTCCTCGTGCGGACCAGTACGAAGCGCCCGTGCAGCTTCTCGCCGTCGAGGTCCACGTGCAGTTCCCCATCGGCGACGGCACGCGCTGGATCAGCCGTCTCGTGCGGCTGCCACCTGCCCGCGTCCCACACGATGACGTCGCCGCCCCCGTACTCGCCGGCGGGGATCACGCCCTCGAAGTCGTAGTACTCCAGCGGGTGGTCTTCGACGTGGAACGCGGCCCGCCGCACATCAGGGTCCAGCGTCGGGCCTTTCGGCACGGCCCAGCTGGCGAGCACTCCGCCGATTTCCAAACGGAAGTCGTAGTGCAGCCGGCGCGCCCGGTGGCGCTGCACCACGAATCTCGGCGCGCTGCCGGGCTTGTCCTTGGCACTCGACCCGGCCGGCTCGGCGGTTTTGGTGAAGTCTCGTTTGGCTCGATAGGGCGCCAGACGGTCCGCCTTCGCAGCGCGCTTCGCTGGGCTCACGAGGCTTTCCGGGCAGCGGCCTTCTTCGCGGGGACCTTCTTGGCCACCTTCTTCGCGGGCGCCTTCTTGGCTGCGGTCTTCTTGGCGCCGGACTTCTTGACCGGCGACTTGGATCTCTTGGCGCCCCGAGCGGTATCGACCGATCGTTGCAGCGCGTCGAGCAGGTCGACGACATTGGTCGCTTCGGGCGCCTCATCAGCGATCTGGAACTCGTTGCCCTTGCGCTTGGCCTTGATCAGCGTGTTGACCCGCTCGGTGTAGGTGTCCCGGTATTGCTGCGGTTTCCACTCCTCGCCCATCGATTCCACCAGTTCGGTCGCCATGTTGAGCTCGCCCTTGCTGAAGCTGATGCGGCCCGGCAGGTTGTCGAGTGTTTCCTTGGAATCGCGTACCTCATCGGCGAAGAACAGCGTCTCGAGGATGAGGGTGTCGCCCGCGGCGCGGACGGCGGCCAGATGCTCCTTGCCGTGCATGACGAAATTGCCGATACCGGCCTTATTCGTCTTGGCCATGGCATCGCGGAGCAAGGCATAGGTCTTCTTGTTCTCCTCCCCCGCCGGGGCAAGGTAGTAGGCCTTGTTGAAGTAGATGGGATCGATCTCGTCCAGATCGACGAAGCCGGAGATCTCCAGGGCGCGGGAGCGACCGGGCGCGATCTGATCGAGCTCCTCATCGCTCACCATCACGTAGGTGCCATCACCGACATCGAGGCCTTTGACGACGTCGCCGAACTCGACCTCACGGCCGGTGCGCTCATTGACCCGCTTGTAGCGGATCCGGTCAGTGCTGCCGGAGGCGAACTGATGAAACGACGGCGTGTGCTCGTCGGTCGCTGTGAACAAGCCGACGGGAACGCTCACCAGACCGAAGCTGATCATTCCTGACCACACCGCGCGCGCCATGACGGCCTCCTGTCCTCTGGCGCGTTCTACCCAGATTTCACGGCGTCACGTACACCCCGTCACGGGATCAGTGCGGCACGTCCAGGGAGTCCCGCCAGGCCAGACCCTGCTGCAGGGCGGTGATGCGGGACTGGACCATCTCGTCGAGGTCGCTCGTCGGGAAGACGAAGAACTGGTTGTCGAGCACGGCCTGGTGAACGACCCCGGCGACCTGGTCCGGGGAGACCCCCTGGGTGGAGATCAGGTCGCGCAGCTGCTTGGACATCGGATTGTCCTGCGAGGGATCGTCCATACCGCCGGGACGGTTGCGCTCGCTCTCGAAAATCTTCGTGTTGATCAGCCCGGGGCACAGCACCGAGACACCGACGCCGAAGGCGGCGAGCTCGCCGCGGAGCGCGGACGCCAGCCCGACCACCGCGTGCTTGCTGGTTCCGTAGGCGTTGAGCGTGGTCGCGTCCATGAGCCCGGCGACGCTGGCGGTACAGACGATGTGCCCGCTTCCCTGTTCGGCAAGGACCGGCCCGAAGGCTTTGGCGCCGTAGAAGACCCCTCGAAGGTTGACGTCGATCACCCACTCCCAGACCTCGAGCGTGGTCTCCAGGAGGCCGCCGACGGGCGCAACGCCGGCGTTGAGGCACACCACATCGACCCGGCCGAAACGCTCCAGGGCGGCGTCGCGCAGCCCATTCATCTCTTCCATCGAGGCGACGTCGGCCCGCACGTCCAGGACGCGATCAGCGTCGCCACCGAGCTCGGCCGCAACGGCATCGAGAGCACCCCGCTCGATGTCGACGAGTACGAGCTTCATCCCGGCAGCGGCGAACCGCATGGCCATGGCACGGCCGATGCCACTGCCCGCTCCCGTGACGACGCACACCTTGTCGCGAAGCCTGCCCGCCGCTGCCTGATCCGTGGTCATCTCAGCTCCTCTACGCCTCGTGACCCGGCAGCGTAATCGGCGGTCGGGTCGGCGGTGCGCTGGGGGCCGCTCTCAGGGCGCGGGTGGCAGGTACCGCTCCTCTTGCAGGCGCTGGAACCACTTGCGGAACATGTCCTCGGTATCCATGCAGTCGTGAAATCCCGCCTGACGAACAGCGATGGTGCTGTTGAGCACAGGACCGGCGGGTGCGTCGTGTCCGCTCAGCAACTGGTCGGCGTAGACCAGCGAGTTGGCTCCCACGAAATCGATGATGTCTCTCGGGGCGCGAAGTCCATGGTGGTCGACCAGCGCAGCCCATTGCGGCGCCCTGGCAGTCAGTTCCTCGACCAGCGCGGTCGGCCGATGAACTCCCGGCTCCATGTCCAAGGTGTCGGCGATCGCCGGCCAGACCTCCTGCCACAGAAACGCGTCACCGTTCGTCAGGTTGAAGGTGCCCGCGGCGGCGGATGGGGACTCGGCGGCCCACCCGAGAGCCCGCGCCACAAGGTCGCCGTCAACGGCCTCTTTCAGCTGCGTCGAAACGCTCCTCCCGGGAAAGTCGAGAGGCCGACCCTCGGCGCGGAGCAACGCCGCCCAGGCCCCGATGACCGGAATCAGATTCATGTTGGTGCCGATGGCGTCGCCATAGACGACGGTCGGCCGAAAGACCGTGAGGTCCCATGACATCCCCGCCTGCTTCGTGCGCAGGTAGTCCTCTTGCAGGAAGTAGAAGTTGGGATGCTCCACCCGAGGCTGCCGCTCGCGGAGTGGATTGCGCACGCCCGCCCAGCCGACCGACGGGTGGTGCACCCCGTACGCCTTCGTGCCCTGCAGCAGCGAGACCTGACGCACGTCTGCGTCTGCCAGCAGCGGTTCCATGATGTGCCTCAGCATCGCGGCATTGCGCATCATCGCCTCCTCGTCCACCCAACCCGCAGACAAGCCGGGAAGCTCGTGAACCGCGGCGTACACCACGTGAGTCACGTCGGACATGGGCAGAAGCGCTGCGCGGCAAGCGGTTTCGTCGCTCAGATCCAAGCTGACCCATTGCCTCGGATCGACACCCGACGGTGGCCGGCGCGACAGCCCCACACATCCCAGCCCGGCGATGCGGCGAATTGCCGCATCGCCGCCTGGCCGACCAACCCTGACGCCCCGGCGATGAGCACTTTGCGACGCATGCTCACCGACAGGCTCCGGGAGGTCGTCGTACCCAGGCACGTGTCGGCGTCACATCACGCAACGTATGTCTGCCGGCCGTAAGCGCACAGACGGCACAGGCACCCGAGCATGACTGCTTTTCGAAGTCGAGTGGTGAACGTGCCGCTGGGCGGCATCGCTTTACGGGCGAATTGTCCGCCGGGGACCTGCAGCGCGCAAATAGGGTGCCCAAATCCAGTCGCCTTACCTGCACAGACTTTCCGTAAACAGAACCTTTAGGCTCGGTCTTTCCGTGCGATACCAGCCATATCGGGCGGCGCCGGGCCGCCCACCTGGGGATTTCGGCATGGACATAGACCGGTGTAGCGCCGATGGCGTGCGCAAGCCCGTGTGCGGCTGGGGAATCTGGGATGGGTGGAGGCCCACCGACTCCCGGAATTTCGATCGCTCGCACGAGGCCTATCCCATCGCGCAAATTGCCACGGCTCCCGATCCGCTGCAAGAGCTGCTGACAATGCCCGAGCCCATGAGCCCGACCCACGGTGAACACCAACCGGCAGCGGCTAGGAATCGGTGACTGCGGGCTTCACTCGGCGCGTTCGCCTCGCCGGAAGCTTCAGGCCGAGCGTACGGTTCAGCACCTGATGCAGGGCCTCGCGGAGCTGGTCGTCGCTGAGGTCCTCGAGGTGAAGCACGACGCCTGACATCCCGTACGACAGGTGGAAGGCCGTTCGTTCCTCGGCGGTCGGGTCGGCACCGAAGAACAATCGCTGTAGCCGCGTCTGCAGCTCCACGGTGTTGCGGACGTACGTCGGGTGCCGGGTGACGGCCGGGTCGCGATTGAGCACCGCGAGCGCCCGCCGGTGGGCTACCCCACTGTCAATCATCGCGCTGAGCGCCGCAGCGATCTGATCCGACTTGGTCGGCTGGCTTTCCGCCCGGTCCAGCAACGCGTTGGCCGCTTCGTGGGCCGGGGTGAGAATGGCATCGAGCAGGGCCGATTTCGTCGGGAAGTAGTAGTAGATCGCGGCCTTGGTCACACCCACCCGGGCCGCGATTTCCTGCATGGTCGTCGCGTCGTAGCCCTTCTCGCCGAACAGACCCAGCGCCGCATCGAGGACGCGTTGGCGGCTCAGCTCCCAGCTCACCGGGTCACGCGTCCTGGCCATCGCTTCCGACCCTCCGGCTCGATGGGCACTGCCTGCCCGCGCTGGTGGCGCTCACGTTATCGCCGACGTGACCGTGAAACTAATTCATTAACTTGACAGTCGGTTAATGAACGAGCACTGTGCTGTCACACCTGCCAGGCCGGCCCCGCGGGGAACGCCCGAGACGAACGGATACCGCGTGCCGCTGCTGCCAGCTCTTGCGTCGCTGGCAGATGCGATCGCCGCGGCACCGGCCAGGCCGGCCGCCGAGAGCGTCGATGAGGCCCGCACTTTCGCGCATGCCATGGCCGATCGAACGTTCCGCGATCTCGCAGACGAGGTCGCCCCGGTGTGGTCGGAGCGCGAGCTGCTGGTCCCGTCGCAGGGTCGCGAGATCCCGGTGCGCATCTACCGCCCGCGGCCGGGCGTGCTTCCGGTACACGTCTACTTCCACGGCGGCGGCTTCTGGCTGGGCACCCTCGACCAGTCCGACGCGTCCTGCCGGCGCCTCGCTGCCTCCAGCGATCGCGTCGTGCTTTCCGTCGGCTACCACCTGGCCCCGGAGCAGAAGTTCCCCGTTCAGGTAGAGGAGTGTTACGCCGCGGTGTGCTGGACTGCCGACCACGCAGCAGAACTCGACATCGATCCCGCCCGGCTGACGATCGGCGGCGCCAGTGCTGGAGGGGCCCTTGCGGCCGCTGCCGCGCTCATGGCGCGCGATCGCAGCGGACCTGCCATTTGCCTGCAACTGCTGGAGATTCCGGTCACCGACCTCACGATGTCGCAGCCGTCGATCGAGGAGAACGCAGCTGGGCCGGTGCTGACCCGCTCGTCCGTCGCGCAGTACGTCGGCCTCTATCTCGCCGATCCCGCCGACGCCACCCAGCCGTACGCATCCCCCCTGCTCGCGCCGGACCTCGCCGGTCTGCCGCCGGCGTTCGTCACTACCGCGGAGTTCGATCCGCTGCGTGACGAGGGTGAGGCCTACGCACGCCGGCTCGCCGAAGCGGGAGTCCGTGTGCAACTCACCAGATGGGGCGGGCACTTCCACGGCTCGTTCACGATGTCGAAGCTCATCCCCGACGAATCCGCCGCGTACTCGCGGGCGCTCGTGGAGGCGCTGCGCGCGGCCGCCCCGGCCGATCCACCGACGGACCTATCCCCGACCACATCCAGCTGATGGGACAACCAATGCGCAAGCTCGCCCTGCCAATCGCCTTCGGCGCGGCCGTCACTTTGACGCTCGCCGGCTGCGGCCGGTCCGCAGGAGCAAGCAGCTCTCCCAGTCAGAGTTCGAGCTCATCGTCGAGCGGCACTGCGAGCCCCACATCCTCTGCTGCTGCGGGGGATTTCGGCACCCTCAAGGGAGTCTGCGGCCCCGGTGACGCGAAGGGCGCAACAGAACGCGGCGTGACCGACACGACGATCCGGATCGGCGTGACGGCCGACCCTGGCGCGGCCGCCGCACCCGGCCTCGAGCAGGAGTTCTTCGACACCGCCGACGGATTCAGCAAGTGGTGCAACGCCGCGGGCGGCATCAACGGTCGCAAGATCGTGGTCGACAAGCTGGACGCGAAGCTCTTCAACGTCGGGCAGGTGACGACCCAAGCCTGCCAGAAGGACTTCTTCCTGGTCGGCAACGGCAATGCCTTCGACAGCGCGGGCGTGAAGATCCGCGAGGGATGCAAGCTCGGCCAGATCCCAGCCTACGTGGTGTCCCCCCAAGCCGTGGAAGCGCAGTATCAGGTGCAGGCCTCGCCCGTGCCCTCCGACGAGATCAACAACGGTGCGATGAGACTGCTCACCAACGCGTATCCGGACAGCAAGACCGATGGCGTCGGGATCGCCAGCAGCACCCTGAGCTCGATCATCCCCACCGGCCTGAAAGCTCAGGAGTATCTGAAGGACATCGGGGTCAAGGTCGCGGTGCTGCAGAACCAGCCGACGCTCGTCGACAACTACCGTCCCTACATCGAGCAACTCAAGACCACCGGCGCGAAGGGCTACTACCAGATCTCCGCGCAGGACCCGACGCCGATCGTGCAGGCCATGAAGAACGTCGGATACACGCCGGACTGGGTGCTCTACA
The DNA here is from genome assembly GCA_036267695.1 of Frankiaceae bacterium. Lineage (GTDB taxonomy): Bacteria > Actinomycetota > Actinomycetes > Frankiales > Frankiaceae > DATAZK01. The sequence continues at coordinate 14,498 of DATAVO010000179.1, forward strand.
GCGTCCAGTTCTACGGCCCGCAAGCCGTTGCGTCGGCAAAGGCGCTCGGCACATTCCCGCCGAGCTACGTCCAGTTCACGGCACTGCCCTTCGAGCTGGCCAGCAAGTATCCCGTCCTGCAGCAGACCGAGAGCATCGTGCGTGCCGCCGTCAGCAATCCGAAGCTGACCACCTCGACCCTCTCCTCGTTCAGCGCCTGGCTACTGTTCGCTGAGGCGGCCAAGACGTGTGGGTCGAACCTCACGATGGACTGCGTGCTGAAGAACGCCAAGAACCACACCGACTGGACCGCCGGCGGCCTTTACCCTCCGCAGAATCTCGTCACCGGCGAGGCCTCGCCGTGCATCGCCATGGTCAAGCTGACCTCGACCGGATTCGCCTATGACGACAAGGTGACCGCACCTACGTCGGGCGACGGACCGTTCAACTGCGACCCGGAGAACGTCAAGCACGTCAAGACCTACATCACCGGCTAGTCACCCATCACCGGCTAAACATCAGGCCGGTTTCGGGCCGAGCGACGAAGGCGCATAGCCTCCTGTTGACGCTGCTGCGCCTGAGGGAGGTGGGCCGGACGAGCTCTCTCGCGGAGATGGAGACGCTCGCCAAGGACTCCTTCGCCATCACGCTTCGGCCCAGCCAGAGAGCGGCGCTGGAATCGATCGCCGCGGCGCGTGACACGCTGGCCGTGCTTCCGACCGGAAGTGGCAAGAGCGCGATCTACCAGGTCGGCGGGCTGGCCAGTGGTGGCCTCACCGTCGTCGTCTCTCCGCTGATTGCGCTGCAGCGCGACCAGCACCAGGCGCTCGCCGCACGTCGGCGCGTCAACGGCGAACCGGTCCGGGTAGCGACCTTGAACTCGACGCAGCGATCAGGTGAACGCCGTGGCGCCCTCGCTCGCCTCGGGCAGGGCGAGCTGGACTTCCTCATGCTCGGCCCCGAGCAGCTCGCCAACGTCGAGACCCACGCCGCACTGGTGAAAACGCCCAAAGCCATCACCTTGTTCTCCGTCGATGAGGCGCATCTGGTGAGCGAGTGGGGCCACGACTTCAGGCCCGAATACCTGCGCCTTCGCCACCTCATCGACGTGCTGCGCCGCCCACCGATCCTGGCCCTCACGGCGACGGCGTCCCCTCCCGTCCAAGCCGACATCACCCGCCAGCTCGGCATGACCAACCCTCGCATCGTCGTCGCCGACTTCGACCGTCCCAACATCAGCCTGACCGTGCGCCGGACAGATCCGCATGCGAAGGAAGGCGACGCCCTGCTCGAGCGCACCACCGCCGTCATCGTCAGTCACCCGACGCCCGCCTTGGTCTACGCGATGAGCCATGCCCGCTGCGAAGACCTCGCGGAACGGCTGAATCTCTCGGCGCTCAAAGCCGGCGCGTACCACGCGGGCATGACGGCACGCCAGCGCGCGCAGGTGCAGGACCGCTTCTTCGCCGGCGAGCTGGACGTCGTCGCGGCAACGAGCGCTTTCGGCATGGGCATCGACAAGGCGGACGTCCGCACCGTCGCACACGCCGGGGTCCCCGCCAGCTTGGACGACTACTACCAGGAGATCGGCCGGGCCGGACGCGATGGCGATCCCGCCCACGCGGTCCTCATCTACGACCCGCGGAGCCTTCGTATCCCCCGTCTCTTCGCGGCCCAGTCGCGTATCCCCGATGTCAAGATCCGGTCAGTGGTAAGGGTTTTGGCAGAGCAGCCGGGACAGGTCTCGCTGGAGACGCTCGTCAGCGCCGCGGGGGTATCCAGGCCCGTGGCCGAGCGCGTTGTCGCGGAGCTCGAGGAGCTCGGGGTGCTCGGGGTGCTCGACACCGACGGTCAATCGTGCGCGCTCTTCACCGGAACCCCGGCCGCTGCCGACAGCCAGCTCGAGGCGGCCGGCAGGCGGCGCCAGGCCGTGCTCGGAAGCCGCATCGACTCGATGAGGCACTACGCCGAGACGACTTCATGCCGTCGCCGGGAACTGCTCGGCTATTTCGGCGAGGCCCTACCGGCCGATTGCGGGAACTGCGACAACGACACAGTCGCGGCGCAATTCAAGGCCGCGCCGGCCAAACCGCCTTCACGGATAGGTGAGTCTCCCATCGCGATCCCGGTCTCCGTCGAGGTCGGCGCCGCAGTCACGCATCCCTTGTGGGGTACGGGAACCGTGCTCTCCGAGGACGACCATGAGCTCGTCGTCTCCTTCGAATCCGTCGGCTACCGCCACCTCACGCGAGCGACCCTGGCCAACGGGCTCCTCACACCGGCCTAGCCTGCGACCCCGGCGTCGCGCTCGGGGTGCGTCGTGATCAGGACCCCGCCGACGATGGCAGCGAGCAGGAAGATTCCCGCTGCCCAACCACTAGCGACCGCAAAACCATGCACGGTTGATCTCGCCGCGAGGTTCGAACCGCCCGCGTGCGCAGCCAAGTAGCTCGCGGTCGCCGCGGCAGCGATCGTGTTGAGCAGCGCGGTGCCGATCGAGGCCCCGATCTGCTGCGAGGTCGTCGTCATCGCTGAGGTGACACCCATGTCCCGCGGATCGGCGTTGTTGGTCGCCGTGCTGATACACGGGACGATGGCGAGCCCGAGACCGATCCCCAGCAGCAGCTCGGCCGGAAGCACGTGCGTCGCGTAGGCCGCCCCTGGCGTGAGCCGGGTCAGGACAAAAACCCCGAGGGAACCGATCAGCAGGCCCGGGACGACGAGCAGACGGGTCGCGACGCGGTGCATCAGCCGGCTCGCTACTTGCGTCGCCGCGAGGCCGTTCATCGCCAGCAGCGGCAGGAAGGCCACGCCGGTCTTGAGGGGCGAGTAATGGTCGACCCCCTGCAGCAGATAGGTCAGGAAGATGAACGTGCCGAACATTCCCGTGACCGCCAGCATGATCACGAGGAAGGCGCCGGCACGGTTGCGGTTCTGCAGAACACGCAGCGGCAGCAGCGGATTCGACCCCTTGGACTGCCAGTAGATGAAGGCCGCCAGAAGGGCTCCGGCGATGATCAGCGGCCACACCACGCCGGCCGATCCCCAGCCATGAGCCCCGGCCTCACCCAACCCATAGACCAGGGCCACGAGCCCGCCGCATCCCAGCACGACCCCCGGGATGTCCAACCGCACGCCGTAATTGCCTGGCTGCGAAGGGATCAGGGTGAACGCACCGAACGCCACAAGCGCAGCGATGGGTAGGTTGACATACAGGCACCAGCGCCAATCGAGGTACTGGGTCAGGAATCCGCCCAGGATCAGTCCGAACGCCGAACCGCTGATGGCGATCGTCGCGTAGATCCCGAAGGCTCTCGCTCGCTCGCGCGGGCCGCTGAAGGTCGAACTCAACAATGAAAGCACGGACGGCGCCAGCAGCGCCCCGAACAGGCCCTGCAGACCTCGGGCCCCGATGAGCATCGCGGTCCACTGGGCCGCACCGCCCAAAGCAGAAGCGAGGGCGAAGCCCACCACGCCGGCGATCAGGGTGCGCTTGGTCCCGATCATGTCGCTGATCCGCCCACCGAGCACCAGAAAGCCGCCAAAGGCGAGGGTGTAGGCCGTCACGACCCACTGCCTGTCGGTATCGGAGAACCCGAGCCCGTGCTGGGCTGACGGAAGAGCAATGATCATGATCGTCGAGTCGAGCACGACCATGAGCTGGGCTCCGGCGATCACGACGAGGATCCACCAGTGGGCCCGGCTCGTACCAGTGGAGACCTGCGCGTGCGCGGTCTTTTCGATGGAGGTCATCTCAGCGAGGCAGCGATGCAAGCCGTCGCCCGCATGGTGTGCCGGCAGCGATACGGAGAATGCACTCCGTTTATCTTAGTCACACCCCATTCGCACGCGTATCTGACCCGTGCGCCCACGCCCAGCCAATGAGGAGGACGACGATGACCGACGCCAAAGCGCTCGCTACCACCTACTTCAGAGCTTGGAAGGACAAGGACTTCGCAGCCCTCCGGTCGGTGCTGGCTGACGACGTGACCTTCACCGGACCTATGGGCACTGCCAACGGCGTGGACGAATGCCTGCAGGGCCTGGAAGGCATGTCCAAGCAGATGGAGGACATCGTGCTACGCGTGATGGTTGCGGATGGCTCTGACGTCATCACCTGGTACGACTTGAAAATGCAGGGCGTCGATCCATTACCGACGGCGAACTGGAGCCACGTCGAAGATGGCAGGATCGCTGAAATCAGGGCGACTTTCGATCCACGAAAGCTCTTCGAAGCGTCGAACTAGGCGGCAAGCTCACGCGAGAAATGCCTGGCTGAGTTCGATGAAGCGGTCCAGCTGATCGTGTTGCAGCCAGTGGCCGGCATGCTCGACGAAGACGTGGCGGGCGTCCTGAAAGCCTGCCATCAAAACGCTTTCGTCGAGGCTCGGTACGTGCCAGCTCTCCTGGCAATCCTCGCAGCAGACGCGAGACGGCTAGCCCTGCAGGTAGCTCTTCACCGTGACAAGGTTGTCAGCGCCGCAGTTGTACGGGCCGGAGTTGGGCTGGGTGACCTTCTTGTCATAGACCCAGCCGCTCGTCGTCAGCCGCACGAAGAGCGTGCAGTCCGTCATCTGCGGCTCGCTGAGCGCCTTGCTCAGCGGCGGGAAGAGACGCCGGCACTCCAGCCGACCCGCGATCCTGCCTTGGCGAGCACGCAGTCCTGCGTGAGGTCGCTGCCACACTCGGTCGCCGCCTGCGCCCAGAGCACCCAGGAGTTGAACGCCAGAGCGGTGAAGGCGTCGAGACCGGCTGTACCAGGCCCGGCGGCCATGATGTCCTTCGCCTGCTGAACCACCGGGAACTGGTCAGTGAGCTCGAACGGGAGGTTGTTCAGGTTCACGTACGTCGTCGGGAGCGATGCCGCTGCCTTGGCCGCCTGCACCGACTTCGGCGAGTAGAACGTCTGACCGAAGAGCAGCCACTGAGGCTTGAAACCGGTGTCGTTCATCGCGGCGAAGATGGGGCTGGCGTCCTGCGCGACGATCTCGAAGTCCGCCTTGGCGCCGGCTTGCTTCATCTGCTCCAGGTAGGGCCGGTAGTTCGGCACCAGCGCTGGCCGGTTCTGAAGCGTGGCCACCTTGTAGCCGATCTTGTGCCGTTGCCCGCCGAGACTACGACACAATTTCGATGTCGGTTTCAGTTCTGGAGGAAAAGGGTGCTGGTGTCAAGTGACGAACGGCCCTGCGCCGCTTGACGCTCGCGGGGCAGCCACCCAAGATGTCGAAATCGAGGCCAGAGTCGAAATGGCCCGCGCAGGGGGAGTTGACGTCGCTCTGAGCACGCTGGGCACGGGGGAAGGCGCAAGCCATGACGCCGATGAGGTCCAGGAACTCCGCGAGGCCCTACGACGCGCCCTCGGCAACGACAGGACCGCTGCGCCGCAGATCGACACCGACTGGCGCAGCGGGTGGCCCGCCATTGCCGGCCTGGGCGTCACCGCGTTGTGCGTTGCCGAAGGCGCGGGGGGTTTCGGGTTTCGCGTCGACGCGGCGGTGGGCGCCGCCATGGAGCTGGGGGCGGCGCTGCACGCAGCCCCGTTCGCCGGGATGACAGCGAGCGCGCACGCGATCTCACAGGACTCCGACGCGGCAGGCGAGCTGCTTTCACTCCTGTTGACCGGCGACCAGAGCTGCGCGTACGGGCAGCTGAGAGCCGGAGTCGCTCGGCTCGTGGACGGCGCGGCCGAGGCGGATGCGCTCGTACTGGCCGACGAAGCGGGCGGCCTCATCCTGGTGCGGGATCGCAGCGATTGGGACGCCGACCCGGCGCACCACAGCTTCGACGTGAGTCGACGCTGCGCCGACGTCAGGGTCAAGGCGGGCGCCGGAGACCCGGTTCACGCCGACGCCTCTCCCGCCCTGCTTCACCGACTGCTGCTGAGCGCCGATGCCGTCGGGGGCGTCCAGCTGATGCTTGACCGCACCGTCGACTATGCCAAGCAGCGCCAGGCGTTCAGCAAGAGCATCGGTGGCCTGCAAGTAGTGCAGCACCGGCTCGTCGAGCACGCCGTCAGAACCCGTGGCATGGCCCTGCTGGTGAACGAGGCGGCGCGGCAGTTGGGAACGGGCTCGCCCGACGCCGGCCGCCTGGTCGCGATGGCTGAAGTCAGCGTGAGCTCCGGCGCCTCCCGCATCCTGCACGACCTCCTGCAACTCACCGGAGCGATCGGATTCACCTGGGAGTACGGGCTGCACTATTTCCAGCGGCGGGCCCACTCCTCTGCGCGTCTCGCGGCGAACCCGAAGGCCGCCATCCGCGCGCTTGCCGGACTCGAAGGCTGGACCGATGCCGGCTGACATCGAGGGCTACCGCCGGCGGGTTCGCACGTTCATCAGCGACCGCGGCGTCCGCATGGAACACGAAGGCGTCAGGGTGCCGCGGGACGCCGAGCATGAGCGCGAAATCAGGTTGTGGCTCAAGGCGATGTACGACGAGGGCTACCTCGGCGCCGGATGGCCGCCGGAGTGGGGTGGGCGGCCCGATCACCAGCCGATGCATGACCTCGTCCTCATGGAAGAGCTCATCCGGGGTGACGCGTACCGGCCGCTGGATCAGGTGATGCTGGCCGCTCATGCGCTCATCGAATTCGGCACGCACGCGCAGAAAAGCCAGCTGCTGCCAAGGATTCGGGCCGGTGAGGACACGTACTGCCAGCTTTTCAGCGAACCGGATGCGGGCAGCGACCTCGCGTCGCTGCGCACGAAAGCAGAGCCCGACGGCGAGGCGTTCGTCGTCACGGGGCAGAAGATCTGGAGCACCGACGCCCAGTGGGCTGACATGGGCATGCTGCTGGCACGCACCGACCCGAGCCTCGACCGCCATGCCGGCCTCACCGCGTTCGTCATTCCCATGGACCTGCCCGGTGTCGAGGTGCGACCCATCAAGGAGATGACTGGATTCTCCGAGTTCTGCGAGGTCTTCCTCGATGGCGTACGCGTTGGCCCGGAACACGTCCTGGGTGAGGTCAACGGCGGCTGGCGGGTGGTGAACTCCGGCCTCGCCTCGGAGCGCGCCTTCGTCGGGGCGAATGCCCTTCAATTGCAGCGAATGTTCGACGACCTCGTGACGCTGGCCGCAGCCGCCCGGCTCCCTGACGGAACGGCGGCTATCGGCCATGAGGACGTCCAGGCGCAGCTGGCTCTCGCCCGCGCCCGGGTCGAGGAGGTGACGCTGATCGTGCGCGACACGGTCGATCGCGTCCTCACCGGCACCGAGCACCCGAGCGACGGACCGGTAGCGAAGCTCGCCTACACCGAGCTCAACGTCGAGCTGTGCGAATTGGCGCTCGAGCTCATCGGTTCGGCGGCGGCCATCGATGACGCGGCCTCTGATGTGGCCGACCGCTGGTACCACAACTTCCTCTGGTCGCGCGCCCTGACGATCTCCGGCGGGGCCTCGGAGATCATGCGCGGAATCATCGGACGCCAGCTGCTCGGACTGCCGCGCGCCTGAGACGAATCATCGACACAGCACAGCCGACTGGGAGATGCGAGACATGGCAATCCGGGACATCGGCCCACTACGCGGCGCCGACGAAGGGCTCAATCATCAGATTGTCGACACGTTCGCCACCGACTCGGAGTCCGACCTGGCCTGGACGGAAAAGATCTGGGGATCGCTGGCCAAGACCGACGGTTCATGGCAAGTCGACTTCGGGGTCGGCAGGTATCACAACCGCGGTGTCATCGACGGCTTCGGCGGCGTCTCCCGGGGCCGCGAACAATGGACCGTACGTGGCAGCCGCGAGCTCGGAAATACCCAAGAACACATGGGGATCGGCCCCATCCGGTACGAGATCGTCGAGCCCCTCAAGCAGGTGCGTTTCATCCTCGAGCCCAATGAGGTGCAGCCCATCTCCTTCGACCTCACGATGTCTGCCGTCACGCCGCCGTTCTTCGAGGATCGCAACCTCGTACGCAACCCCCGCACCGGACGGGTGGACGTCAATGTCATTCGTTACCACCAGGGCGGCTGGGTCTCCGGCAGCATCACGATCGACGGCGCCACCCATGAGGTGAAGCCGGATGAATGGTTCGGCTACCGCGACCACTCCTGGGGCGTGCGGCAAGCCGTCGGCGCGCCGCCCACCGACCTGATCCCCGCGGCGCCGGTGGCGCGATCGAGTGAGAAGCCCACCCGCGGCGGCATGAAGTGGAGTCCGTTCTTCTTCCGGCGCCCCGACGGGAGCTACTACGAGACGGCGATCTTCCTGACCCAGGGCGTGTGGGACTACAGCTCCGCGTACATCAATGAGGCCAGCGGACGCCAGCAGCCCGTGCGCGCGGTCGAACCCCGCCTGGCCTACGACCCGCGTACCCGTTTTGTCATCGGAGGCCAACTGCTGCTCACCATGGAATCGGGACAGGAACGCGTCATCGAGGTGGAAACCGTTGGCGATTCAGGGTTTTTCCTGAAGACCGCCGGATACGGGGCATGGGCCGGCCACATTCACGGCGCCTGGCGGGGTGCCCTGGAGTTGGACGGCGAGTACATCGCGGACTGCTGGGACGATGAGCACTTACGCTCGCTCGGCCAGTTCCGCGACACCCCAATCCGGGTACGCGAGGGCGACGCCATCGGCTACGGAATCATGGAAAGCATCATGGGCGGCGTCTGGCCGGAGCTCGGGCTGACCGCCGAGTCCGATCACAAGGTCTCCTACAGCTGACCACCGCACGAGGTCAGCGCGTCTGTGCCGATGGCGTCAGACGGGGGCCCCGGAACCTGCAGCAGCAGCAGCGAACGCCGTGAGCTCCCGGGAAATGTCCGGACCGGCCGGCCCGTACACGATCTCGGTGATTCCCTGTCGCGCCGACGGCGTCCATGCGCGCGCCGACGGAGGCAGCATCGCCCGTCCAGACGGTGGCGAGGATGGCTTCTGCGGCGACGTCGGCAATCTGACGGGAAATCGCAAAACTCTTGGGAGCGATCGGGGCCAGCCCCAGGGGCACGGTGATCGGTCGCGACGGCGCAAATCCGGGCGAGTGTATGAGTTGGCAGGCCTCGCCTTGGATCTCGACCATGTAGCCGCGCAGCAGGCCGCGCACATGTTGCACGTACTCAGCGAGGTCGGCCCACCGCATGCCGCGCTTTCCCATGGTCATCCGCGCTGTGAACCCGGTCCCGAAGTACGCCCACAACCGGCCAGGGGCAAGCTCGTCGATCGTCGCAATGGCCGACGCGGTGACCATCGGAGCCGAAGGCTCGGCACCGCGACACCCGTCGCCAGACCGATGTCGGGTACTGCCTCCGCAATGCGGGCGAGCCTTCACCTCACCTTGTCTTCGCCAGGATGTGCTCCCTGACGAATTCGCCGATCAGCCGAAACGCCTTCTGTGACTCAGGAATCTCGGGATCGAAGACGAGCCACATGTGGATGACGTCAGCATGCTCGATGTACGTCATCGCCACCCCGTCAGCGCGCGCCTTGTCCACAGATCGTCGCGCGTCATCGAGCAACGACTCACGAGTCCCGACTTGAACCATCAGCGGAGGCAGGCCTCGAAGGTCGGCAAAAAGTGGCGACGCGGCGGGCGATGTCGGCTCCGCGCCCGCCAGGTACACCTCGGCCATCGACCTGCGCGCAGTCCCCGAGACGACCGGATCCGGCGCCGAATCAGCGGAGTGCCCGATCGGTATCGACCGCGGGAGGATCCACCCAAATGGCCGGCACTCCCCCGGCGTCAACGGCCGTCACCCTTACGCCCTCGATCGGCGGCACGGGCGTCGATGACTCCAACGTGCGAGCGAGAGCGAACTCGTCGGGGCCGGGAAACGTCTCCGGCGTCCGCATGCCTTGCGCCTCGATACGGGCCACGAGTTCCTCATGGGCATCGCTGACCATTGGACGCCTCTCGTTGTGGGATTGGACCGTATCGCCTGGTGCCCTCCCCTACTCCCAGGGCTCGAAAAGGCCCTCGAACTCGAGCTTCCCTTGCTCGATTCGCCCGTAAAGGAGCCAGTCTCCGCGGAACATGCCGTGCTCGTACGGCGAGCAGGCGATGTGCGTTCGCGGACCACCCGTAGTGCTCGGCATGAAACGGATCGACTCCAGCCCCGCCTTCAGCCCCGGACCCGACAGCACCGGCGCCCGGAACAGACCCTCGATCAGCACCCGTGCCGTGTCATACGCCAGCACGGGTATCGCGTTGGGCCACAACGGCGGGCTCTGGCCATGGCGAGTGACGAACCGGTCGTGGAATCCGTTGACGAGGGGGTTGCTCGGATCGAGCTGGTCGACGCCGACCCAGCCCTCGAACTTCTCGAAACCCATCAGATAGAACATGAACGCCGTACCCATGATTCGCGGCGGATCCCAGCCCAGCTCATCCAGCGCCTGCCGCATCAAACCGCTGGCGGCCAGCATGCCGTATCCCATGTACACCAGCGCATCCGGACGCGCGTCACGCAGATGCGCCAGATTCGCCGCGAGGTTGGCGGGAGTCTGGGTGACCGTCTCCACAGCGGCGACGCTCACGTTGCGCCGCCGGGCCTCTTGCCGGAAGAAGCGGAAATACTCCTCACCGTTCGGCGAGATCTCATTGATGACGGCGACCCGCTCGTAACCCTTCCGCTTGAGCCAGCCGACGACGAGAGCGGCGTCACCGCCGCAGTCTCCATTTCCGAGCCGAAAGCAGTAATCGCCCTGCAAACGCTCGGTGCCACACCAGCTGATCAGAGGCACCTCCAGCTTGTTGGCAAGCGGCGCCACGACGATCGCATTGTCGGAGCTGTAAGCACCGGCGACCCCGATGCATCCCTCATCGACCAGATACCGAAACCCATCGGTGGCGTTCTTCGCCGATCCGTGCGGCAGGCCGCGCTCCGGATGCAGCACGAACTCCACCGGCCGGTCGAGCACCCCTTGCTCTGTCGCCTCATCGAAGGCCATCCGATGCACCTTGTCGTACGCGCCGCCCGGCCCGTCGAGCGCCGAACCCAGCCAGCCGATTTTGATCGGATCCATGCCGTTCCTCCCTGACCATTCAGACGCGACGTTAGGTCAACTCGGAGTACTCAAGACTAGGTGAGGCCGGCTCCCGGAACACTGACGCGTACGGTCTCCACCGTCCCGGTTCGCCTGCCCTCCAGTGCTTTTGCGCTCCAGTCGGCAGCGGAGAGCAGGAACAAGGTGCGTCCATCGTCTCCGCCGAGAGCGCAGGCGATCGCCATCTTCTCCCCCATCGAAATGCGGTCGGTCACCTCGCCCCCGGGCAGCGCCCGGCGGAACTCCCGGGCCAATGGATATCCGGCCCAGATGCCGCCTTCGGCATCCAGGGCAATGCCGTCGGGCGCCGCGTCACCGGTGGTCGCGACGATGCGCCGGCCGGCCAGGTTCTTCGCGCTGTCGATGTCGAACGCGGTGAACTGCCGGCCGATGGACTCGGCGACGATGAGCGTGCCGCCGTCTGCGGAAATCGCGCTGCCATTGGGAAAGTCGAGCCCATCAGCTGCAATCTGCGTATGCCCGTCAGGCGTCACCCGCACCAGCACGCCAGTCCCCCGCACGCTCGGGTAGCTGCCGACGAACGCGGTGCCGTCGGCGTCGACGACCATGTCGTTGAGCTCATCGGCGACGAGTGCCGAGAGGTCGGCATGCACGGTGGTGGTGCCGTGATGATCCAGACGCAGCACCTCCCGCTCGGCCATCGATACGATGAGCACCGAACGGTCGGGCAGGAATCCCAGCCCTGAAGGTTTCTTGCCAGGCAACGACAATTCCAGCGTCGTCTTGCCTTCCAGCGTCGTGGCGTAGACCGCTTCGCCGTGCATGTCCGAGAGCCACAGCCGCCCGTGATGCCAGCGCGGTCCTTCACCGAACACGAAACCGTCCGCCAGCAATGTGGGAACGGCACCGGATTCAATCGTTGTCACGGCCGACCTGCCTTTCGCTGAGCCGCGCTCCATAGTGCGCCGGCCGCCCGGCGCCGCCTTCGTCAAGTGCGCGGCGTAGCACCTTACCGCTGGCGGTATGAGGGAACGGCTCGTCCCACACGACGATCTGCTCGGGCAACTTCCAGGTGGCGAGACCACGCCCAGCGAGCCACCGTGTCACGTCGCGCAGCCCGACCGCGGCCGTCGGATCGACGTGAATGGCGAGCACCAGGCGTTCGCCGGTGTGCTCGTCCGGCAACGCATACGCCGCTGCCGCGGCGACTCCCGGCATGCCGTTCATCGCCTCATCGACCTCGGCCAGCGAGATCTTCAAGCCCTTGCGGGCGACAACCTCTTTGAGGCGCCCGGTGATGCGCAGCCGGCCGCCGGTCAGCGTGGCCTGATCGCCGGTACGAAACCAAGCGTCGGCGGTGAAGGCGTCGCGGTTGTGCTCGGGATCGAGGTAGCCGCCGAAGAGGTTCTCCCCGCGCACGTGCAGCTCGCCGTTGGCAGGATCGATCCGGCCCTGGGTGCCCGGCATGGCGATACCTTCATCGCGCATCCGCGCCTCGAGGTCGTCCGCTGGGGCGCTGGCGAACGCGATCGGACATTCGGACGAGCCATAGACCCGCGACGGGACGATGCCGAAGCGGGCGTACGCGTCCTCCAGCAGCGGGCGCGGTATCGCCGAGCCGCCGACGGCGACGGCCCTCAGCGGAAGCGCGCTGCACCTTTCCTCGATGGCTGCGGCGAGCAGCTCCTCCAGGACGAAGGGCGCGCCGCCGAAGACGGTCGCCCCGAGATCCGCCAGCCGGCGCAGCGATGAAACCCGCGAGAACGCGTCCTCCAGGAGCAACGAGCCACCGCATTCGAGCGCCAGATGCGTCTGCGAGACGCCGGTGATGCTCGCCAGCGGACTGACCAGGAACGGCGCATCCTGGCGCGAGAACTGCAACGTATGAGCCATGTTGCGCACGCCCGCGAGCAGGCTCGGCATGGTGTGCAGCGCCGCCTTGGGGGTGCTGCTGGTGCCGGAGGTGAACAAGATGACGGTGGCCCGGTCATCAGCGGCAGGCGGAAGTTCGGCCGACCCTGCGGCCGCCTCCCGCAACCCAAGGACCGGAAGATCCGGCGGGCAGACGAGCTCGGCGAGATCTGGGTCGGCGAGCACGAGCTGCGGCCGGGTCAGCTCCACGGCGTGAGCGACGTCGGCCTTCCCGGCGCGGCGATCAAGCGCGACGACGCGCGCGCCCAGCCGAAGCGCAGCCAGATAGGCCACCACGGCCTCGCGCCGGTTCGGCGCCAGCAGCAGCACCGTGGCATTAGCCCCCACACCGCGTGAGGCCAGTAGGCCGGAGGCGAATCCCACCCGGCCGAGCAGCTCGCCGTAGCTGTAGGAGCCGGCGTTATCCGTCACTGCGACGGCGTGCGGATCGAGCGCGGCGGCGCCCTCGAGACCGAGCGCGGTCCAGGCAGGCACCCGGTCAGGTTAGTAGGCGACGACCCCGCGCAGATTTCGCCCCGAGCGCATGTCCTCGAAACCATCGTTGAGAGTCTCCAGCGTGTACCGCTGGGTGATCATCTCATCGAGCTTCAGCCGTCCGAGCCGGTAGAGATCAAGCAGCGCCGGAATCTCCTTCGACGGGCTGGACGCGCCGAAAAGCGAGCCCTGCAAACGCTTTTGGAAGAGCACCAGGTGACGCAGCGAGACCGGCAGGGCGATGTCGTCGGCGGCTTTCGGCAGGCCGGTGAGCACGACGGTGCCGGCCTTGCGAATGGATTCGACTCCGAGAGCGACCTGCTCGCCGGTCGTCACGCCGACGCAGATGATGCACGAGTCGGCGCCCTGGCCATTGGTGAAGCTGTGCGCGATTTCCGTCGCCTCCTGCATCGTGGCGACGGCATGCGTCGCACCGAAGCCGAACGAGGCATCGCGTTTCATTTCCACCGGATCGACCGCGATCACGACCTTGGCGCCGGCGAACGCGGCGCCCTGCACGGCGTTCATCCCGATCCCGCCGGTGCCCATGACGATCACGACATCGCCCGGCGTCACATCGGCAGAACGCACCGCCGATCCCCAGCCGGTGCCGACCCCGCAGCTGGTGAGGCAGGCAGCGTCGAGAGGTATGCCGTCGGCGCATTTCACTGCCGACTGGACGGAGACGGTCGACCACTCGCTGAACGTCGCCACCCCTGCCGCTTGACCGACCGGCTTGCCGTCGAGCGTCATCCGCCGGGAGCCGTCCTCACGCACACCGGCGAGCACGCGCGCTCCGTTGTCACACAGGTTTTGCATACCTGAAGCGCACCAGCGGCACAGCCCACACATGGGCAGGAAGGTGAGCACCACCCGGTCCCCCGCGGCCCAACCCGGAGTGTTCGGACCGACTTCGGTGACGACGCCGGCACCCTCATGCCCGCCTGCCATCGGGAGCGCTCCGGGAGGCAGCGGCAGGTCACCGGTGACGATGTGGTCGTCGGAGTGGCACAGGCCCGCGGCGGCCATCTTGACCAGCAGCTCCCCCTGCCGCGGCGGCTCGAGCTCGAGCTCGACGACCTCCCACTTGCCGGGCTGCTCGAACAGGACGGCGGCTTTGGTGAGCACATGACTCCTCTGGTGGATCCAACGGTCGTGTATCGACGACTACTGAACGGCTGAACGGTGATACGGACGGTCGCCGCTGACCTCGACCCGGCGGATCGAGCGCTCCTGTGGGAAATGGTCGGCAGCACTGCGATGGTTGGTCGACCGCTCGTCCCAGATCGCCAGATCGCCCGGGCTCCAGCGCCAGCGGCATTGCAGCGCCGCGTTTTCGATGTGCTGGCGTAAGAAGGCGAGCAGGTTGTCGCTCTCGGGCTCGCGCATTCCCCTGATGTAGCGCATGAATCCGCCGGCGACGAAGAGGGCCTGCCGGCCGGTGTCGGGATGGGTGCGCACCAGCGGGTGTGTGACCGGAGGGAAGGCCTCGCGTAAGGCGTCGGCAAGCGATTGCGCCTGCGGTCCGGCCGGCATCTTGCGAAGCATGGCGCGGATGAACTCGCTGTTGTCGTGGACCACCTCGAGGTCGTCGATCATCCCGCGCATCACGGGCGACAGGGCTTCGTGCGCGGCTGTCATCGACGCCCACAACGTGTCGCCGCCGCGCCTCGGGATGACCTGCGCCGAGAGCAAGGCGTAGTTCGGCGGTTCGGCAATCCACGTGACGTCGGTGTGCCAGTCGTCTGCCTCCGGAGGGCTGTCCGGCCCGTCGGTGATGACGGTGCAGGCGGGCTCGGTAACCCCGCGCAGCCGCGCGACCGGGAAGATGTTCAGCTCACCGAACTGGCGGGCCAGCGCCAGCTGCTCATCGCCGGTCAGGTCAGCACCCGGGAAGAAGATGACCTCGTAGTGATGCAGCAGGTCCTTGACCGCGGCGACCCCGGGTGTATCCAGCGCACGCAGGTCGACCCCGTGCAGCTCCGCCCCCAGGGCTCCCGCCACCGGTCGCACATCGATCCCGTGCTCGTCGATCTCCTCGCGGGTGGGCACGTCCACCGTCAGCAGTCCCATGTGAGCAGGTTAGTGAAAGCCGGGCACGCTTGATAGGACTACCTTTGATCAGGCACGCCGCACTCATAGGAGGACTGTTTGTGAAGGTCCCGGAGATGAGCGACGTGACCATGAGGTTGACGGGGCTGCTGGCGACCCTGCTGGCAGAGCTGCCGGGCGCGAGCGTGCTGACCGACCGCGATGCGATGTCGGCCTACCGGCAGGACTGGGCCGGGCAAGCGGTCCCCGGCTGGCCTATCGCCGTCGTGCGGGCGCAGAACACCGCAGAGGTTCAGGCGGTACTGCGCTGGGCCACCGAGCATGCCGTTCCGGTCGTTCCGCGCGGCGCCGGGTCGGGTCTGTCGGGCGGTTCCACGGCCGTTGACGGCTGCATCGTGCTGTCGACCGAACGCATGCGCGAGATCACCATCGACCCGGTCGCCCGCGTCGCGATCACGCAGCCCGGATTGTTGAACGTCGAAGTGAAGCAGGCGGCTGCAGCGCAGGGTCTGTGGTACCCGCCGGACCCGTCGTCGTTCGAGATCTGCAGCATCGGCGGCAACGCGGCGACGAACGCCGGCGGCCTGTGCTGCGTCAAGTACGGCGTGACGACCGACTACGTCCTCGGCATGGAGGTCGTGCTCGCCGATGGCACGGCAGTGCGGCTGGGCGGGCCGAGACTGAAAGACGTCGCCGGGCTTTCGCTCACCAAGCTCTTCGTGGGCTCGGAAGGAACGCTCGGCATCATCACTGAACTCATCCTGCGGCTGATCCCCGCTCCCCCGCCGTCGTCGACCATGGTGGCCGTCTTCAAGTCGATCGAGTCAGCCGCAGATGCAGTGCTCGCCATCACCTCGCAAGTGCGCCCTGCCATGGCCGAGCTGATGGACCGCACGACCATCAACGCCGTGGAGGACTTCACGTCGATGGGCCTGGACCGCGAGGCCGAGGCGATGCTCATCCTGCGCTCGGACGCCCCCGGCGAGGCCGCCGCCCACGAGATCGCCCTCATGGAGGCGGCGGCTGCTGCGCACGGCGCGTCGGAAGTGTTCTGCACCAACGATCCGCAGGAGGGCGACGCATTCGTCGCCGCCCGCCGGGCGGCCTTCCCGGCGCTGGAACGCCTGGGAAACCTGCTCCTTGAGGACGTCGGGGTCCCGCTTCCTGCCCTGCCCGCATTGGTGAAAGGCATCGAGAAGCTCTCGGCGGAATTCGAGGTCACCATCGCTCTGGTGGCTCACGCGGGCGACGGCAACACCCACCCGCTCATCGTCTTTGACGGCACGGACCCTTCGGCGACGGCTCGGGCGCAGATGGCGTTCGGGCGCATCATGGATCTGGCCATCGAACTCGGCGGCACCATCACCGGCGAGCATGGCGTCGGCCGCTCGAAAGCCCCGTGGCTGGCGGCCTATTTGGGCGATGACGTGATGGCCTTGACCCGTCGCATCAAGAACGCGCTCGACCCCGACGGCATCCTCAACCCGGGCGCCATTCTGTAGCGCGCCACAAGGCATACGGACATTGGCGCCGGCTACGAAAGCGCAGCGACGGCGCGGGCAATGACCAGCAGCGAAGTCAGCAGAGCCGCTGTCGCCTGAGTTCCCATCAGAACTTTTGCCCGGCTGGTGAGCGGCATGGTGTCAGTCGGGCTGAAAGCGCTGCTGTTCGTCGTCGACACGTAGAGATAGTCGATGAGCGTCGGTATCCAGTCGGACTTGATACTCGAACCGGCGGCGACCTCAGCGACGTTGTCGGCGTCCTCGTCATGCGAGAAGCGGAAATCGGCAAGCGGAAGGTCTGCTCTGTCCAGTTGGGTCCTGGACACCGGGCCGCCACGATCGAGCTGCCAGTAGATGAGTCCGAAGGCAATGACATTGGTCGCCCAAACCTGCAACGCGGCAAGCAGTAACGAGCCACCACCCTCGATCTTCTTATCCACCAGGTCGTGCACCAGCAAGCCGAGGGCTACCAGGTTGGTCAGCACCACGCACAAGCTCAAAGCAATGGACATCAATCGGGAGAGCCGGGTCTCGTGTGTCAACCGCCGAGGATTCGAAGCGATCACCGCGATCAGCAATGCCACTTCGAGCCCCGGCACGAGCAGTCGTGGACCGATGAGCAGCGAGCCCGGCAGTAGCGCGTAGAGCGCGATGGCGATCGCCAGGGCGATCGCCGGCGGGAGCCGTGCCTCCCCCTTCTTGCCACGCCTCAGGTCATGACCGCTGTGGGCCGCCGGCGGATCACTGACACCGCCCTCGTCGTCAGTCACAGAGCCAGATTGGCGCTTCGGCACCCCGGCTCGCGCGCGACACGACGGTAATTGCCCACAAACGCTCCGTTTGAGGATGAGCAGCCAGGGCATTCGCGCCATAGGCGCTCGGCAATGCGGGCGCGACCACACACCACCGAGAGCTACGCCGCTGTAGTTGTCCCAGCCAAGGAGCGTTGCCGATGGCTTACGAACAAACTCATCAGGCGTCAACGGGTGAGCTCGTCTCGCGTTTGACGCAGGACATGTCCACGCTCATCAGGGATGAGCTTCGCCTCGCACAGATCGAGGCGGGCGCCAAGGCCAAGAAGCTCGGCATAGGTGCAGGCCTGTTCGGCGGGGCGGGGGTGATCGGTATCTTCGGCCTCGGCGTCCTGATTGCCGCGGCAACGCTCGGCCTGGCCAACGTCGTTCCCGGCTGGCTTGCTGCCGTCATCGTCGGCGGAGCCCTGGTTCTCATCGCCGGTGTCATTGCGCTGATGGGCAAGAAGGACGTGTCAGCCGGAACGCCCCCCTTGCCGAACGATGCCGTCTCCGGCTTGCAAACAGACGTCAAAATTGTGCGGGAGGGGCTCCACCGATGACCGAGGAAAAGGCTGCCGGCGAAGCAGAAATTCGCCAGGAGATCGATCGCACTCGCGCCGACCTCGCCGACACGGTCGATGCTCTGCACGACAAGCTCGACGTCAAGGCGCGGGCGAAGACCAAAGCGCACGACGTCTCCGCGTCAGTGAGCAGCACGGCGACCAAGCTCAAGGCACAGGCGCCGCCCCCGGTCCAGGCAGCGCTCGACCGTGGCGCTTCGGCTGTGGCCCCCGCCGCCGCCAAGGCCCAGCCCTATCGCTTCCAGATCGCCTGGGGCGCAGGTGCTGCGCTCGTTCTCCTGGCGATCGTGCGACGCGTCCGGCGGTCACGATGAAGCTGCTGTACAAGCCGCTCGGCATGGTGGTCTCAGTCTTGGGCGGCATCCTCGCCGCGCAGCTGTTCAGCCAGTTGTGGCGGCTGCTTCCGGGCTCATCCGAGTCGGCGCCTGAGAGCACCGACAAGGACCACAGCTGGAAAGAAATAGCGACGGCCGCGGCGCTGCAAGGTGCCGTCTACGGCGGGGTCAAGGCCGTCGTCGATCGCGCCGGTGCACGTGGCTTCGAGCGCGCGACCGGCACCTGGCCCGGCTAAGCCGCCGGTTCCTCAGCTACTTCTTGGCTTTCTTCTTGCCCAGGCTGGGAAATCGCTTTGCCACGGCGGCACGCACCTTCTTCTTCTCTGCCGGCGTTCCGCGCTGAGCCACCCGGGCGAGCGCATTGCGTGCGTGCGCCTTATCGGGGATGGGATACTTGCGCTTGCCGGGAAGCGCGAAGGATTTCTTGCCCAGCTTCTTGCGGTCCTTCGCGGTCAGTGTCTTTGCCATACGTCGAAGATTGCCGACCAGGCAACCCCCAAACCCGCTACGTGGTGGCCTTGTCGGACGCCATGTCAGATGCCCCGTCGTCGGAGAGCGCATCGGCCGCTGCCTCCTGCGGGCCTTCAGGACCGAAGCCGACACCGATCGTCTCCTCGCCGGTGCGGCGCTGCTCATGGATGAGCTCGTTCTGGACCTGCTTGTCGGCCTCGGTCAGCTCCCCCATCGGCAGTGCCCGTGGATAGAGCGTGCGGTGCAGCACGGGGTTGAGTTCGGCAGCGTAGATGCTCAGTTTGGCCAGCAGAAGCAGGAAGGCGACGATGCCGATGACCGAGCCGAACGTGCCATAGGTATTGGACGCGTTCTTCAGCTGATGGGTGACGAGCCCGGTCCCGACCGTGATCAGGGCCGTGAAGGCCACGCCGCCGAGAACCGCGCCGGGAACGAGTGCCCGGCCCGCGACGCTTCGCGGCGTGAGGATCTTGAACGACAACCAGTACAGCCCGCTGTTGACGATCAGCAGCACGACCAGGACCGGCGCGCGGATGGCGTAGCTGTCCTTGGACCCCGTGACGTATGTGGCGATCGGGGCGTTGATGAGGAATGTCCCGCCGATGGTGAGCAGACCCGCCAGGCTTCGACCTAGCCGCGGAAGAAAGCCCGTACGCGCGAATCGTGGGACGGCCCAGACGGTGGCCATCGCCTGCTGCGCCGTCTGCGTCACGCCCTGCGCGCCGTAGATCAGGCCCGCCAGGCCGATGATCAGGCCGATCGTGCTGCCGTGCAGATGCTGTCCATTCGCGGGGTTGAAGCTGTCACCCACCACCGGGAATTTGTGCAGCGTCGAAACGACCGTGCTGCCGAGCGATTTCTGCCCGATGAATCCGAACAGGGTCACCACAGACAGCAGGAGCGGGAAGATGGCCGTGAAGCCGTACCACGCCAAGCTCACGACCAGCAGATTGGCGTTGTCGTCACTGAACTTCTTGACGACCCCGTAGGCGACGCCAGGCGTGCGGTGGCGGCGCTGCCACCGGTCGATGGCGCCCAACAGCCGACGGATCTGATCCATCTTTCCAATGTGCCCCGCATTGAGGCACCGATGCACGCGGAGCGGGATCGGCGCGAACCAGATGTGAAACGCAGTCGAGGTTCAGTTCGCGTCAGGCGGGCACATCCGCCATCCCCAGCGCGCAAACGCCGCTACACACCGTATCCGGGCCAGGAGGTCCTTGTGATCACGTTAGGCGTCATCCTGCTCATCATCGGATTCGTCGCGAGCATTCCGATCCTGTGGACGGTCGGGATTATTCTCGTCGTCGTCGGCCTCATCCTCGAGCTCCTTGGCGCAGCCGGCCGTGCCGTCGGTGGCCGCCGTCACTACTACTGAGCCATCACCGCGCTGGCCGTGAGCAGCCCACCTGGATGGTCACGGCCAGTTCGGCACCCAGTGGACATCACCCTTCCCTGACTCCCTGGGACAGCGCAGTTTGCGGGCGCGGGCACGTTTGCCCCGCAGTCACCGGGTATGCCTGCCTTCACTGAGGATTCAGTGCAAAACAGACGAGCTCGGGAGGCTTGGCAATGACGGATCGCACTTCTGGGACGCCCTCCTCCGGTGGCGAGACCCACCAGCAGGCGGACGGCACCTACCCTCCGTTGACCACGGCGCAGGGCGCCATCGTCGCCGACGACCAGAACACCCTGCGCGCCGGATATCGCGGCCCTGCGGCGCTTGAGGATTTCCACTTCCGCGAGAAGATCTTCCACTTCGACCACGAGCGCATCCCGGAGAGGGTCGTCCACGCACGCGGCTTCGGAGCTCACGGATTTTTCGAGCCGTACGAGTCGCTGAGCGATCTGACCCGGGCAGATGTCTTCGCCGAAGCAGGCCGGAAAACCCCGGTTTTTGTGCGCTTTTCGACCGTCGCGGGTAACAAGGGATCAGCCGATCTGGCCCGTGACGTCCGCGGCTTTGCTGTGAAGTTCTACACCCGGGAAGGCAACTGGGATCTGGTCGGCAACAACATCCCGGTCTTCTTCATCCAGGACGCCATCAAGTTCCCCGACCTCATTCACGCGGCAAAGCAGGAGCCCGATCGCGGCTTTCCGCAGGCTCAGACCGCGCATGACAACTTCTGGGACTTCGCGTCGCTCATGCCCGAAGCCACCCACATGCTGATGTGGATCATGTCCGACCGGGCGATCCCCCGCTCGTTGCGTTTCATGGAGGGCTTCGGCGTCCACACGTTCCGGCTGGTGGACGCGGCCGGCAAGTCGACGTACGTCAAGTTTCATTGGAAGCCCAAGCAGGGCATGCAGAGCGTGATCTGGAACGAAGCACTGAAGATCAACGGTGCCGATCCCGACTTCCACCGCCGCGATCTGTGGGAGGCGATCACCGCAGGCGAGTACCCCGAATGGGAGCTCGGCATGCAGCTCTTCGATGACGAGTGGGCCGACGCTTTCGGCTTCGATGTCCTGGACTCCACCAAGTTGATCCCCGAAGAGGACCTGCCGGTCCGGCGGGTCGGGCGCATGGTCCTGGACCGCGTGGTCGACAACTTCTTCGCCGAGACCGAACAGGCTGCTTTCTGCACGCAGAACATCGTTCCCGGGATCGACTTCACCAACGATCCGCTGCTGCAGGGGCGCAACTTCTCCTACCTCGATACCCAGCTCAAGAGGCTCGGCAGCCCGAATTTCGCGCAGCTGCCGGTGAACGCGCCGAAGTGCCCGATCGCGCACTTCCAGCAGGACGGCCACATGGCCATGTCGAACCCGACGTCCCGTGCCAACTACGAGCCGAACTCGTGGGAGCCGCCCGAGGCCGGTCCACGGGAGGATCCGGAGCGTGGCTTCCAGAGCTATCCCGAAGAAGTTGACGGCGAGAAGCGGCGGTTGCGCCCTGAAAGTTTCGCCGATCACTACAGCCAGGCCCGGCAGTTCTTCGTCAGCCAGACCGCGCTGGAGCGCCAGCACATCATCGATTCGTTCGTCTTCGAGCTCAGCAAGGTCGAGCAGTTGCGCATCCGCACCAGAATGGTTGCCGGGCTGCGAAACGTGGACGACGACCTCGCGCAAGCCGTCGCTGAAGGGCTCGGCCTTTCCGAGCTGCCCAAGCCGCTGCCAGCTGCCCGGCCGACCGTCACCGACCTGGCTCCGTCACCCGCGCTGAGCATCCTGGAGAACGGACCGAAGAGCTTTGCGGGGCGCAAGATCGGCATCCTGATCACCGATGGGGCCGACCGATCGCAGCTGATGTCGTTGAAGGCAGCAGCGGAATCGGCCGGAGTCAATGTCGAGTTGATCGCTCCGACCGTCGGCGGCGTGACCATCTCGGACGGCTCGTTGATAGCCGCCGATCAAAAGGTCGATGGTGCTCCGTCGGTGCTCTATGACGCGGTGGTGTTGCTGACCTCGGATGAAGGTGCGCGCGCGCTGACCGAGCAGCCAGCGGCCCGCGACTTCGTGACCGATGCCTACGCGCATTGCAAATTCATCGGCTACCACTCCAGTGCGCACGCGCTGTTCGAGGCCACAGGAGTCGCCTCGATGATCGACGACGGCTTCGTCGATCTGGGCAAGGCTTCCGCCGACGAGTTCCTCGAAACATGCGGAAAGCTGCGGTACTGGGCCCGCCAGCGTAGGGGCGCCGCCTGACCGGCGGCGGGCTTTACCGGTCGATCGCCTTCTCGAGTTCGCCCTTGGTCATGCGAGAGCGACCCGCGATGTTGCGGTGCTTCGCCTCGGCATACAGCTGGGCCTTGGTGCGCCCGCCCGAGCCGCGGTGGGAGCGCAATCCCCCCCGCCGGCCGGACGAAATGTCATCGGTGGACGTCTTGCTGGATTGCGCTGCTTCGCCGCTGCGAGCCCGCTCCTTGTTCACGGTTCGGGCAGCTATCTCCTCGGCAGTGTCTGCGCTACGGCCGCGCTCACGCAGCCCTTCCTTGATGTGCTCGTACTGCCGTTCGCGCTTGTTCGACCACGCTCCCTGCGGCATGCCCGCCTCCTCAACTCTCCGACCTCCGTCGGTGTTGTACGACGGGTACCCGCGCCTTTCGGACGTATGCCACAGACGCGAATAAGGAAGGAGTCGGACGATGCGTCATCTTCGAGCGGTACACGACCTTCGTCGGCTCGCGCACCTCGAGCGGTGGATGCAGCGCGAGAACCCTCTGCTCGTAGCTCAATTCCGCTCCTTGCGAGCGCAGCGGCGGATGCTCCAGGCGCGCTGGTGGGTGGGGGCAGTCCGGCTGCTGCTGGCCCTCGGCTGTTGCGCGGCGATGGGTGTCGTGTTGGCAGTCGAGGTCGCCCTGGCGGCGGGCATCAGCGCGAGCGTCGTCACCGCTTTGGTCCTGGCCTGGTACCTGACCCGGGTGCCGGTTGTGCATGAGCGGCGCACCAGTGGTGCGCCGCCCATCCATCACTGAACTCGTCAATCGCAGCTTTACCGAAAGACGAAGCGCCGGTGCCTGCGCGGCTCCTCGGTCACCTCAGCATCGCGTGTGTCACCCACGGAGTGTTCGGACGTCGCCGCGTCCGCGGGCACCGAGGCGCCAGAGTCGGCGGGCATCGCGGCCGAGTCAGAAGCCATCGAGGTGTGAGTCCTCTCGACGCGTTGTGCATCGGGCATCACGATGGTGCGCTCAACAGCAGGAGCCACCGGCTCGGCTGCCACCGGCTCAGCGGCCACCGGCTCAGCGGCCGTCTCCGGGGCCGCAGCCGCTGCTGAGGCCAGCTCCATGTCGCGCACGCCGACCACGCTGAAGCGCCCGGCGGCCATGGCGGCGAGGAGAATGATCGCCGCGCCCAATCCGTAGAACATGCCAATCTGCTCGACACTCACGTCAGTCCGATCGCCGACCGGCGTGCCAAGGTAGTTGGCGCGCCAGATCGGCGCGAGCAGCGGTCCCACAACGAACCAGGCGCCGGCGGCGATGGCCGCCCAGGCCGACAGAAGCGCCACCACCCGGTGGGCGGTGAACAGCAGGAGCAGGCCGGCAAAGAACGCGATGCCGCCTGGTACCACCTGCAGCCAGAAGCGCGCTGCGGTCCAGGTCCAGGTCTTGTCAGGGGTGTACGCGTAGTCGAAATAGGGGCCGACGAACGGGATGAGCGCACCCCAGGCGCCGAGCAGTACCAGGCCGAGTCCGGTGAGCGCGCCGCGACTGCGCGGAGTAACGGTTCTGCGGACCCGACCGCCGTTGATTGTGTGAGGTGCAGCTGTTCTGGCCATGTGAGGCTCCCTGGGTGTTCAGCTCCCCGGCTGTCCCCAAGGCTTACCCCCTAGAACAATTCCGACACCGGCGGCCATGCAGAGCGACCGGGGGGACCTCAAGCCGCAGGGCTGGTACGCAGCAGGAACGACGCGAAACCGCCGTCCACCCTGCCGCGGCGCCGGCCGCTGGTGACGACCGGAAGTTCGCCTGTACGCAGCACCCGACGGCCTGCTGCTTCAAGGGCCGCGATCAGCTGCTCGTCCTCGGAAAGTGCGATCGGCGGAACACCCCCCGCCGCGCGATAAGCGTCGGCGCGAAATCCCAGGTTCGCGCCATGGACGTGACGGTGGCCGTCGCGGCTGTCATAGCCGGCGCGCCAGACGGCGCGCGTCTCGGCGGCATGGCCGTCCCAGTCGCCCACGCGCACGGTGCCGGCGATCGCGTCCCACCCGAGCGCGGCGTGCTTCAGCATCCCGGTGAGCCAGTTGGACGGAACCACCGTGTCGGCGTCGGTTGTGGCGAACCAGGTCTGGCTGTCGAGCACACCGGACGGACGAGACCGCAGCAGCCGGCCGAATCCTGCGCGCCGGGCAGCGCCGACGTTTCGTTCGCTGACCGTCAACGTGGACACATCGGCCGCCGCCGTCGAGCTGGCGTCGGTGCAGTTGTCCAGGACTACGAGCACTTTCGCGGGCACGGGGGTCGTGGCGACCGCGGCTGCGAGCCCGGCCAGGCATGCCGGCAGAAGCTCTTCCTCGTTGTGGGCGGGCACGACGACGCCGATCCAGCGAATGCCGGCAGCGTCGGACGGGCGCACCCGTGCACGAGCTTGCCGGCTCATACCAATCCGGTCCGCTGCGCCACGGAGCGCGGCTCAGGCGGCGTTCGCAGATAGATCTCCAGCCTGAAGTCGAGCTCTTCATGGGCCACCGTGCGCACGAGTCCGATCTCGCCAGCGCGGCGAGCGAGGCCTTCGTGGACCTCATCGCCTCTGCGCGGATACTCGGCGACGGGATGCCGCCAGTGAACGGCGACCAGCGTTGCTTCCGGCTCGAGCGCCACCGAAGCCAGGTCGAGCAGCCGGTCAAAATCCTCTGCCGTCAGGTAATACCCGACCTCGGACAAGACGATGAGATCGAAGCGTCCCGCCGGCCACTCGTCGGGAAGTGTCCTGCGCTCGACCCTGACGCCAGGAAATCGGCGAGTGCGCTCAGCGGCGAGGTCGACGGCACGTTGGGCGATGTCGACGCCGAGCAGCCGTTCGCAGCGCGACGCGAGCGCTGCGGTCAAAACCCCAACGGAACAGCCGATTTCCAGCCCGTTGCGATACCACTGCGCCGGGAGCGCGGCGATCGTCAGGGCGTACTTGCGTCTCTCATACCAGCGGTTGGCCAGCCGCCAAGGATCGTCGTCAGCCTCATAGAGCCCGGCGAAGTAGTCCGATCCGAGAGTCATCGCCGGCCCGCAGCGAGGGCGGCGAGCCGGGCCAGGTCGCGCTCGGCATGCGTCTGCCGGAGGTAGACGCTGAGATCGGCGACGCGCCGCGCATGCGCCCGGTCGTGGCACAACGGCCCGGGACCCAACGCCCTCCCGACACGCGCGATGATTTCGGTGGCCGCAGCCTCGACCGCGCCGCGCACGGTCAGAGCCGCGCGCTCCCCCACGTCACCCGGATCCTTGTCCATGCCGACGGCGGCCTGACGCAAGAGCGCGGCGGTGGACTCGAGCATGACTTCCACCGCGCCTAGATGCGCCTCCGCGTGCGGGTTCGTCAGCCCGGCCGACGCCGCTTCATACAAGGGTGCAGCGATACCAGCGGCCCCTCCCCACCAGACAGCCGCGACCCCGATCGCGCCGTGCCAGAAGCCGGGTCTGGTCAGGTAGCCACCGGGCGCACCGACGAGGCTCGCCGGAGCATCCAGGAATTCGACGGGCTCAGTCGCGGTGCCCGACAGTCCGACCGAACGCCAGTTCCCGGCCCGCGCCCGCACCGTCGCGGACTCGATCGCGACGGCCCACAGTGCAGGTCCATCAGGGCCCGGCGCCGTCACAAGGGCGTGCGTGCAGATCCCGGCCCCCGAGCACCAGGGTTTGATGCCCGACAGCAGCCAGCGCCCGTCCACTGCTTGCGCCTGCACGGTCGCCTGGGGTCCCTCTGCCGCCCACACCCCCCAGCGCTCACGAGGTCTCGCCGTTGGTCCGTCGAGCTCAGCCAGGATCGCCAGAGCGTCGGTGTGGGCTTCGATGAACCTGCCGAGCGCCAGGTCCACATCGGCGACCGCGGCGAGTCCGCTCAGGCGCGCCAGGCTCCGACCGCCCGCCGGAAGCGGGATGGCCGCCGCCACGTCAGCCATCGACTCGAACGCCATCGCCGCGCCGCTTGGCTCGTCGAGGTCGAAACCGACCGCGTTGGTGTGTCGTACGGCATCGCGAGCCGCCTGCCCCAGCTGCCCCTCCTGAACGGAGGCGTCATCGCTGATCGCCAGGGAAGGAGGGCGCACAAGCCCTGCCTACCCGGCTGAGAAAACTCAAACGCGACTCCAACGCGGCAGTGCGCCCGCCGGGTCACGTCCGGGTTATCCGCCGAGGTCGATCTCGGGGTAGAGCGGGTGGGCGGCGGTCAGTTCGGCGCCGCGCTCGCGCACCTTGGCCGCCACGGCCGGGTCAAGGGTGTACTTCGCCTTCGAGCCTGCCGGCTGCGTCGCCCGCAGCACGTCATCGAGCAGCTGCGCGATCTCGCGATGATCGTTTGTGTCGAAGCCGCGCGTCGTGAGCGCAGGCGTACCCAGCCGGACACCGGAGGTGTACCAGGCGCCGTTCGGGTCCTGCGGTACGGCATTGCGATTGGTCACCAGACCCGCATCGAGCAGTGCCGTCTCGGCCTGCCGGCCGGTGAGCCCATAGCCCGAAACATCCAGCAATACCAGGTGATTGTCGGTACCGCCGGTCACCAGCTTCGCCCCGCGGCTGAGCAGGCCGTCGGCGAGGGCACGCGCGTTGTCGACCACGCGATGAGAGTAGGCGCGGAACTCGTCGGTCCTTGCTTCGGCGAGTGCGACGGCTTTGGCGGCCATCACGTTCGGGAGCGGGCCGCCGAGTACGAGCGGGCAGCCACGGTCGACGAATTCGGCGTACTCGTCGGTGCACATCACCATGCCGCCGCGCGGGCCGCGTAGCGACTTGTGCGTCGTCGTGGTGACGACGTCGGCGAAGGGCACCGGGTTCTCATCGCCCGTCAGCACCCCGCCCGCGACGAGGCCGGCGAAGTGCGCCATGTCGACCATCAGCGTCGCCCCGACCTCCGACGCGATCTCCTTCATCTGGGCGAAGTCGATCAGGCGCGGATAGGCGGAGTAGCCGGCCACGAGGATCAGCGGCCTGAAGGCGCGCGCCTGCTCCCGCAAGGCGGCATAGTCGATCAGCCCGGTGACGGGGTCGGTGCCGTAGCTGGCCTGCTCGAACATCTTGCCGCTGACGTTGGGCCGGAAGCCGTGCGTGAGGTGACCACCGGCGTCGAGGGACATGCCCAGCAGGCGCTGATTGCCGAGCTCCCGGCGCAGCCGCTGCCAGTCGCCCTCGGCCAGGTCGTTGACGTGGCCGAGGCCGGCGTCACGCAGGGCAGGCGCTTCAACCCGGGCCGCAAGAATGGCCCAGAACGCCACGAGGTTGGCATCGATCCCGGAGTGCGGCTGGACGTACGCGTGGGCCGCGCCGAATACCGCCCGCGCGTGCTCAGCTGCCGCTGCCTCGACCGTGTCGACGTTGCGACAGCCGGCGTAGAAGCGGCGTCCGATGGTGCCTTCGGCGTACTTGTCCGACAGCCAGCTGCCCATGGCCAGCAGCACGGCCGGCGAGGCGTAGTTCTCACTCGCGATGAGCTTGAGCGACTCGCGCTGATCGGTGAGCTCAGCGGTCATCGCCGCCGCCACGCGGGGTTCGACGGCCCCGATCGCCTCGAGCGCTGCCCTGAACGCAGTGCTCGCGGTACTGGCGGCGCTCGCGGTACCGACGGCAGAGGTGGTGGGTGCGGTCATAGGGGCTCCAGTCGTCGAAGGCAGCCCAGGCGCACGGCACAACGTCACAGCGACACTGCGTCACAGCGACGGAGCCGCTCCACGGTGGTCTTCCACCTCAGCGCCAGTCACGACCCGCAGCCGAGTCTAGCGGCCGCCGGATTTCGGGCGGTATTCGGCGGCCAGCAGGGCGATGTCGTCGGCGGGCTCCGAACCTATCTCGCGGCGAAGGGCCGCCAGTACCGCGTCGAGACCGGGATTGAGATCGCCCCGTGCCATCGATTCGGTGACGTGCATCAGATCGATGAACCGCCCATCGGGGTGGCGCGATTCGATGACGCCATCGGTGTAGAGCAGGATCCGGTCGCCGGGCGAAAGCTTGCCCTCTGAGACCGTCGGCGTCGTCCCGAGACCCAGCGGCAACGCATGATCGAGCTCCAATTCCGCGACCCGGCCCTCGGTCACGATCAAGGCCGGCGGATGTCCGCAGCAGACGATCGAATAGCGGCCGTCATCGTCGATCTCAGCGATCAGGGCCGTGACGAAGTCTTCTTCGCCGAGGTGATGCCTGATCCGGCGATCAATGTGTTCGGCCACCTCACCGATGTCACCGAGGTCGGCGGCGGCGGCCCGGAACTCGCCGAGAACGATCGTCGCCGTGCGCACGGCAGCGAGCCCCTTCCCGCGCACATCGCCGATCAGCAGCCTGACCGCGTCAGGCCGTTCCACGACCTCGTAGAGATCGCCACCGACCCGCGCTTCCGCCGCGGCGCTGACGTATCTCGCCGCAAGCCGCAGCGAGCGCATCCGGCTCGGCGGGGGGGCGAGAATGGCCCGCTGGGCCGCGTCGGCGACCCGGGTTACCTCGGCCAGTCGTCCGGACTGTTCACGGAATCGGTCAGCCGTCTCCAGGGCGAGCGCGGCCCGGCGTGCGACGTCCTCGACGAACGCCACATCGGCGTGCGCGTAGTGACGGCCTGATTCGGCGTAGATCAGGGTCACCACACCGATGACGCCGCGACGGCCGACGAGCGGGACCAGCATGACGCTGGAAAG
>DATAVO010000180.1:0-20647 GCA_036267695.1 Frankiaceae bacterium
GTCGGGTCGGTGAAGACGATGTCGCCGGTGGTGACGGTGATGGTGTCGAACGGGGTCGGGAAGTTCTTGCGCACCTGATCCACGGCGTTGTGCAGCTGATCGCCGTCCTGCACGGTCGTGAGGCCGTGGTAGATGTCGCCGCTGGGCGGGGCGTGGGTGAACGTGTTCGCGAAGGCGGCGCGCACCTGTTCGACTGCCGCGGCGCGGTCGGCGGGCTGGACTCCTGGCTTGGGCAGCTTGATGGGCTGCGGCTGGCAATCGCTCAGGTATTGCGTGCGGCCCGAGGGGATCGGCAGTTGCTGCAGTGCCTTGCCTTTCGAGTCGTACGCGGTCAGCGTTCCGGTCGCTGGTGAGCCGCCGACCGCGAGAGCGAGCAGGCCATGCACCGGTGAGGCGACGTCCTTGCTGGATCCGATGGCGAGCTCGACATGGTCGACGTCGTCGGCTGCCTTCGCGATGACGACCTGTACGGGGTCGCCCTCGAACGAGCCTTCGGTGACGCTGTTGAGCACCGAGAGGTGACTTCCCGGCCCGACGCCGATGTTCTCGGTGATTTCGCGCGCCGCGATCGTGTCGGTGGAGAGCTCCAGGGCGACCTGCGAGGTCGATTGGCACCAGTCCGGAATGCACTGGGACGTATAGGGATCGCAGCCGACGACCGCGTTGGACGCGGTGGTGAACAGCCGTAGCGTCACCGGGCCGGCGACGCGGCGGGTGACCGATGTCAGCGGGCCGGTCGGAAGCTCCGGATAGTCGACCGAACCGTTCGGTCCGACTGCCTGCAGGCCGCCCAACGGGACGCTGCTCGCGCCGCCAGCGGCCGGCGGCAGCGTGGTGGCCTGAGGCGTCGGGGTGACGGCCGTCAGTGCCTGGGACGCCTGATGCTTTGCCGCACTACCGCCGCAGCCGACCAGGACTATCGCCATTGCCGCCCCGAGCACCCACGCTCTGCGCATAGCGACTCCTCTTGTCCGGTTGCAGTAGACCACGCTCCTTGCCGTAGGAGACGCCGATCGTGGGCATTCGGTTGCCCACGACGCTTCCCCAACTCGCCCGACCGCACCCCGCGGACGCGGTAAGGTCCCGCCGTGTCCGCTCAGCCTCCTTCGGGCACCGTCACGTTCCTGTTCACCGGTATCGAGGACGCCACGCGGCTCTGGGAATCGGCGCCGGAAGACATGACGGCGGCGTTGCCCGCTCACGACCTCATGGTGCGCGCCGCCATCGAGCGCCGCGGTGGCCTCGTCGTCGCGACGGGCGTCGACGGACTCGGTGCCGCCTTCTCCTCTGCTCTGGACGCCGTCGCGGCGGCGGTCGACGCGCAGCGCGAACTGATCGACAATCCCGCGATTGCCTTCGACGTTCGGATGGCGTTGCACACGGGCGAAGCCGCTGACCGCGACGCGAACTATGCCGGCGCTGATCTGAATCGGGCCGCCCGGCTGATGGCTCTCGCTCACGGCGGTCAGGTGCTCGCCTCCGATACGGCTGAGGTCCTGCTGCGCAGCCGGATCGCCCTGAGGCCGTTGGGAGAGCATCCCCTGCGCGGCTTTCGCCGCCGCATCTCCCTCTTCCAGGTGATGTCTGACGGTCTGCCCACGGACTTCCCGGTATTGCGCAGCGTCGAACACTTCGCCGGCAACCTGCCGCGCCAGTTGAGCACGTTGGTCGGACGTGAGTCAGACGTCGATGCCGTCAGCGGGCTGATCCGATCGCAGCGTCTGGTGACGCTTACCGGCGTCGGCGGGGTCGGCAAGACCCGGCTGGCCCTCGAGGCGGGCGCTGAGCTTGCCGAGGAGTTCGATGACGGGGTCTGGATCGTCGAGCTGGCGGGGGTCGGCGATCCTGATGCGGTACCCGCCGCCATCGCGACGGTGCTCGGCATCGCACCGCAGAGCGGCGTGGCGCTGATCGACACCGTCGCCGAGACGGTCTCGGGGCGACGCCTGCTGCTCATCCTCGACAACTGCGAACACCTGCGTTCTTCCGCCGCGGCGGCGCTCGAGGCGATCCTTCGGCGCCCGGGTCACGCGAGGGTCCTGGCGACGTCGCGCGAGGCGGCGGGCGTGAGCGGGGAGTCGATCGTCACAGTCTCGCCGCTGGCCACCGAAGGCGGCATAACGTCCGACGCCGTCAGGCTTTTCCTCGAGCGCGCCCGCTCGGCCCGGCCGAACTTCGAACTCGCGGATCCGCTGACGGTGGAAGCGGTGACGGAGATCTGCAAGACGCTGGACGGGCTTCCACTGGGCATCGAACTGGCCGCCGCACGCATGGCGGCGATGAGTGCGATCGAGGTACGGGACCGGCTGGCCGACCGGTTCCGGCTGTTGCACAGCGGCTCGCTCGGCCCCGAGCGTCATCTCACCCTGCCGCACGCTGTCGAGTGGTCCTATGACCTGCTGACGGATGACGAGCGGTCGCTGCTGCGCAACGCGTCGGTGTTTGCCGGCGGCTTCGATCTGCCGACCATCTGTGCCCTCGTGGAGGACGGCGATGAGATCGATGTGCTGCGCCGCCTCGACTCTCTCGTTCGCAAATCATTAGTGGTGGCCGACCATTCCAAGGCGACGACCCGCTACACGCTTTATGAGACGATCCGGCAGTTCGGCGAGGATCGCCTCGCTGACGCCGGCGAGCGCGAGCGCATTCGGGATCTGCACGCGGCGCAATTCGCCCGCCGCGCCGTGCAGGAGTGGGCCGCATGGGACGGCCCCGGATGGCGCGATGCCGTCGACTGGGTCGAACTCGAACTCGGCAACCTTCGATCCGGTTTCCGCTGGAGCGCCGGGCGCGATGAACTCGTCGTAGCGACGGATATCGCCGCGCACGCCGCGCTCATGGGCTTTTCGGTACAGCTGTTCGAGACGCTGGACTGGGCCGAGGAACTGATCCAGGCAGCCTCTGCGGCCGATGTGCCAAGGCTGCCTCGGCTCTACACCGCGGCTGGCTACGCGTGCTTCGTCGGGCGTCCCGACGCGGCCCGCCAGAACGCGCACCGGGCCACCGAACTCGCGACCGATGATCGCTACGACCCTTGCGATCCGGGCTATTCGACCTTCATCGAGGCCCTCGGTCAGGTGTACTGCGGCGACCTCGACCGCTACATCGAACTCACCGGCGAGGTGGCCGAGCGCTACGGCACAGAGCGCGGCTACGGCCTGGCTTCCTACGTCGATGGCCTGCAATCGGCCGGCCGCGTCGAGGAAGCCCTGGCGCTCACCGAGGAGTCGGTGGCCGTCGCTCGCCGGCTCGGAAACCCGTACTGGATCTCCTACGCGCTCTGGATCGCCGGCATGGCCTTCTCACGGTCGGACTCCCGGCGGGCACTGGCCGCCTGGGATGAAGGAGTCGCGTTCGTACGCGAGCATCGGGTGCGCTTCTTCGAAGGCTTCCTCGCCCGCGACGCGGGACGTTTGCACACCTCCGACGGTGAGCCGGAGGCCGCGCTGGTGCTTTTCGGCGACGCCATTGCCTCCTTCCATCGGGCCGGCAACATCCCGCAGCTCGTCATCACGCTGGCGAGCGTGCCGGCACTCTTCGAACGGCTGGAGCGGTTCGAATCGGCGGCGACGCTGCTCGGCGCGATGCTGCAGCAGGAATCGAGCCTGCATCACGTCCCGGAGCTTGCCGACCTGGAAGGCCGCCTCGCGTCGAAGCTCGACTCCACGCGCGTGCGGGACTTGATCGCTGCCGGCGCGGTGCTCAGCCTGGACGACGCCGCGGCGTACGCGCGCCAGCAGATCGATCTCGCCCGCCGCGCCCCGCGGCCCCGCGTCGCGGCAGCGCGCCCGGGAGGTCTCAGCCGCCGTGAAGTCGAGGTGCTCAGGCTGCTCGCCGGCGGCGCGACATCGACGGACATCGCCACCCAGCTCTTCATCTCCACCCGCACGGCCGAGCATCACATCCAAAACATCTACACAAAAATCGACGTGTCCAACCGTGCCTCTGCCACCCGTTGGGCCGTCACCCATCAGGTCGTCGGCGACTGAGTTCGTCAGCCGGCCAAGCCGCCGGCCTGCCGGCTGCGAATGGGTCAGAACTGGAAGCGGGTCAGGCCGCCGGGATCCATCGAAAGCACCACGACCACCGAGCGCGTCTTGAGGCGGTAGACGTCCCACGGCGGCGGACCTTGGGTCGGTGCGTTGAACGGTGCGGTGATTCCCGACCCGGTCTCATCGGGTTCGGCCGGCCAACCCTGGTCCGCCCACGCCTTTGCCGCGCGTGCCACTGCGCCGGGCTCGGTGACCCGCACCGCGTCGCCCTCGACGACGATGTCTGCGTCCTTCACCGACACCGCGATCGAACACCGCGGGTCACGCGCGATGTTGCCCGCCTTGCGCGTCACCGAGCCGGTCTGGAACCAGTAGCTGTCGTCCAGCCAGAGCGCGCCGACCGGCGTCACATGTGCGCTGCCGTCCTCGTTGACCGTCGCCAGCCAGGTCGAACGGGAGTTCAACGCATCGGGCGCCGGCGCCGGGCCTGACGCGAGCTTCTCGACCGCCGTGGCCCACTCCACCGGAGGCAGCCCGTCTGCTTGACCCAGATTGATTGCTTGCATCGTCGTTCCTCCTTCTGCTGCACCGCCTCAGGGCGGCTTCTGCTAGATCCGACGCACCACGAGCCCGAAAGTCATCGCGCCGACGTGATCGGCTGGCCGATACCCAGCGCTACGTAGCGGAAATGGGTAGTTCTGCCGATGCCGTGACCAGCGCATTTCCCGAGCATTGCCCCTAGCCCACCGACCGGCGGGCACCGGTGGATCCGAAGGGATCCAGACGAACAGGGGACTGACATGATCCTGGCCACGACGAAGGTCGAAGACGTCGACCGCTTCCTCGACGTTTTCAGCACCAAGGGCGCCGAGAAGCGTGGGGTGCACGGGTCCAAGGGCGCGACGGTGTTCCAGGACCCCTCGGACGAGACCCGGATGTGGGTGCTGTTCGACTGGGACGCGCAGGGCTGGGCCGCCTTCGTCTCCGACCCTGAGGTCCCGCCGATCCTGCAGGCAGCCGGCCACGTCACCAAGCCCGAGTCGGCGGCCCTCCTCGGCCAGTACCAGGCGTAGGGGACCCGCGATGAGCACTCTCGATCGGCCGGCGCGCGTCGGCCTCATCACCGATCAGACCGGTGCGCTTTCCTTCATGGGCATCGCCAACGTCAACGTCGCCCGCATGGTCATCGACGACATCAACGCGAAGGGCGGTCTGCTCGGCCGTCGGGTCGAGCTGTTCATCGAAGACAGTGCAACTGATGACGACGTCGCGCAGGCTGCGGCGGCACGGCTCGTCGACGCGGATGTCGATGTCGTCGTGGGCGGCATCTACAGCTCGACCCGGCAGGCCATCAAGGTGCCGGTGGTCGACCAGGCCGGCAAGCTCTACCTGTATCCCGAGCAGTACGAGGGCCAGGAGTCCCACCCCCTCATCTTCTGCACGGGCCCGGTGCCGGCTCAGCAGATCGAGCCTTTCTTCCCCTGGCTGATGCAGGAGACGGGAGCCACCAAGTTCTACCTACCTTCGGCGGACTACATCTGGCCGCACACGCTGAACAAGAAGGTCCGTGAGGTCGTGGGCGAGCGGGGCGGCGAGATCGTCGGCGAGCAGTACTTCCCGATGGATCACCTCGACTACAAGGCCGTCGTCGCCGATATCATGGAGACGGGAGCCGAGGTCGTGTTCAACACGATCGTGCCGCCTGGTCTCACACCGTTCCTCGACCAGTTGTACGAGGCCGGTTTCATGGCACGGGGCGGGAAGGTCGTCTGCACGTACTTCGACGAGAACTTCCTCAATCTCGTGCCGGCCGAGCAGGTCGAGGGATTGTTCGGCTGCCTGGACTACTACCGGGATGTGCAGGACCCGTTCAGCATCGATCTGCTGAACCGCTACGAAGCCCGCTATCCGGGCAGCGCGCTGTTCACGGCAGGGTCGGCCTGCACGGGCACCTACCGCGCCCTGAAGATGTGGGAATCGGCGGTGAACGAGGCGGGCTCGCTCAAGCAGCACGAGGTCATCGCCGCGCTCGATCACGCCCGCATCCTGCAGGGTCCGGGAGGCCCCGCGGAGATGGTGCCCGGCCAGCATCACGTGCGCATGAACATGTACATCGCGCGCTCGGAGAACGGCACCTTCAAGGTCGTGAAGAACCTTGGCCGTATCGACCCCAAGGAATGTGAGGTCCCGCTACGCTGAGCCGCCCTGCACGGGCAGCCTTGCGCAACGGCGCCGGCACCGGCGAGTAGCCGGCTGCCGGCGCCCGCGTGCCGGCACTTTCAGGAGGTCGGAATGGACCAGCTGGCAACCCTGGCTTTCGCGATGAGCGAGCTGCGCCGGGAGGTGGTCGCCCTCGATGACGCGGAGTTGGACATCGTCAGCAATTGCGATCCATGGACGGTCCTGCGCCTGGCGAGCCACGCGTTGAACAATCAGCTCATGTGGGCCGGGCTCGTGGCGGGAGTCGAGACGGTCACGCTCGAGGTCAGCATGGGTGCCGTCCCGTACGAAGGGGACCTCGCTGCGTACGCCGATGAAGTGGCCGAGCGAAGCCGGGCGATGTGGGCAACCCCGGGGGCGCTCACCGCCAGGCATGCGACGCCTTTCGGAGAGCTCCCCGGTTCGGTGGTCGTCAGCTTCCCCACCATCGACGCGTTGTGCCACGCCTGGGACTTGTCCGCCAGTCTGGGCCGCCCGCTCGAGTTTCCGCCTGACTCGCTCCCCGCGGTCACCGCCATCGTGGAGGCGACCTGCACCGATGACGTCAGGGCATTGGGTCTGATCCAAGCGGTCGCGGCGACCGCTCCCGGTGCCAGCGAGACTGATCTGCTGATGGCCCGAGCCGGTCGCTCGCGTCCGATCCCCGCCTAGTTGGCCTCGCCCTCGCGTCTGGTATCCCATTCCCTATGAGTTACCTGCCGAGTGATGAGGTTCAGCAGATCCGCTCGAAGATCGATCACCCTGTGATCGACAGTGACGGCCATCTGATCGAGTACATCCCGGTCGTCAGGGATTTCATCGCCGAGGACTTCGGCAAGGACATGGCCGCGGCGTTCGATCGGCTGACCCGCTCGGCCGCCGGACGGGTCGCCTTTCCCGATCCGCAGGAGCGCCGGCGTAATGGCGTCTTCAGCACGGCGGTCTGGGGCATCCCGACCGAGAACACGCTGGACCGGGCGACGGGGATGTTGCCGGACCTGATGTATCAGCGGCTGGATGAGTTCGGCATCGACTTCGCAGTGCTCTATCCGACGTACGGGCTGACGGTCACGGCGCTGCCGAACGACGAGCTGCGGCGGGCGCTTGCCCGCGGCCTGAACCGTTATTACGCCGAGGCCTATGCGGGCTATCGGGATCGGCTCGAACCCGTCGCCGCCATCCCCACGTTCACCCCCGAGGAGGCCATCGCCGAGCTGGACTACGCCGTCGGCGAGCTCGGGCTGAAAGCCGTCATGATGAGCGGCGCCGTCCCGCGGCCGCTCGGTGGCCCCGGGGCGCCCGGCGGCGCCAAATGGGTCGACACCCTGGCGCACGACTCGATCTACGACTACGACCCGGTCTGGCGCCGGTGCGTGGAGCTCGGCGTCACGCCCACCTTCCACGCGGGGGCGCAAGGCTGGGGCAGCCGCATGTCGACGACGAACAACTCCTACAACCAGGTCGGCAACTTCGCCACGGCCGACGAAGCGATCGCCCGCTCGCTGATCTTCGGCGGGGTCCCGAAGCGGTTTCCCGATCTGACGTTCGCCTTCCAGGAGGGCGGGGTCGCTTGGGCCACCGAACTGCTCGGAAACCTCCTTGGCCACTGGGAAAAGCGCAACCTTGCCGCCATCGCGCACAACGACCCGGCGAAGCTGGACAAGGGTCTGCTCCAAGAGCTCTTCGCCAAGCACGCCAAGGGTCTGTCGGCCACGCATCGCGATCAGCTGTTCAACGATCTCGCCATGCTTTCGGACCCCGATGAGCTCCCCGGCGACATCGACATGTTCGGGGAGTCGGGCTTTGCGACCAAGCAGGAAATTGTTGACGTTTTCAGCGATCGGTACTTCTTCGGCTGCGAGGCCGACGATCCCATGAACGTCCTCGCGTTTTCCCGGGACCTCAACCCGGGCGGGGTGACGCTACCGGCGATCTTTGCCTCCGACGTCGGCCACTGGGACGTGCGTGACATGCGCGACGTGCTGCCCGAGGCCTTCGAACTCGTCGAGCACGGCCAGATCACCGAGGAAGATTTCGCGCATTTCGTCTTCCTCAATCCAGTGAAGCTCTGGACCTCGATGAATCCGGCGTTCTTCGCGGGGACTAGCGTCGAGGATGCAGTAGGGCGTCTGAATGCAATTCATTCAGTGCCCGTCGGTGCCGCCGGAACGGGGGGAACCTGATGCACGACCTGGTGATTCGCGCAGGGACGGTAGTCGACGGAACCGGCGGTGAGCCGCAGGTGGCGGACGTAGCCGTGGAGGATGGCCAGATCGTCGCCGTAGGCGGCGACATCGGGGCCGGGCACCGTGAGGTGGACGCCGACGGGATGCTGGTGACGCCCGGCTGGGTCGACATCCACAGCCATTACGACGGCCAGGCCCTGTGGGATCCCATCCTCGAGACGTCGGCGGCGCATGGCGTGACGACCGTCGTGATGGGCAATTGTGGGGTCGGGTTCGCGCCGGTCCGCCGCGATCAGCAGGCCTGGACCATCGCGCTCATGGAGGGCGTCGAGGACATCCCGGCGTCGGTGCTCGAGGAAGGCCTCGGCTGGCAGTGGGAATCCTTCCCGCAGTACCTGGATGCCTTGGACGCCGCCCCCCACGTCATCGACATCGCTGCGCAGGTGCCGCACGCGCCACTGCGAGTCTTCGCCATGGGCGAGCGCGGGATCGATCACGCCGAGCAGCCCACTGCCGACGAGATCGCGCTGATGGGTCGGGTAGCCGCCGAGGCGATCGAGGCCGGAGCTGTCGGATTCAGCACCTCACGCTCGCAGAACCACAAGGCTTCGGATGGACGCATCACGCCGTCATACTCGGCGGGTGAGGCCGAGCTGCTGGGCATAGCCGAGGCGATCGGACGCACCGGCAAGGGCGTCTTCGAGCTGAACGTCGAGAACTGGGACATCGACGCCGAACTCGCGCTCATGCGCCGCATGTGTGAGGTCAGCGGGAGGCCGTTGTCGGCCGCGCTCTTGCAACGATCGGGACAGCCCGCGGGCAACTACCGGCGGGTGCTCGACGGGCTGAGCAAGGCTGCTGCTGACGGCCTGGACATGTGGGCGCAGGTGGCCCCGCGGCCGACCGGCCTGCTGATGTCCTTGCGTGGCAGGGTGAATCCGCTCGCCGCGTCACCGACGTATCAGGAGCTGGCCCGCCAGGGCATGGATGGCCTGCCGGTGCGGCTGGCAGATCCCGAGAATCGCTCACGCATCCTCACCGAGCTTGATGCGGCGGCCGACGCGAACGTGCTGACCCGTATGCGGGTCGCCTTCGAGTTGGAAGACCCCAAGCGCTACGACCTTTCTCTCGACTCGACGCTCGAGGCCCGGGCCAAGGCCTCAGGAGTCAGCGTCAACGAGCTGGCATACGACGTGCTCGCCGCCGAACGCTTCATCTACGTCCCGGTCTCCAACTACGGCGAGGGCAACCTGAACGCGGCGCGCGAGATGCTGCTGCACGAGCGGACCGTGCCCGGCCTTTCCGACGGCGGCGCGCACTGCACGATGGTCGGCGACTTCGACTACCCGACCTTCATGCTGAGCTACTGGGGGCGTGACGCCGGAGCCGGTGAGCGGCTACCGGTGGAGCTCGTCATCAAGCAGCAGTGCGCCGATACCGCTGCATTGCTGGGGTTTGCCGACCGCGGGATACTCGCTGCCGGCAAGCGCGCCGACCTCAACGTGATCGACCTCGCAGCACTCGGCTCGTCGTATCCCAGCATCCGCGCTGACCTTCCGAGCGGCGGCTCGCGTCTCGTCGGGCACGGCCTCGGCTATGTCGCGACGATCGTGGCGGGTGAGGCGATCTACGAGGGCGGCCAGTACACGGGCGCGACGCCGGGACGGCTGGTTCGCAGCACGCCGGCATGAGCGGGCGCACCCTGGTCGACAAGATCTGGGATGAGCACGTCATCGCCGAGCTCGACGGTGGCCTCGACCTCTTGCACGTCGACCGTCACCTGGTGCACGACGTCACCTCGCCGCAGGCCTTCACGGCGCTCACCGACCGCAGCCTCGAGGTGTTCTCGCCGGAGCTGACGTTCGGCTCGCCCGAGCACAGCCTGACGATCCTCGCCGGGCGTACCGAGAAGAGCAATACCCTCAGCCAGCAATTCGTTCCACTGATGCGCAAGAACTTCACCAGCCGCGGCCTGACCCTGTTCGACATCGATTCACCCGAGCACGGCATCGTTCACGTGATCGCACCGGAGCTCGGGCTGACGCTTCCCGGAACGACCGTGGTCTGCGGCGACAGCCACACGTGCACCAATGGCGGCCTCGGCGCCCTCGGCTTCGGAGTGGGGACGAGCGAAGTCGCTCACGTGCTCGCCACACAAAGCCTGGTGCAACGCCGGCCCGCCACGATGCGCATCGTCTTCACAGGCTCGCTGGCGCCGCACGTATCGCCGAAAGACCTTATCCTGCATACGATTTCGGCCCTAGGTGCCGATGCCGGCACCGGATGCGCCATCGAATTCGCCGGACCGCTGATCGAGCGTCTCGGCATCGAAGAACGCATGACCATCTGCAACCTCGCCGTCGAAATCGGCGCCAAGATCGGGATCGTCGCGCCGGATGAGACCGCTTTCGAGTACGTCGCTTCGCGTCGCTACGCACCGCGCGGCCAGATGCTCGAGGCCGCCGTTACGCACTGGCGCCGGCTCGCGAGCGACGGCGACGCGGCATTCGATCGTCATGCGCTCATCGACGTGTCAGGCATTGCGCCCCAGATCTCCTGGGGGACGAGCCCGGCTCACACCGCGCCGGTCGACGGTCGGGTGCCGGATCCGTCGCATGCACCCGACGAAGCGGCGAAACAGCAATGGGCGCAGGCGATGGACTACATGGGTCTGCAGCCGGGGCAGCCACTCGAAGGCCTGCCGATCCAGTGGTGCTTCATCGGCTCGTGCACGAATGGGCGCCTGTCCGACCTGCGAGCGGCCGCCGCGGTGATCGACGGTGGCCGGGTCGCGTCGCACGTACGCGCGCTCGTCGTTCCCGGCTCGGCTGCGGTGCGCCGCGCGGCTGAGGCCGAGGGGCTGGATCGTCTCTTCACCGCCGCCGGTTTCGAGTGGGGAGAGGCCGGCTGCGGGCTGTGCCCAGGGCTGGGCGGCGTGCACCTGGCGGCTGGGGAGCGCTGCGTCTCGACCTCGAACCGCAACTTCATGGGCCGCCAAGGCGCCGGCGTACGGACGCATCTGGCCGGGCCCGAAACCGCCGCCTACGCCGCGATCCAGGGCTGCATCGC
Organism: Frankiaceae bacterium; assembly: GCA_036267695.1. Lineage (GTDB taxonomy): Bacteria > Actinomycetota > Actinomycetes > Frankiales > Frankiaceae > DATAZK01. The sequence continues at coordinate 11,447 of DATAVO010000180.1, forward strand.
CGACGTGCGCCGGGCCGCGTGATGGACGCCTTCACCGTCGTACGCGGACCGGTCGCACCGCTGCTGATCCCCGACATCAACACCGACGTGATCTCACCCGCGCATGGTGGCCAGGGCAGCATGCGCGCCAACGCGTTTGCACCGCTGCGCTACCTCTCCGACGGTACGGACAACCCCGAATTCCCTCTGAATCAAGAAGCTTTTCGGGATGCGCCGATCCTGCTCGGCGGTCACAATTTCGGCTGTGGCAGCTCGCGGGAGTCGGCCGTGTGGTCGCTGATAGCGCTCGGTATCCGTTGCGTGATCGCCGAGAGCTTCGCCGACATCTTCTACGGCAACTGCTTCCAGAACGGCGTCCTGCCTATCGTGCTCGGGCCGGACGAGCTCGCCGCGCTGGCGCGCGAGTCCGCCGCCAGCGACGCCATCGAGGTCGACTTGCGGACGTGCGCCATCACCACCCCGCTCGGGCGCACGATCGGTTTCGAGGTGAATCCCACCCGCCGTGCGCAGCTGCTCGAGGGGCTGGACGACCTCGACGTCGGCGTGCGCCGCCGGACCCAGATCGAGGCCTTCCAGCGCGCCGATCGCGTTCGCCGGCCGTGGGTGTACCTAGAGTCCGCAGCAGTTGAATCGCCTCCGACCTCGAGCACCTAGCAATGGTTGATCAAATGGTGTTTGAGCAGCCATTACTAGGTGCTCGGACCGGATGGGTCGGCGCGCGCCGGCCGAACCGAGAGGGAAGGAGCGGCGATGAGCCCGCGGGATGAGCCCGCGGCAGCCGCCTGGGCAGGCTTCTGCCGGCGGATCGCGGCGCTCGGCGAGCAGGTGCAGGCCGAGGCGCCGACCCCTGCGGCGGCGGCCGAGGGCATCCATCATCTGGCCAACCAGGTGGCCTGCTGGCTCACGTATGCCATCGGCCATACCGATCCCGCGCATCCGGCGCTGTTTCGCAGCAGCGATCCGGTCTACCAGTGGGGCGGCCCGAACGCCGATCAGGTGGCTCGCCGCGCAGCGATCGACGGATCGGACACCTACCGGCTCGTCGGCAGCATGGGCACCTGCGAGGAATTCGTCCTGCAAATGAAGGCAGGTACGGCACAGAGCGGAGGTGCCGGTATCGCCCGCGAGGTGTCCGCGTCGTCGCTCGGGCTCGGTCCTGGCGATCCGATCGACGTCCTGCTTTCGGCCGAGAAGTCAGGGGGCACGCGGGTTGCGCTGCCGCCCGACACCGCGTTCATCCACATCCGCGACTACTACTTCGACTGGCAGCCCGGCGAACCCGCGACCTTCGTGCTCGAGCGCGTCGACGATCCGGGCGACCCCAAGCCCGCGCGCACCTCTGAGCGGGTGGCCGCCATGCTTGCTGACGCCGCCAAAGAGATCGAGCACTCCTTCGCGTTCTGGTCGGGCTATCAGGAGCGCATGCTCGGCGGCCAGGCGGCGAATTCCTTCACCGCGCCGGGTGGTGCAGCAGGCGGAGTGCAGGCGATCACGTACGCGCATGCCGGTGTCGCACTTGCGCCCGACGAGGGGCTCGTGGTCGAGATCGATGCCGACGCGGCGCCGCTCTGGGACGTCCAGCTCTACAACCGTCCCTGGTATGAGGCGCTCGACTTCGCCTACCGGAGCACGAGTACGAACCACCGGATGGCCGAGCAGGAAAGCGACGGAACGGTACGGGTTGTCATCGCCGCCCGAGACCTGGGCGCGGCCAATTGGCTCGACACCGAAGGTCGCGATGCCGTGCTCGCCACTGTCCGCTGGTGGAACGCCCCCTCGCCACCGGTCGTGCGCGCACGAGTGGTGGCGGTGTCGGACGTCAGCGGGCCTGTTACCGCGCAGCAGAGGCGGGCACAGATCAGCCGCCGCGCCGCTCATGCCGCCTGGCGCTACCGCACCTAGAGGCGGCGAGTCCGTCGACTCTCCGCCACCCGCCCGTCGAACTGAGGTCGCGGGGTTGTGAGCGCGCATAACCCCGCGATCTCAGAAGCGCGGTTGATGTCCCAGCTGAAGGTGACCCGGCTCGGCGGCTCGTAGGTGAGGACGCCTGACGAGCGGCACTCGCTGCCATCGGTTCCGCGGTCGACGCCCGTGGTGACCTCAGTCGTCGCGGTCTCGGGGCTCATTCGTCCTCCTGCTGTTCGGCCGCGGCTTGAAATGCGGCCAGGGATCGGGACCAGAACGCGTCGATGTACGCGCGAATGAGGGCTAGCGCGTCAGGGTCGACGGTGTACACGCGGCGGGTTCCGACAGCTCGGTCTGTGACGAGCCCCACCGCTTTCAGGATCTGCAGGTGCTGCGAGACGGCCGAGCGCGTGATCGGCATGTCGCGCGCCAGATCGCTCACCGCCGCGGGTCCGTCGGCCAGGCGCTCGACAATCGCCCGCCGGGTGGGCTCGGCGATCGCGTCTCACATCTCGGTAGCGTTAGTCATCGCTAACGCAAGTGATGACTAACGGTTGCGCCCGTCACGGCGCTTTCGTTACCCGCTAGCGTCAGTAGCGTGAGCCTGACTGGCGAGACGTACGCGCGTGACAGCCTTCCGGTGCTGAACCTGAACGCGCCAGAGATCTGGCAGGACATCCATGCGCCGCTACGAGAGGCCCGTGAGACCGCCCCGTTCGCCGTGTCGGGCGAGGGCGCGATCCACGTGCTGCGCGACGCGGAGGTCGAAGCGTGCCTGCGCGATCCGCGCTTCCTCGCCGCCGACCTGATGGCGCTGAACGGGCTGCGCAGCGGGCCGCTCTGGGAGTGGTGGAACTCGGTCATGTTCAGCAAGAACCCACCCGAGCACACCCGGCTGCGCAAGCTCGTCAGCCGCGCGTTCACGCCCCGCTCGGTCGAGCGTCTGCGCCCGCAGATCGCCGACCACGTCCGCACCATCCTCGAACCCGGCTTCGCGGAAGGGCGTTTCGACGCGCAAGGAGATCTCGGGCATCGGCTTCCCTTAGCGGTGATCTCGGATCTGCTCGACATCCCCGAGGCGGACCGCGCGACTTTCGGCGTGTGGACCAAGCAACTCGGGCTGGCGTTCAGCGCGATACGTGATCCGCTCATCCATCGTCAGATCGAAGATGCGCTCGCCCAGCTCGCCGGTACGTGAAGGGCCTCATCGCTGACCGCAGGCGGGCGCCGGGCGAGGACCTGCTGTCGGCGCTGATCCAGGTCGAGGAGGCGGGCGATCGGCTGAGCACGGACGAGATGGTCGCGCTCACCGAGAACCTCATGTTTGCCGGGCATGACACGACCCGAGGTGCGCTCGCGGCCATGATCGTGCTCTTCGCCCGCAACCCCGAGCAGCTCGCCGCCGTCGCCGCCGATCCCGCGCTGATTCCGCGTGCGGCCGATGAAGTCCTGCGGTACGAGCCGATCACGTTCGGCACCGCCCGCCTTGCGAGCGAGGACATCCACTTCGGTGGGTTACGCGTCGGCCAGGGCGAGCCGGTGGTGCTGTGCCTCACCGCGGCCTGCCGCGACCCGAGGCGCTACACCGATCCCGACCGTTTCGACGTGCAGCGCGACGACGTGAAGTCGACGACGTTCGGGGCCGGCATCCATTTCTGCCTGGGGGCCACACTGGCGCGCGTCGAACTCGAAGAAGCGATCCGCGTCCTCGCGCAACCGGGCATCACGCTCGCCCTGGCCGACGAACCGAGCTGGGTGCCGCTGGCCCAGATCCGGTGCTACGAACCGCCGGTGTGGGTCAGCATTTCCTAGTCGATGCGGAGCTCCAGTCCAGTCAGCTCGGGCGATGCCCGCCAGGCGGCGAGCAATTCCTCATATTCCGTAGGGGTTCCGAAGAAGAAGCTTCCCTGGCGGGCGCGGGCGTCGGGGTGGCCTTCGTTGTTGTAGTAGCCGGGAGTGCAGCTGTTGGCGGTGTCGACGTTCGTGGAACTGCGGACCAGGATGGTGTCGACCCACCCCTGCTCGCCCGCCTCGTCGGCTTCGAATTCCTTGACGTCGCGCTTGAGCGCCTCGGCGATGACCCAGCCGACGTGCTGTGCCTGGGTGTCGAAGATGTAGACGAAGTTCACCGAGAAGCCGGCCTGCGCGATGCCCATCACCATGCAGTTCGGGAAGCCGTTCACGTGCAAGCCGTGCAGGGTGCGTACGCCATCGGCCCACTTGTCGGTCAAGGTCACCCCGTCGCGGCCGATGACCTGGAATCCGGCCCGCCGCTCGTAGTCGGTGCCGACCTCGAAACCGGTGGCGAAGATCAGGCAGTCGAGCGGGTACTCGGTGCCCTCGACCACCACCCCGCGCTCGGTGATGCGGCTGACGCCTTGGCCGTGGGTGTCGACAAGCGTCACGTTGGGGCGGTTGAAGGCATCGAGATATTCGTCGTGGAAGCACGGGCGCTTGCAGAACTGGCGATACCACGGCTTCAGCGCCTCAGCGGTCCCGGGATCGGCGACCACAGCTTCGATGCGGGCGCGGATCTCTTCCATCTTCTCGAAGTCCGCCAGCTCCAGATGGGCCGCGAGCTCTTCCGGGCCCAGGGCGCCTGGGTTGCTCACCCGCACGCCGATGAGCTTGCGCATGACATCGGTCCATGAATCGTTGACGAGGTCCTCTTCGGCGAAGCCGCCGGCCGTGAAGATCTGGAAATTGACCCGCCGGTCGCGATGCCAGCCCGGCTGAAGGCCTGCCGCCCAATCCGGATCCGTCAGCCGGTTGCCGCGCACGTCGATCGACGATGGCGTGCGCTGGAAAACATAGAGCCGCTCGGCACTTTGAGCCAGGTGCGGAACGGACTGCACTGCCGTCGCACCGGTGCCGATGATCCCGACCCGCTTGTCAGCCAGCTTGTCGAGGCCGCCGGTCGAGTCGCCGCCGGTGTAGTCGAAATCCCAGCGGCTGGTGTGGAAAGCATGACCACCGAAGGACTCGATGCCCGGGATGCCCGGCAGCTTGGGCTTCTGCAGAAAACCGTTGGCCAGGCAGATGAAACGGGCCCGCATGGCATCGCCGTGATTGGTGCGGATCACCCAGCGGGATTCGCCGGCATCCCAGCGGATCTCGGTGACCTCGGTCTGCAGGCAAGCATTGGCGTACAGGTCGAACTTCTCAGCGATGCGTTTGCAGTAGGCGAAGATCTCCCCGCCCTTGCTGTACTTCTCCAGCGGCACGTAGCCCACCTCCTCCAGCAGCGGGAGGTAGACGTAGGACTCGACATCGCAAGCGATCCCCGGATACCGGTTCCAATACCAGGTACCGCCGACGTCGGCGCCCTTGTCGATCAGGCGGATGTCTTTGACGCCCAACTCGCGCAGCCGTGCCCCGGCCAGCAGCCCACCGAAGCCGGCGCCGACGATCGCGACGTCAACCGTGTCGGTGAGCGGCGCGCGCGAGAACCGCGGATCGGCCCACGGATCTTCGGCAAACCGCGCGAATCGGCCCTCGGTCTCGACGTACTGCTCGATACCGTCGGATCGCAGCCGGCGGTCCCGTTCCTGGCGATACTTCTGGCGAAGGGCCTCGACATCGAGGTCGGACTCGAGCGGCACAGGAGACACAGGGCTCACGCGAGGCAGCGTAGCCGTGCGGAAGTCGGGCCAGGTCAACGCCTGTCAACGGATCTGGCCGCGCTGTCGTCTTAGCCAGTGACGGCGACTGAACGGAGCCCCAGCCAGTGGATCGCCAACAGGTAAAAGCGTTCGAGGCGTTTGTCGGCGTGGCCGGCGATGCGCTCTTCCGGATCGCCACCCTCCTCACCAATAACCGGGCCGCGGCTGAGGATCTCTACCAGGACACGTTGCAGCGCATCGCGTCACGCTGGAGCCGCGTCGATAACCCGATGGCCTTCTCCCGCAAAGTGATGCACAACCTGGCGATCGACGAGCACCGGCGCACCGCCAGGCGACCGCGCCAGGAGCACCTGCACGACGGTCACGATCGCGGCGACGTCAAAGCCGGCGATTCGCAGGAGGCGGTGGAGCTGCGTGCCCCGCTGCTGCGTGCGCTCGACACGCTGTCCGCCCAGCAGCGGACCGTTGTCGTCCTGCGCTACTTCGAGGACCGCAGCGAGGCCGATGTCGCCGCATTGCTCGACATCTCTCCAGGGACGGTCAAGACGACCGCCTCACGCGCGATGGCTCGCCTTCGCAGCCATCCCGAGCTTGTTCAACTCTTCTGCCACCACACCCCGACGATCTGAGGACCACCCATGTTGCTTGAGGAAGACGTCCGCGACCTGATGAACGACGCCACTTCCGGCGTGACCGCTCCGTCCCATGTGGGGACGGCGATCGCGTCCGAGCACCGGCGCCGCCGCACCCGCCGCACCCTCACCTCGCTTGCCCTGACCGGTGTCACCGTCGGTGCCGTCGCTGTCGCGGCCTATCCGCACGGCGCCGGCACCGGCCCTGGTTCAGCTCAGCTCGATCCGGTCACCGCGAGCCCGAGCACCGGAGCGATTTCGCTGACCGCCGCGCAGCGCACCCTCATCGGGCTCAGCCAGATCGCCGCCAGGACCGAACCGGCGACCGGCCGTTACGTGGTCATGTCTGAGCTGCAGGACCAGGCGCAGCGCACCAGCGTCATCGATGCCATCACTGGTGACGTGTGGACGTATCAGAAAGACCCCGGCATCCCTAGCGAGCTGCCGGTCGCGCGCCACGACTCGCTGACCGAGGCGCAGTTTGCCGCGATCCCGACCGACGCGCGGCAGCTACGCACGTACCTGATCGCCCAGTTCGACCGCGACCAGCAGCTGGCCGGAGCCGCCGAAAGCCAGCAGCTGGCCGGCACCGGTAAGACACCCGCCCCGCCGCTGGTCTTCACGGCCGATGACAAGGTCTTCGAGCAGGCGACCGACATGCTGTGGAACCCCGTGGTCGGCCCGCAGCTGCGATCGGCGCTGTTCAAGGTGCTCGCGGCGACCTCGGACGTCCAGGTCGATCGTGCGGCGAAGGACGCCAAGGGCCGGCCGGCCATCAAGGTCAGCCGGTACAACCCCCGGAACAAGGTCACCGACGCGACGTTCGAAAACCCAAAGACGTCCGAGGTGTTGCAGACGACCTTCTCTTACGCCGACGGCACGGTGGGCAGCGATCTCTACTTCTCGACCTCGCGGAGCGTGTCGCTGCCGGCAAATCCCTACACCGGCTGACTTTCTGGCCGCCGCTCAGGGGCCCGCTCAAGGCCCGCTCGGACGCGAGTGGCAGGATCCCGTCCTGCCCGCTGGCAACCACGTTTCGAGCAGGAGACCGTCGTGACCGTTGAGCAGAAATCGATCCCCGACACCATGCAGGCGTGGCAGGTCGTCCGCTACGGGTCACCCGTGGAAGCGCTCGCACTCACTCGGCTCCCGATGCCGACACCGGGGCCGGGTGAGTTCCTCGCGCGGACCTCGAAAACTGTCCTGAACTACAACGAGGTCGATGGCTGCCGCGGGCGCTACCTCACGATCAATCCGCCGCTTCCGTACACGCTGGGGATGGAACTCGTCGGGACGGTCCTGGCAGCGGGTGCGGGCGCCGAACATCTCATCGGCCACCGCATCATGGGCATCGCCACGGGGGCGTTCGGCGCCCATGCCGAGTACGTCGTCGGTCGCGCGGACTCCGCGTTCGACGTCCCCGAAGAACTCGACGACACCAACGCGGCGGCGTTCTACTTCCCCTTCCATCTCGCGTATCTCGGGCTGCATTTCCGCGGCAAGCTCCAGGCCGGTGAGACGGTTTTGATCCACGCAGCGGCAGGCGGGGTCGGCTCGGCGGCGGTGCAGCTGGCCAAGGCGGCCGGTGCCCGCGTCATCGCCACGGCAGGCTCGGAAGACAAGCTGGAGTTCGCTCGCGCCCAGGGCGCCGACGTCGTCATCAACTACCGGAACGGCTTCAAGGATGCGGTCATCGAGGCGACCGGCGGCCAGGGGGTCGATGTCGTTTTCGACGGTGTCGGCGGTGAGGTCATGATGGAGTCGCTGCAGTGCTTGCGGCTCGGCGGGCGCCACCTCATCATCGGCTTCGCCAGCGGCATCGAGGCCGAAGAAGTGCCTATGGTGAACGGCCGCAAGCTGTGCTTCGGAGGGTTCTCGCTCGTCGGCGTGATGCTCGCGTACGGGGCGGGTGCACCGATGGGATACGGCACGAACATGACCCCGTACTCCGTGGGCGTGCAGGTGCAGGAGCGGCTGGTCGAGATGCTGCGCGCCGGGCAGATCCGGCCGCTGGTCAGCGAGACGCACTACTACACGAAGCTGCCGGAAGCCTTGCTACGTATGGAAGATCGGGGCACCGTCGGCCGGGTCGTCGTGGACTTCCCCGGATAAGTCGGCCAACAAGAGATCCCGGCTGGGTCGCGGTGTGCGACCCAGCCGGGATCTTTTTTGCGCTACTTGCTCGTCGCTAGGTCGCTACGAGGTCTGGTACGTGTTCGTCAGCTTCACGACGTTCTTGGGGTCACAGTTGTAGATGCCGTTGTTCGGCTGAGTGACGTCCTTGTCGTAGACGAAGCCGTTCGGGGTCACGTCCATCATCACGTAGCACGTGGTCTGGTGCGGATTCTTCGGATCGGTGTCGCGCGGCGGGAACAGACCACCAGCGGTCCATGCCGTCTCGGTCCCGGCCTTCTGCAGGACACAGGCCTGCGTGAGATCGTTTCCGCACGCCGTAGCGGACTTCGCCCACAGGGTCCACGCGTTGAATGCGAGCGCGGTGAAGTCCGTGTACGTCGCCTTCGGGACGACGCTCATGATGCTTCGGATCTGCTTGACCAGCGGGTTGTCAGTCATCTCGAACGGCAGGTGGCTGAAGTACTGGTACGTCGGCTGGGTTACCCCGACGCTCTTCACGGCCGCAATGGTCTGCGGCTCGTAGTAGGCATTGCCGAGCAGCATCCAGGTCAGCTTCAGCCCGACGTCCTTGATGGCGGTCACCTCAGGCGCGATGTAGGCCGCGCTTCCGGTGGCGTTCATGTACCCGCCGGCGCCGGAACCCTTGATCTCCTCCATGTACGGACGCCAGTTCGTCACCAGTGGCGGACGCTCGGAGTAGTCGGCCTGCTTGAAGCCGATCGCCTTGGTCGCGTCACGGGTACGCAGACCCTGGGCCCGCAGCGAGGACGTGTTGCTGCTACCGACCGCAATACCTGACGTGAGGGTCTGCGGGTACTTCAGGCCGAGTAGCCGGAACGGGCCCACCTGGAACTCGTTGGCCGGGTTGGGTGTCGGCTGGACCTGCAGGCCGGCCGCAGTCGCCG